>MGDU01000009.1 GCA_001790815.1 Candidatus Uhrbacteria bacterium RIFCSPHIGHO2_02_FULL_46_47 | reverse complement strand
TATCGTTCACTTTGCGCATCTTTGCGCGTTCTGCGATTCCGCGGCCTGTCCGCCTTGGGCGGGAATCGCAGAACGAGGTGTTGGAGACTGTTGGGTCAGATTCCTCACGATCGTGATGTTTCTGATCCAGGCACTTTTTCATGCGGCCGCACAATTTTTACCGCGCAAAATTGTATCAAAACATTCTTTGATGGTATTCATGTTTAATTAAAGTAAATCAGCGAGTTCTTCTCGCTCGTCCTCGTCAAACTCTTCGGGGTCAAGCCCCTCGCTTTCCAATTTTTCTTTTATTTCTTTTTGCCGCTCTTTTTCTTCGTCCATAAATTTTGAAATTTAATTAGTTCCTATCTTGAGATAACTTTTCGGCTCTTGCCTCCGCTTCTTTTATAGCCGCCTCAACCTCTGTTCGAATCACCATATCAATGCGTTCCAAAGAATCAAGATTTCTGGAAAATTGTTTTTGTTCTGCTTTGTTATAAAAATATTTAAACTTAGTCCCCTCATATTTCCATAAAAACCAATGGCTGTGCTTTCGACGCAAATGTTCATTATAGATTTTAATTTGTGTCATTATCTCAATACCCTGTTTCATAAATCTGGCGATGAAGTCATCGATAGCATTTGCAAATAATTCAAGGTTTGCAGAATATTCCACCCTTTGTTGAGCTGGATTTGGATTGGCATTTTGTCTCATTAAAATAATGTGTAGTTCGTTTTTTCTCTGCAATTCGGCAAAGTCGTTTTTCAAGCTAACTACAGTTTCGTTTGTCTCTTTAATTCCGGCATCAGCCCATAAAAGTTTATTATGCAGATAATAGCTTTTCACTTTGAAATTCGGTGCTTCTATATCTCTGTAGATTTCTCGTACCGTTGGATAATTGATACTTTCGAGAGAAAACTGGCGAGGGTCTGTCACGGCTCTTATTTCAGCCACCAGATTCTTTAATCTCGAAACAAAATAAAGAAGTTTTTGGCGAGTTTTATATGTATCATCTAAACTCCGGGTAATTCCCACCTCTATCCGTCGTAAGAATTCTTTGCGCTCCCTTTTGTTTTCAACTATGGATTTTATCCAAAAACCAACCGCAGAAAGAATGACGGCAAGAAAGGGGCCGAGGGCGGCACCTATTAATGTCTGCCATGTATCTAAAAATTTTATAAATATTTCCATAAAACCTTATTATTTAACCCTCCGGATTTATTCGATATTTTTCTTCAATCTCCTTCAAACGATACGGCTCAAATCTCCGTAGGTGATCGACAACCAAACGCACATGATGTTTTACATCATTTTCTACATGAGAATATGTCCACGATTCACTATTCAATCGACCAGTTATGGAATTGAGCATTTTTGCTAAGGCTTCAAATAGAGCTTTGATTTCCTCTCCGGTTATGGATGGTGTTTCTGGTTTATTGATATCGTCATGTGCCAGCCACTTGTTGCGATATTTATCTAATTTTTCAAGCGTGGTCTTGTGGTCATTTAGCATTTCTTTTATCGCTATAAGTTCTTTGTGAGCCATGCCTTTGTATTCATTAACCAGCGTCTCAAGAAAAGCGCGTGGCTGATTTTGGTTATATTCTTTGAATGCATCAACGGTTAAGTTTTTAAGATTACTTTCGGTGAAGTTAAAAATCTTATAGATGTGCAATGCCTCTTTAGAAGAATCAAACATTTTTGCAAGCTCCAAGAAAAAGTAAACTCTTAAAGCCTCCTGCGAAGGGGTGAAAAGGCCACTATATTTGCCAATTGTTTTTGCATTTTCTTCGGCTTCTGATTGCCCAACAATATTTGTCGCAAGAACTTCTCGCAAACCTTCATACGCATAAAAAGCGGAAAGTGCGCGGAAATAACGATGATGCATTTCCTTTGCATAGTCCATGAGCGTTTTGAATTCAGTAGATTTTTGTTTATTTTCCATTTTCAACAATTTTAATCTCCTCCGGGGTGAGGGCGTAGAGTTTATAGACGAGCTGGTCAATTTGTTTTTCGTAGTCGCGGACTTTAATGCTCATTATATTTCCTTCAAGATTTTTCTAATACTTTCATCTGGATTCTTTATTTTATGTTCCCAGAAACGCAAAATGGTCCAGCCCTTTTTACTTAAATAAGCTGTGGTTTTTCTATCTCGCTTGCGATTGTTTTCTATCTTTTCTCGCCAGAAATCGTTTTTTAGCAAATGTTTCCAGCGTGGATAGTACCAACCATGCCAAAAGTCGCTATCAAGAAAAACACAAACTTTGTCTTGTTGAAAAACTATATCCGGTTTTCCCTTGATTGATGAGACATTCGTTTGGAATTTTTTGCGAGTGGTCTTCCGCAAAGAAACTATAAATTCTCGCTCGAATTTCGTGTCTCTTGAACGGATTTTTGACATCAACTCTGAACGCTTTTTTATTGGAAGCAAATCTTCACTCCGCTCTTTTTTGAAATTTCGATTTAGATAGTTTTTCGTCTTTTTCATAAAAGTCCCGCGTCAAAAATGTCGGAAGCTTTGACGCCAGACTTAACAAGGACGAATTTATCATTCAAAAGCTTTTTCCACTGCTTTAAGCGATCGCTTTCCAATTTATCGTTTCGCCAATAGTAGGCGAGAGTTTTGGCGTCCAGATCCTTGATCTTCTTTTCAATCGCTTTCGCTCTGATATGCAAGCGATAAGCCAATTGTGGCACTACGACATTTTTGCCTTTAACTTTCAATTTAATTTGTCCACCGGCGGTGAATAAATCTCGCAAACTGGCGGAAACGGCGTTGTATTCAGCGATAAGATAAGCGGCCGCTCGTTCAAACTTTGTCGAGCTGTTGCCAAACATTTCAGGAAACAGAATCATCGCTTCAACCACGAAATTTTCTTTTTCCTTGTCGCTTAAACCTCTGAATGGTTTAATGATAGGGCTAACCGCCTTATCGTCTCCGTCTTGGTCTATCCACCATAATTCCTCGCCTTCTTTCAGTAGAGAGCGGTAGTAATTTTTGATCTTTTGTATTGAATTATCGTCTTTTCTCAAAGTGTCATAGTCAACACCTATTTTGTCGAAAATTGATTTACCGAGCGGCAAGTCCATGTTAATTCTGTAACGAGGAGAGTGCGTAACGCTAATCTCTGGCAGACATTCTTGATAAAGTCGGTAACGAATATCCAGCCTGCCGCCGAATTTTCCGAACACGATATAAATTCTTTCAACATCTTCGATTCGTGAAGATTCAAGGACGCTATTTCCGGTTGAAGTCCAATGATCGTTGGCTGTCATCTTAACTTCAACACCAAAGTATTTATTGGCGATGATGTCGGGGAAAGCGTGTGTTCCTGTTTGTTTAACTGTTCCCTCGAAAGTCGTGCCTTTCGCCGCTTCACGCATTTGCTCAAAAACTATCGCTTCAAAATAGGTCGGCGAGATATTTTTCTTACCGCTCAAAAAGGCCAATATTAACTTTCTTGATTTCTCAAGCAAGGCAATAAAATCTTTTTCTTTGGCGTTGGGTTTCGCGACGTAAATCATAATTATTTCAAATTTTTATCTAAAAACTTTTCAATCGCTGTGGCGACGTGCCAAGCCAAAACAGGCGGTACGGCGTTACCAATCTGTTTATAAGCCGAGGAAGTAGATGGATAAAAGATAAGATCGTCTGGAAAAGATTGAATTCGTGCCGCCTCTCTCGCCGACAACCTCCTTTTTCCATTCCAATGATACTCTATATTTCCGTGGTGTTCTGTTCGCATTGTTGGCCCCGGCTTATCCGCCGAGACGACCGAGTTGCCTTGTCCTTTATTTTTTTTCGCTTTTGACCAGTAGTGGTTAGCGATTTTTCCTTCCTCCGCTTTCTCCAAATCGCCGATCGCTTGTTTTAAGTTGACCCAGTTTTTTTCGTCCAAAATCGGTTTTGGATGTTCAAAAGGCGGGAGCTTGTCTTTGCTCGTTCCAACGATGATGACTCTTTCTCGTGTTTGCGGCACGCCGTAATCGGCGGCCGTAAGCAGTTTATAAACGACGTGGTATCCCAATTTTTCAAAATCTTTAATAATTGTTTGTATCGCTTCGCCGCCATTCATCGTGAGAAGTCCTCGGACGTTTTCGGCGACAAACAAAACAGGTTTAGTTCTTTTGATAACTTCCGCCATACTTTGATATAGCAAGCCACGCTTGCTATTAAATCCTTTTCTCTTTCCGGCATGACTGAAATCCTGACAAGGAAAACCTCCCAAAACTACATCAACTTTATCTGGTAAAGGAGCATCAAATAAACTTGCGGCATATCTTCCGCCGATAATATCGGTGATGTCGCCACACACGACCCTATGTTTGAAGTAATTAGCGAAAGTTTGACACGACGGTTCGTCAATATCGTTCGCCCATATTACTTTAAAATCATTTTTTTCATATTTCCTTCCCAGAAATTTAAAACCTCCAACGAATCCCAGATCCAACCCACCGCATCCGGAAAAAAGTGAGATAACTGAATATGTTTTCTTTCGAACACTATCATCTGTCGTTTGAGTAGAATAATCTCCGTGAGAAGTTGAAGATTCTCTAACTATAAACGGACCACGTTTTTTTTGAGTATAGTTTAGTTTTCTATTCGAGTATTTTTTAGTTTGCTTTTTCTTATAACGCTTGATCTTTATCGTCATATGACTCTTTCTTCTTTAAAACTAAAATAATTAGATCGCGAAACTATGATATGATCTAAAACCTCTATATCAACCGTTTCACCTGACTTACACAATCGTTCGGTTATCATGATATCTTCTTGGGACGGTTTAATGTATCCGGAGGGATGATTGTGAGCGATTATAATCCCAACCGCGGAGCACTGAATTGCCTCCTTAAACACCTCCCTGGGATGAACAATGCTAGCATTAAGTGTGCCAACTGAAATATTACTCACTTTTATAAGATTATTTCGTGTGTCTAGGCTAAGTATAACAAAACGCTCTTTTTTTTCCAAACCTAGTGACTTTTGTAAATAACTCACGACGGCTCTTGGTGAATCCAGTATAATCTTTTTTTGTATTTGTTCTTTTGCGTAACGCTCCGACATCGCTTGAAACAATTTTATTCCGAACGCGTTGGATGGACCGATCCCCTTTACTTTTTGCAGATCCTCAAGCGAAGCGTCAAGCACATTGCGCAATCCTTTGAATTCTTTAATCGCATCTTTGGCCATGCTTTTGCAATCCTTCAAGGGGGTGCCCAGAGTTAAAAGCAATTCCACAATTTCATAATCCAAAAATCCGTCAAGGCCGCTTTGTAAAAATTTCTCGCGCAACCGCTTGCGGTGTCCGGCTCCTTTGTGCTTTTGTTTTTGTTCCCCCATATTCCCCTATACTACCCCTTCAAAAACAAAAAATCAAGCGCAGGCGGGCGGGGTGCGTCCCTCACCCTACCCTCTCCCATGAAGGGAGAGGGAGATACTTCATAACCCTCCCCACCTCTCATTCTGCAATTCCGCAGAATCGCAGAATAGAAAAAATCAAGCCCGGGTGGGCTTTGGCTTTGGGGCGAAATATGGCATGGGGATAAATAAGGATTGACAAGCAGGCGTTTGGTGTGTTATAGTGAGTTTGGTGCTTGGAGGGTTCGCCCTGTCACGGCTATCCAAGCTGTAACCAAGTACTGCTAAAGAATGCCGCTCTGCGGCGTTTTTTAGTTTAATCATGCTCTAAATTATTACTATGTAAAACTCTCAGACTGTTTACCGGATCAATTTTCCAAAATGGGATAATGCTCCAAAAGCATTTTTGCCCGTCATCAATTTGCTTGACCACAACTTTCACCCGTACATTTTCCAAAACAGCGATAAATTCATAATACGAAACTGGCTTAAAAATTGTATCGGTTCGACTATGCGTGCGGATTCGTTCAAAGCGTTTCACATGAGAAATACCCTGCACTGTCCGAGAAAGGGAAAGCACCTGCGGAGCTAGAGTGAGCAGTTTTAATCGCGCGTATTGCTCGGAACGCGGACGAGCAACTTGGTCTGATTTGAATTTCAAATGCTTAAAACCCGCTGAATTAAACACAATCTTTTCACCAAAATACGGGCAACTAACTTCGCCAACAGAAACATAAAACTCCGATGCCTTTTCACTAACCTTATCAAAATCTTGTTCATCTTTGAAATTAAATTTACCCATAAGCATTCCCCAATCCTATCACTTCAAAAACAAAAAATCAAGCGCAGGTGGGTGGGGTGCATCCCTCACCCTGCCCTCTCCCGTAAAGGGAGAGGGAGACACTTCATAACCCTCCTTTAAGACACATATCGCATCCTTGACAGTTTACAATCCGGGCGGCGTCCGGGTCGCCGAAGTATTCCAAAATCTTGCGGCGACGACACTTACGAGTGGTAACATAATGAGTGATGCGCTCAAGGCGCGCGGTGCGCAGCGCGGCATACTTTTCCGCTTCATATTTACTCTTGCCTTTCTCCAGCATGTCTTGCAATCCTTTTTTAATAAAATACTCTTGCAATTTTTTGTCCGCCCAAGAGTGCAAAAGTACGCACTGCGCCGCCTTCCCATCGCGTCCGGCGCGTCCGGCTTCCTGATAATAGGCCTCCAGCGATCCAGGCATGGCGGCATGAATAACAAAACGCACATCCGGCTTATCAATGCCCATGCCAAAAGCCACGGTTGCCACAATCACGCGCGCCTTATCAGTCATGAAATCCTCTTGCGCTTTCTTTCGCTTTTCCACATCCATACCGGCATGATAAGACAGCGCGGAAATTCCATATTGATTAAACATCGCGGCCAGCTCTTCGGCCCTGTCGCGCGTACCGGCATACACAATGCCGGTACCTTCCAGTTTTTTCGCTAAATGCAAAATTTCCGCATCGCGATCATAATTGTTCATCCCGGGTTCCACAAAATAATGCAAGTTCGGCCGATCAAATCCGCGCACAAAAACTTGCGGATCATTTAATCCCAGCTGTTTAACAATATCCTCTTTGACTTCCGGCGTGGCGGTGGCAGTACATCCAACAACAGTAGGTCGGCGCGGCAGGGCGGCCACAACATTTTTGAGCGTAAAATAATCCGGCCGAAAATCATGTCCCCAGTGCGATACGCAGTGCGCCTCGTCAATGGCAAAAAGTGCCACTGGCAGTTTTTCAAACGTGCGCACAAAATCGCGCGACTGAAAGCGTTCCGGCGCAACATAGAGAATACGCACATCACCCGCGACAACTGCGTCCATAATTCCCGCAATCTCCGGCGGCTCAAGCGTATGATTCACAAATTCCGCCAAAATGCCGCGCGCTTTAAGCGCCCCGACCTGATCTTTCATCAGCGCGACAAGCGGAGACACGATTATGGTGGTGCCGGACGCTGTAAGCGCCGGAAGTTGATAGCAAAGCGATTTTCCCGCGCCGGTAGGCATCACTGCCAAAGTATCGCGTCCGGCAATTACGCTTTCCACCACCTCTTTCTGGCCGAGCCGAAAATCCGAAAATCCCCAGTACTGCTTTAAAAGTTCATGCGGAGTGGCCGTGGATAATGGTTCTAAAAGATCAGGCGCGAGCTTTGGGGAAGAGCAAAAAGAAAAAAGCGACATGCATCAATCATATCATAAAACTAAACGCGGGGCGTTAGCCCCGCGTTACAATTGCGCCGGCTAAAGACCTGCGGCTACAATTTCAAATGCGGACTTCGCATGGTTATTTACTTCCTGTCTTTTTTTCTATGATTGACTGTGCCACATTTGAAGGTACCTCTGCATAATGGCTAAATTCCATTGTATAACTACCTCTTCCTTGGGTCATAGAGCGCAAAGCAGTGGCATAGCCAAACATTTCGGCCAAAGGCACATCCGCGTCAATCACTTTGATATTTTGCCGATCGCGCATTTCTTTAATCACTCCACGCTTGGAGTTCAGGTCTCCAATTACCGTGCCCATAAAATTCTCCGGAGTGAGCACTTCAATTTTCATAATCGGTTCAAGAAGCACCGGACTGGCGCGCTTAACTCCGGACTGAAGCGCCATAGATCCGGCGATTTTAAACGCGGCCTCCGAAGAGTCAACATCGTGATACGATCCGTCATAAACCGCAACTTTCATATCAATCAAAGGATAACCAGCCACTACGCCTTTTTCCATGGCTTCCTTAATTCCTTTTTGAATTGCCGGCACAAACTCCCGCGGAATCGCGCCGCCCTTGAGTTCATCTTCAAACTCATATCCTTCCCCCCGCGCGCGCGGCTCAACGCGAAGATAGCAATGTCCATATTGGCCTTTCCCTCCGGACTGGCGAATATATTTTCCTTCTGCCTCCGCAACTTTGCGAATTGTTTCTTTATAGGCCACTTGGGGACGGCCAACATTGGCCTCCACTTTAAACTCGCGCTTCATGCGGTCCACAATAATTTCCAAATGCAACTCACCCATTCCTGCGATAATCGTCTGCAGAGTTTCCTCATCTGTGCGCACCCGAAAGGTCGGATCTTCCTCAGCCAGTTTTTGCATGGCAATACCCATTTTTTCCTGATCAGCCTTGGTTTTTGGTTCAATGGCTACGGCAATAACTGGCTCCGGGAAAGTAATAGATTCCAAAAGTACTGGATAGTCTGGCTCGCACAAGGTATGTCCGGTAAAGGTATTTTTTAATCCGACGGCTGCGGCAATTTCTCCGGCATACACCTCATCAACATCTTCGCGGGTGTTGGCATGCATGCGCACAATGCGCCCAATACGCTCGGTCTCGCCAGTTGTGGCGTTCAGCACATAGGAGCCGGCTTTGAGCGTGCCGGAATAAATGCGGAAAAAGCAGAGTTTGCCAATAAAGGGATCAGCCGCGATTTTAAAAGCCAAGGCGGTAAAATGCTCATCATCGGCAACGCGCACCGGAATTTCTTTGGTTTTATCATCAGGATCAACAGCTTTGGGCGGCGGAATGTCCAACGGATTAGGCAAATAATCCACTACCGCGTCCAGCATAAACTGCACGCCTTTGTTTTTAAGCGCGCTTCCGCAAAGTACCGGCACAATATTAAAATCAATTACTGCTTCGCGCAAAACGCGCTTTAAATCTTCAACCGGAATATCTTCGCCAGCCAGATATTTATTTAAGAGCGCCTCATCGTTTTCCGCAATTGCCTCCACCAGTTTATGGCGATACTCCTCGGATTTTTCTTTCAAATCCGCGGGAATTTCTGTTTCCTCAATTACTTTTCCAAGATCATCTTTGTAAATATAGGCTTTGCGGGTCAACAAATCAACAATGCCCACGAAATTTTCCTCTGCGCCAATGGGAAGCTGTAAAGGGTGCGCTTTGGTGGTCAAGCGATCATGGATTGACTTCAAGTCCGCGAAAAAATCCGCGCCCATGCGATCAAGCTTATTGATAAAGCAAACTCGCGGCACTTTGTACTCATCGGCGTAGTGCCAGTTGGTCTCCGACTGCGGCTCAACTCCGGCCACTCCGTCAAAAACCACAACCGCGCCATCAAGCACGCGAAGAGAACGCTTTACTTCCACGGTAAAGTCAATGTGCCCAGGAGTATCAATGATGTTAATGCGATGCGTTTTCCAAAAACAAGTAGTGGCCGCGGCAGTAATGGTAATTCCGCGCTCGCGTTCTTGTTCCATCCAGTCCATGGTGGTATCTCCTTCATGCACTTCGCCAATTTTGTGCTTTTTGCCAGTATAAAAAAGAACGCGCTCGGTAACCGTAGTTTTTCCGGCGTCGATATGGGCAATAATGCCTATGTTGCGAGTTTTTTCTAAGGAATATTCTCTAGGCATAAGTATGATACGAATCTACAAATTATAGGCGAATCAACAAATATGCGAATCAACGAATTCGTATATTCGCAGATTCGTCAGATATTCGCTGATTTGTATCATTTATCTAGCGAAGTGCGCGAATGCTTTGTTTGCCTCGGCCATACGGTGCACGTCTTGCCGTTTCTTTACTGCCGCGCCTTCTCCTTTTGCGGCATTGATAAGTTCATCGGCAAGTTTGACTGCCATAGCAGCGCCTTTTTTGGCGTGTGCCGCGTCAATCAGCCATTTGGATGCCAAGAAAAATCTGCGCTCTGGACGCACCGGAAATGGAATTTGATAATTTGCTCCACCCACGCGCTTACTGCGCACCTCCAAAGTCGGTCCGACATTTTTTATCGCTTCATCAAAAATCTCCAAAGCGTCTTTTTTTGAAACTTCGGCAATGCGCGCAAACGCGCCGTGCATCAAACGCATCGCGGTTGATTTTTTGCCGCGCTCCATGATGTAGTTAGTAAATTTGGCAACGTCCGTACTGCCAAATTTTGGATCAGGCGCAATCGTTCGCTTTGGTGCTTTTTTATGTCTCATACCTATGTGATGCAAATCTACAAATCTTATGCAAATTTACGAATTGCGAATGAATTATTTGTTATTTGTAGATTGGCATGAAATTCGTATATTGGCATAATACTTTATTTGGGTGTTTTTGCTCCATACAAGCTTCGTCCTTTTTTTCGACCTTCCACTCCGGTCGCGTCATATACGCCACGCACGATGTGATAGCGCACTCCCGGCAAATCCTTCACGCGACCGCCACGCACCAGCACAATGGAGTGCTCTTGCAAATTATGACCAATGCCCGGAATATAGGCAGTTACTTCATTGCCATTACTAAGCCGCACGCGCGCGATTTTTCGAATTGCCGAGTTTGGCTTTTTAGGAGTCATGGTCGTTACTTTAACGCAAACTCCGCGCTTGAACGGACTGCCGGATTTAAGCTCATGCTCATGCCGTTTTATGGTATCTAAAACCGACTGCATTGCCGGAGCTTTGCTTTTATAGATCTTGGAACGGCGCGGGTGTTTGATTAATTGATGGATTGTCGGCATAATTAAAATTGAAAGTTATGAGTTATTGGTTATGAGTTATGCGTATTGCAATTTAATCGCTTAACCTATAACTTAATAACCCTTAACTATAATAAACACTATACTACATCATCCTCAAAAATTCGTCAACCCCGCTTAAAACGGACTAGGCAGACCGGTAAAGAGGCGAAAAAGATAGAACATTAAAGGCAAAAGCCATTGAAAACCAACTCCGAAAATGAAAAGCAATAAAATAAAAAACCCATAGCGCTCTAGAGCAAATTTCAGATTATCAAGCGAGCGCGGCAAAAATGGATAGAGTACCTTTGATCCATCAAGCGGTGGAATAGGTACTAGATTGAAGACACCCAAAAGCACATTGGCATACACAATCAAACTCAAAATCATGGAAAAACCGGAAGCCGGAAGAAAACGAATAAGCGCGCCAACTATCGCGGCAGTTACAAAATTGGAAAGCGGTCCTGCGGCGGCAACCAGCACGGCAGAAAATTTACCGCGTAAAAATAATGGATTGATCGGCACGGGTTTGGCATAGGCAAATACAAATGAACCTCCGGAAAACGCAAACAGCATAATCGGCAGAATGATTGTTCCCCAAGTATCAATATGCGCCAAAGGATTAAGCGTCAGCCGTCCGGCGTATTTCGCGGTCGGGTCGCCAAAATAATTGGCTACCGCGCCATGCATGTATTCATGGATAATCGCGGAGGGAATAATAATAAAGAAAAAGAAAATCAAACTTGCAAATTCCATATCAAATGATCTTCCTCCCCTTAGGATAAGGGGAGGCTGGGAGGGGTTACGAATTTTTCATAACTCACCCTACCCTCTCTTATCTTAAGAGAGGGTGTATCGTTTATTCAATAATATTTACTCCACTACTTCCTCTTCAAATATCGGCTCCTCCCCGGCTTGAAGCGTAAAGTGATCGGTCGTGCAATTGTTGGCTTCATCGGATTCCGGAAATACCTTGTCGGCATTCGCGCAAATTTCAAAGCCATACCGTCCCAAAGGCGCGACCCAGCCAACTGTAAATTTAACTAAAGCGGTCTTATCCGGATCAAGCGCGCCCACATTTGCAAATGCCGGCCCAATCGTATCCCAAGTTCCATCCGCTCCGGCATCAACGCGCAAACGCGCGCGCGAGGCTGGCGCGGAAACCGCGCCGTTATTTTGCACAATCGCGGTAAAATCCGCTTCAAACGGCTGATTTGCCGCTTTTACCACATCTTCTTTGGGAAGTAATCCGGTTCCGCCAACTTCCAAATCCGGTTTCGCGGAAAGAATACGCGGTTTTACCGTAATTTCCACATTATTGGAATTGAACTTATTTGTTACTTCCTTAATCTGCGCTGAACCGACAAAACGCACACTACCTTTTTCACCCGCCGAGGCCTCAATCTTGCAAATTGCCGAAAGCCCGTGCGCTGATCCTTCCGTAAGATCCGCCATGGCCAGGCCCTCCGCGGAATTGCGACTTTGACTTACGCCATTTGCCGCGGTGCTTATCCAAGTAGTGCCTTCCGGACACGGCAGATAAATCGTAACTTCGGTCGCCGGCGCGTTTCCGACATTTTTAATCACCATATTGGCGCGCACCTGATCACCTACTAACGCCTCATCAGTTTGCGCGCTAAGTTCGTATCCTTGCCAAAGAATAGATACAAGCTTTTCTATAAGCGAACGTAAAGGAGTGACGGCTTGCGCGCGAATGATTTGCACTGAAAGCGAAAGCGTTAAAGTCGGAGTCGGCTCAGGTTTGGGAAACAGCGAGCGCTCCACCATGGTGGAATTGTTTTCCTCATTCAGCTCTGTAACTTTTCTGCTTCCGTCCAAAAACAAACGCAAACGGGTGGCTCCTTCCGGCGGCGCGCCAATCAATTTTTCTGCCGGGCTTGTGCCTTTTAAGGACAGGGTTGCGCTATAGGCAGTACCGGGCATAACTGCGGAGGCAATCTGAAACGCTTCACTTCCGTTAAGCGGGGCGCTTGCGCTCCACCACTGTAGCCATATGTCAGTTGGCGCGGCCGGAGTTATCCCCTGATTTTTCACTTCAATTTTCAAAATGCCGTCGCTCACGGCAATTGCGCCAAAGGCCAAATCCGGATAGTCCAGCTTAATGCGGAAAGTATTATTATCCTCGCGCGTTTCCGCAATTTGGTTTTGAGGGTCAAGTATAATTTCCAGCGCCAGTGTTCCGGCCGGAGGGTTTTTCAAAAAACGATTCACTGCGTCTTCGCGACCTTGCGCGTATGGAATTTCAAAGGGCCTTACTTGTTTGGGGATAGGCCAAGCAATGGAATAGACCGTGCGCGAAGATGTTGCCAAAACTTTGTCATCAGCTCCAAGCCAACGGAACTCCCATTCCGGCGCGCGGGAAGGCACTGTCCCCTCATTTTGCAAAACCGTACGAATTACATTTGGCGTGCGGCTGGCTTCGCGCAAAGAAAAGTCCGGCATGGGTACCACCGGCTTTGGCAAAAGCGCGCTGTTGTTGCTTTCATCTGTTTCGCGGAATCTATTCGGACCGTCAATTGTTATTTTGAGATGCGTGGCAGTTGCCGGCGGATTTTTCAAAATAGAATCCAAGCTGGCAAAAGCGCGCGCGGAAGAAACATAAACGCCGTAGGCATTAAATATGGAAGCAGTGCCCAGCGGCACTGAAGCGGCCGCGCGATCGTTCCAATATAACTCACCTACGCGCGCACCCTTACTATCCACCCACTCAAACCATAAAGAAAGCGTGGGAAATTGCGTCAATGGAACGGTGCTTGCGTTTACATAGCTGAACACCAACTGTTGAGGATTAAAAATTTGGACTTGTTTGGTAAGCGCAAGATCCGGCAAAGGCATAACTGGCTTTGCCAAAAGCACGCTGTTATTGGTTTCATTAAGTTCGGTAAAAGCATTTTGTCCGTCAATTGTAATTTTTAGAGAAACTGCTTCCGGCGGAGGGCTTTGCAATACTTTATCCAGCGCAACTGTTCCGCTTGACGATAATACCTGCGCGCTGCTGGAAATAAATACTGCGGAAGCTCCCGGGGGCAAAGATCGCGCATCGCGATCTTGCCAATAAAGATGATTGCCCACGCGCGTGCCGGAGGCATCAACCCACTCAAACCATAAAGAAAAAATCGGTGATCCCAATAAAGGGGCTTGTCCGATATTGCCGTAGCTGAACACCAGCTGTTGAGGATTAAAAATTTGCACTCGTTTAGTTAGGGCAAGATCAGGAAGCCGGAGCGGCGGCAAATTAATAGTCGCGACATTGTTAGCTTCAGTATTTTCCAAAATTTGATTGCCGTCATCCACTATAATTTGCAATCTCATGGCATTTACCGGACGCCCGGCAAGATACGCGGAAAGCAATCCGGCTACATTCACCTCATTTATTCCAGGCCCGGTTTTTTCCAATACGGTGATATTGGTTCTGGAATCAATCAATTCCACTTTTCCGGAGGCCATATTTTTAAATCCAATAAAACGCTTGTCTCCGACCGCTTGGCTATTTTGATCTTGCCATTGCAAACTTACATAAAACGGCTGGTTGGCGATATTTGCGGCGGATTGATTTTGAATTACCACAAAAAGATTTTGTCCATCAAAGGTCGCCCGAGGGATAACCAACTCGGCAAGCGGCGCCGGAGGAGGTCCGACAAACGGCGTATTGCCGACTCGCGCGGAATTATTGCCTTCATTGGACTCTTGAATGCGATTGCCATCATCAAGCATTACCGCAAGAAGAGCGTTCGGGTTTGGCCGCGCCGTCCGGTAGGCCGCAAGCGGCTGGGTCACGGTACGCGGCACTTGTATATAATTGCACTCCCTACGACGGCGAAAAAATCCACCGGTTGTATAACAGCGCTGTTCACTTACCATCACTGTTCCTTCCACATTGGTATTATTCCAACCCAAAGCTTCACGACCTCTTGTGGCAAGCGTATTGCGAGTGAGAGTCTGCTTGGGCGCCAGTGCCGCGCCACTTGCATCCACCCATTGGAAAGTAATACTATACTGCTGACCGCTGATAGAGGCGCCGTCATTGCGATACACGACAGCCGTATCTCCGGAAAGCGACACATATTCCAACGCCAGATCCGGAAGCGATCCTTGGGCGCTTGCCGGCAAAATCCCTAAAAATAAGACGAAAATGACTAACAGTCTTGCCAATTTCATATAAGTGGTGTATAATGATGACTTAGCCCCAACGCTTAGGTCGGGGCTCCGACCAAAGCGTCGGAGTCATTCATAATAGCACAATTTTACACTTATGTCCAAAACCTGTGAAAAATGCGCTCGCGGACCGCAAGTCGGCATCTCCCGCAGTCATTCCATGATTAAAACCAAACGCAAATTCAACTTGAATCTGCAAACTAGGACAATTGGCGGCAAGCGCATGAACGTTTGCACCAACTGCATCAAAACCGGCAAAAAGACCTCTAAATAAAGAGGTCTTTTTGATATCGGGGTGGGCGGATTCGCACCGCCGATCTCTTGCACCCCATGCAAGCGCCTTAGGCTTCTGGGCCACACCCCGAGATGTTTTGATTCTAGCGCAAAACGATAAAAATGAAAAGTCCCGCCTCGGGCGGGCTTTTTCTTGGCTTCCGGATCCTTGCAAAGAGTTTCGGCAAAAGTCCAGGTGGGTGCTCGCATAGGACGGTTCCGAACGAATCAGCAACCGGCCGGGATATAGAGCGTCATTTTTCAGACACCCCGACCTCCTCGCTTTCGCGGGGCGCGTCGGAGCTCCCTAGGAAACTTGAGTGACCCGAAACCTTATACAGGATCCTGAAAGCCAATTTTATTGTAACATAATTAAAAGCGCCCCGCAACGCTGTACAGAATGCGTGCGGGGCTGGTTTGAATTCCACCAGATCTGGTGGTAAAGGTGGGAAAGAACTGGGCTAGCTGTGGCTTCCTCTCTATGTCTCACGCTTGCGCGCGGGCATCCTCATCAACACGAAAATCAAAACCGCACAGTTTCAACATCGCTGGCAGGCAGTCTGAGAATGTCACTGACGCGACGACGTGAACACCAGACAGGATTCCTCGGCCATGGTTTCCCCCTTTTTGACGTGTGTCTTTACTCGCCGCCAGGCAAGGAGGCCGCGATCTGGACCTCGAGGGAGACTTCGTGGTATAGCAGTCGGCTGAAGCGATCTTGAAGCGCTTCGCGCTCCTCCTTGAGCGCGCTGACCTTGTCCTGATGCTCAGGGTCGTAGCCGAGATTCCCGAGTTCTTTAGCAATGGCATAGAGCCGATCGCTCACTTCTTCCTTTGTCATGGCCTTCTTCACGTTCGTGCCTCCTTTCTAGGACTGCGAAGCGGGCTTGGGCTGGCTCGTCTGCTCACCCTGGCTCGCAAGCCGCTCCACCCTCGCGGCGCGACGAGCCATGAGCGCGAGCTCGTCGTCCGGCTCGACAACCACGTCGTCCGGCGGCGGCGCGACCGGCACGACATCAGTTGTCGGGGACGGCACAGGCGTCCGCCTGGGCCTAGGCAGTCGATCATCCATCATCAACTTGTCGTCCCTTCGTATCATCGTGGTTGCCCTCCCTTCAAAGGTTTGACTACTCTTGGGATTTCTCCCCAAAAGTGCGCCGCACGCTGAATCCGTCACTGAGAGCTGTCAGAATTGACATCTCTCAGTGACAAAATCTTTGCGGATCACATTCCGGTAGAAATCCATTTGTTGTAAAGAGCAAGCCGGTAAACGAAAGAACCACCCCGATGGCCATCGGGGTGGTTCTGGTTTTTCAGCAAGATGTTTTATATACGCTGATATGCCATAGTAACCACCGCGATAAGCCCACAGACTGCAAGGATAAGGGAAATAAGGCCCCAGACCTTGCATGGGCTAATAAACTTAATCACCTGTGCGGTGGTGCTATGATTCATACTAAAGTTAGACTATCATGGAACACTATTTGTTGTCAACTTCCTGTGTGGATAAATCAGTACACTACTAACCTACTAATCAGCTACAAATTCTACTAATTCCTTTTTATGGGCTGTAACACGCGATAAACTTTCACACCTTTATCACTAAAACGAGCTAAAAGCCCAAGCTCTAAACCTGTACTTTGTAGATAATTTTTTATTTGCTCAAAATCCTTACGAAACAATTTTTCCCCAACCTTCAATTCAACGACTATCTTCTTATCAACTACAAAATCAAGGAAATAGCGACCAATTATTTTTTCGCCAACACGAATTACAACCCCTGCTTGTTCTTTAAAGCTCAAACCTTCCTTCGCAAGAAAAAGCGCAACCGCACGTTGTACATGCTTTTCTTGATATCCTTTTGGCAACTCATTATGTGCACGAAAAAGAATACCAACAATTTTATAACTCAACTCTGGATGAACTAACTGTTGAATAGGTTGTCCTCCCATACCTATTCGTAGGATTAGTAGAAAATTGGTAGGTTAGTAGTATTAAAATCCGATTTCTTCCCCTACTCGCTTGTACTCAAAAATTTCATCCAGAGAAAACCAATGACTAATCTCATGTTCTGCTTCATCCGGCGTTTCTGACACATGAATAACATTCATTACCGCGCGCTTTTCAGAGTTGGCAATGGCTGGAGAGTCAGCGGAAAAATCTCCACGAATGGTGCCAACCGCGGCTTTGTAGGGCAAAGTATCCCCGGCAATCTTGCGCACTACATCAATGGCATGCGGACCTTGTACCACCGCTTTGACCAAAGGATATGAAATCATATAATCCACCAGCCATATGCGCACCATTTTTCCAATTTCAAACTTATCGGATGTGCCAAGTTCTTTTTTGGGATCTTTGCCATACTTTTCATACGTACCAAGCGTTTTTTCTCCAAGACGCGAAATCCATGCCTCATCTTTGGGATAGTGCTCATCAATCTGTTTGACTGTGGGCTGAAACATTTTCAGAGCGACAACTTTAAGGCCGCGCTGTTCAATGCGCTTAAAAATTTCCCCAATAAGCCCTTTGGCTACTCCATCAGGCTTAATCATGACATACACTCGTTCTTGTTTGTGATTCATAAGTGAGTATTTAGTAGTTAGTATGTAGTACGTAGAATTATGGAGAGTATACATTAAATCTCAAAATCCTGCAACCCCACTACCCACTACTTACTACTTACTACCTACTACGCACTAATCTTCCATCACTCTCCAACACCACATCCCCGTCTGTATCGTTGCGGAAAATCTCCACGCCAGCTTGTTTGAGACGGTAAAGCGTGGCAAAAGCCGGATGGCCGTAGCGGTTTTTGCCAACTTGAATGACCGCGTATTTTGGCTGCACTGTTTTTAAAAACTCCCGCGAGGTTGAATACTTGCTACCATGATGGCCGACCTTGAGCACGTCAGACTGTAATGCAAATTTACAAATCTTATTCAAATCTACAAATTGCGAATTTGTATTTGTAGATTGGCATGAAATTCGTTGATTGGCATTATACTCTTGCAGCAATTGCTCTTCTACCGCGCTTGTCGCGTCTCCCATCAGAAGAAAACTGGTATTCCCATAGGTCAGCTTCGCCACAATGGATGTATCATTCAATCCCCCGCCTTCTCCGGTTTTCCCCTCCACCACCCTCTCCCCCTCAAAAATTTCTTCAGGATATAAAATTTCCAATTTACTTTCAGCGAAGCCACTCCGCGGCGATGGCTCACAACAAAAATGTTGCGGAAGCCCAGCGGGCATGGCATCCGCCACGGCGGATGAGCTTGGCTGAGCACAAGCACCGGTTTCCTCGCAGGGGAAACCGAGTGCGCTTTTTGTGGGAGACAGCGCCGCGGAGTGGCTGAGTGTCCACACTTGCCGCGCCTTCGCAATTGTCATAGGAATATTTTTTTCTTTTATTTCTTTGAGCCACAAAAGATACTCATCAGTGGTGTGAAGCACACCAGTGGCCAGCACATGTTTAACCTGAAACCGTTTTAATACTTCAATCAGACCTGTTACATGATCCGCGTGCGGATGGGTTAAAATCATAAGCTCAATATCTTTATCCCAAAACGGCATGACACGCCCGAGTTTTTCCACAATTTTGTCAGTCGGTCCGCCATCTACAAGCACATCAAACCCTTGCGCAGTGCGAATCAAATATCCATCACCTTGACCCACATCAAAAAAGTATACGGTAAGTGGCGCATCCCCAGTGTGTAAAAACTGCGTCCACAAAATAGCGGAAACCAGCGCAATTCCCCAAACCCAGCGCGCGCGCGTACGCCAATGCGTTGGCACAAAAGATTTATACAGTTCGTGTAGTTTTTCCAGTTTGTTTCCAAACATATACTCCTCCTACAATACCACAAAAAAGTATAAACGCGGCAAGAAATGAGATCTGTAAATGAAACGCGCCAAAGCGCGCGAAAAATTCCGCCACGGCCGCGATATATTGAAGTGGTGCGCGGGCAATAAATGACAATCCCAACCCCAAAGGATGCCAAAGCATATCCAAGGCAACCGCCGTGGCGCCCAGCGCCATAGCCGCCGGAACAGTTGGCACCACCAAAATATTTACCAAAAGCGCGAACGGTCCAAGAATTCCGGTCATATACAAAATCACCGGGGTGGTAAAAATTATGGCGGCGCAAGAGGCCGCGCCGGCTTCGCGAATCTTCCAAACTTTTGGCAATTTCCTGACCAGTGTTCTTTTCGCAATATCATCAGCAAACCAAATTAGCGCAATGGTTGCCAAAAACGAAAGCAAAAATCCCAGATCAAATTTAAGCAAGCGCGGATTGACCGCGAGCATCACGGCTCCGGCCAGAGCCATGGCATTGCGTGGCTTGGAAAGCCGGCCAATCCCTTTGGCGCCCATGGCCAAAAAACCCATAATGGCGGCGCGCACCACCGAGGCCTCGGCACCAGTCATTAAAACAAAAGCTAAAATTAAAAGAATCGTTGCTGGCAAAGCTTGCTTGCGCGTCAGTCCCACATAAATGAGCGCGCTCAATAACACAATGGAGATAATCGTAATGTTATATCCGGAAAGCGCGGTAATATGCGCAATACCGGTTTCCCGAAACGCAACTTTAAGCGCGGACGAAATTCCAGAAGTATCACCATAAAGAATCCCGGCTAAAAGCCCTCCATAGGGATTAGGAAATAATTGTTTGAGATGGGATTCAAATTTTTCACGCACCACATAGAGTGTGGCCCTCACCCCGCCCCTCTCCCTAAGGGAGAGGGAGGCCGTAGGCCGGGTGAGGGTAGAGACATGTTCCGGAAACGCGCAGGCGGCACTTACCCCGTCGCGTTTGGCATACTGCTCATATTCTGAAAGTGCCTCTGGCACGCAAATAAATAAAAGCTCATCGCCAAATTGGTACTGCGGAAATTTTTCCGCGGTGAGCAAGATTTTCCCCTCACCCTCCCCTCTCCCTAAGGGAGAGGGTGGCCGCAGGCCGGGTGAGGTGGTGGGGTGGGAAGATAAACGCACAACATACGCCACGGTCTTTTCTCGCACGCGCGGAAGCGCGTCCACTACCCCTTGAAAAGTTTTTCTTTGCCCGACTTCAATAACACTCGGAGAAATTATTTGCGAGTAGCGGAAAAGACCAAGAAAGAAGAGCGCAAGAAAAAAAATAGTGTAGCCGCCGGTCTTTAGCCGGCGCGATGCGCAGCCTAAAGAGCTGCGACTACATAGTACAATCGCCCCCACCACTCCATTTGCCAAAAACCCCGCATACCACACAAACGACTCAAAAATCCGTTTTTCCGGCGAGATTATTGAATGCGCGGCAATACCCAAAATAAAAGCAAGGCACAAAAGAAAAAAGAGTGTGGATTTTCTCATTTTTCAAGATCTTTTAGCGCAAATTTTTTGGCAATCTCCGAAAGCTGATGCTCTAAATTTTCCATTTTTCCGTAGATGCGAAACATCACATAAAAAATAACCGCGATTGAAACATAAAACACGGCGTCTGCTCCGCGGCCAACTCCTAAAATGCCGGCTATGTGATTGGTCACTGCCGGATTCCAAACCAATACCACTGCCGCGCCCCACACTAAAATCCAAAGCACAAGCCCGCCTTTAGACAGAGCGCCTTTTTTAAAATTGCGCGCTACGCCCAAAAGCGCGATTACGGCAAGTATGCTGATCAAGATTTGTATCATCATAATGATGTGCAATGCAGATCTACGGATTCATGCTGATCTACGGATAATTCATCCGTGGCATCTGTAGATCCGCATGGTAATCCGCGTCATCCGCGTTGCTTTACCTAAAGAATTTGAGCACAATCAGTTTCCAAAGCGTTTCAATTCCCCGCCTAAAATTCTGTCCTTTCGCAAGGGAATACGGAGTATACTGCGCAGTAATAGGTACTTCCACAAACCGGAATTTTAGACGGGCGATCTCGCGGATAATTTCCGAAGATACTTCCATAGTGGAGGTGCGCAGACGCAGGCGCCGCGCGGCATCGGCGGAAAACGCGCGAAATCCAGATTGACTGTCTGTTACCCAAATGCCAAATAGTAGCCAGGTAAAAAGGTTGCCGAGAGTATTTGCGACTCGCCTCGCCCATGGAATACCTGACACCTGACACCTGACACCTGACACCTTAAACCTCGTCCCAATCACCACCTCGGCCCCCCCCTTAAGTATCGGCTCAATCACGCGCGGGATTTCCGCCGGATCATGCTGGCCATCCGCGTCCAATGTCACAATAACTCCCCCTTCTTCCCCTATTAAGTTAAGAGGGGGTTGGGGGGCGTTATGTAACAACCGCAATGCTCCCTCAATCCCCGTGGACAACGCCGCGCCAAGCCCACGGTTAATCGGATGGCTCAGTACAGTAGCCCCAGCCTCACGGGCCACTTGCGCCGTCCGGTCCGACGACCCATCATTCACTACCAGCACCCTCACCCGCCTTTCGGCCTCCCTCTCCCCGTGGGAGAGGGTAGGGTGCGGGGATAACACCCTTTTCACCACTTCTCCAACGGTTTTTTCTTCATTATACGCCGGGATAATAACTGTGATATGCATATTTCGTGTTTTTTCGCGTGCATTCAACTTTCGTGCCTGCCCCGCACTGAACTTGTTCTGGTGCGGGGTCTTTTCGTGTTCACCTTATAGTATACCACCCATGCCGCGACTCCAACCATAAACACCGCCATAAGCCCAAAAGTGATTAATTTTTCTTTGGCTTGAAAAAACAAAGTAGTCATGCCAAAAAGCAGGGCAAATCCCAAATAGAGTAAAACCACCGCGCGGTGCGGCAATCCCGCGTCAAGCAGGCGAAAATGCAAATGCTTGCGGTCCGCGCGCGCGGGATTTTTGCGCTCCCACACGGCACGGCGAAAAATCACCCAAAAAAAATCCAATACCGGAATGCCAACAACCAAAAGCGTGGTCATCACTTTGCTCCCGGAAATAATCGCGAGTATGCCAAGAAAAAAACCGGCCATTGTAGACCCGCCAGTACCCAAAAAAATCTTTGCCGGATGCCAATTCCAAAATAAAAATCCGGCAAATGCTCCGCCGATGATAAGCGCGAGCAATCCCACCTCGGGTTGGAAAAACCGGACGGTCATGCTTAAAAGATAAACCATTAAAGCGCCAACAACTGCTATTCCGGAAACCAACCCGTCAAGACCGTCTAAAACCTTTGTGGTATACATCAGACCCATTAGCCACACAAAAGTGAACAAATCCGCCGGCAAAGTAATGCGGTATCCCACTCCTTGCCACCAAAACAGCACCCGCTCCCACAAAACCAGGGACTGTGTCCCGCCAAAAGGATTGGTAATCGCGCGAATGCCAATGCCGCTTGCAATCACAATCAAAGCGGCTAACATTGGAAAAATAATTTGGCGCGAAGGCGCAAGATTGCGCGCGTCATCAAAATATCCGCCAATAATCAGTACAAGCCCGCCCAACGAAATGCCAATCAGATATTTCAAGCGGACAGATTCCGCAAAAAGATGCGGAGCAAAAAAAGCAATATACCAAATAACCGCCAGTGCTCCCAAAAAAATAGCAACTCCGCCAAGAAGCGGGGTTGGCCGAGCATGAATTTTCCTTGGCTCATTTGGAACATCAACAATCTGCCGGCGTAGGGCGTATGCGCGCACAACCACGGTTAGCCCAATAACCGCGAAAGCTGAAACAATAAAAGCAATCCACGACATAAAGTATCAGAAACCAGTGTAACATAAAGGGCCGGGTGTTGAAACCCGACCCTTATAATTCATACTTCCTGACTCATGATTTCTACCTTAATGAGTATCCCCAGGCGCGTACCACTGCCCAATCAAGCGGCGAGGTTGGAATTCTTCCAAACAATGCTTTGAATTTCACAATTCCGGTACGCTCCTTTACAAGATCCCTCTTAAACCGTATACGATACATCATGGTATTCCAGGCCAGATCTTCTTTAGCATTCTTGAAGTTTGGCCGGTGGCCGGTTAACTTTACAAACAACGCAAGCACCTTTGACAACTGCGCCTGTTCCTTTGCAAGGTTACGTACTGTCGGCTTTTGCCCGTTGGCAAGCTGTTCAAGCGCAGTCAAATTGATTCTTCCCAGAGTCTCCAGTTGATCGCGCACCAGTGCCAAACGTTCTCCTGATCCGAGCGCGATTGTCGCGGCTGTGGTGCCATTGGCTACGAATACTGCGGCCAAGGCCGTATCAGTTGTGGAAAGCGTTACGCCAAACTCGGTCGCGCTTTGAGTTACGCTGGTTGTGGTTGTTGCCGGCGCAGTTCCGGTTGTGGTTGTTGTCGTCGTAGTCGTAGTAGTACCAGTTGGATAAGTCGGGCCGGTTGTTGTACCGCCACCGCCACCACTTGGCGCATTGCCACCGCCGGCTGACGATGTAGTAAATGAACCAGTTAACACACCAGCAGTTGTACCAAGATGATCGCTTCTATTTCCGTTCGCATCTTTCGTACAGACATTTACATAATATATCGTGCTAGCGGAAAGACCAGTTAGTGATACGCTCGCGCTTGTTGATGTAGTTTCCGATCCTCCGGAGCAAGCAGTACTAGAAAGCGAGCTTGTTGAATAGTGGATAAGATATGGCGTAGTTGCGTGAAGATTGTCCAATGATGTGCTCCCAACAGTCTGCGTTGGCGCGGTCCATGACACCGTTGCCGTAGTTGAGGTTACACTGGATGTGAGTGCAGTAGGAGGCTTCGGAAGGTAATCCGACGAGGTATTAGTGGCATTATAGCCATAGGTTCCACCGTAGTATCCGTAGTTGCCAGAGGCCTGGTTTAAAGCTTGTACGCTTCTATTAACCAGTACAGAAGACAACACAAATAACGTAACAATACTAATTCCAACACTCCCTTGCCATGATCGGCGCTGTTTTGGATCAGTATTTAATTCTTTAATTTTCTGTAACAGACTTTCTATGCGTTGTCTCATATAATTTTAATTATATTATTGCAATGTATTTTATTATTTTAATTCTTGCTAAAATTAAAGTTGTCCACAACCCACTAGGTTTTACGCAATGATTATACCACTCTTGTAATAATTACAAAATCCCTAGTTATCCACAGCTTTAAAATCAATAATAAATGAGCAGAATCTACAAATAGAGACGTTTTGACAGGAATAGTATTACAGTTCATAATGAAAAACCAACTATGTTGTTTTATGCTCTATACACACGTCTTTCACGTAAGTCATCTATTTTTATTTTTTTGATTTATTTATTGATAATCGCTGGCATCGCAATTACCTTGCCAAACACGATCTCTCCCATAAACCGCGTCATTTTTCTTTTATACGCCATTTTCATATTTTGGGCCATACGAAGCGCTCATATTGAAACAACGAATGAACAAGCAGATCTGCAATCTCACAATACTTTGGTATGGAAGGGTCTTTTGATATTCTCCTTTCTCTTTCTTATTTTGAGTCGCATAGTCATGTTTGTGCGCTTTGGAGAAGCACCACTTGGATACGATACCGGATTTTATTGGCAATATTTTCGCCTCATTATTATTAACAGGGACATCGGCACCGCAGTCGGTTCGCACCTGACCTATTCCTCCTGGTTTCCGCTGGGATTTTTTAACTTACACGCGCTTACCGTTATCCACCTACTCCATGTTTTTCATCAACTGCTCACTGCCGGAGCGCTTTACTTTCTGTTGCGTTCTTTGCCGCTGCGAAAGTATTCTTTTCCGATGAGTGTTATCGGGGTTTTTATTTTCGCACTTTCCATCAACCAATTCATGGCCTTTTGGTGGATGTTTTATAAACAAACGCTGGCGATCCCATTTCTCCTTTTGGCCATCGGATTATTCTTGCGCCGGAATCCGTTCGCCATACCGGTAGCCGGGTTTGCCGCGGCTATCCATCTTTCAAGCGCCATCCCGCTTGGCATAGCCTTCGTAATATTTATTATTGCTCAACTTATTATATGTCTGATCAAAAGGCGTCTACCAGAGCGGGAATTCACTTACCTCATAGTGGCCGGCCTACTGGGTGTGATACTTTTTGTGGCGCTTAAAGGTATCGATGACATCCATTACTATCTTAACCTTTTCCTCAAATATAAGGGTTTTGCAACTAACGCCCGCTCCTGGGAAGTTGAACAAATCCGCGGACTATTTATTCCCTTCTCTACCTTTCGCTTAAACGCACTTTTTTACCTGCCTTTTGCGCTTATCGGAATCCTGCAGTTTCGCCGCTTTATTGAAACTCGCCTAACCGAGCGCACCCTACTAATCCCCATAATCTTTGGGGCCTCGCTTATTTTGGTTAGCTTTCCATTTATCCACCAAAGTCGTTCACTTATTTTCTTTGATATTCTCCTTATTATTATTGCGACTCCTCCACTCTTTCGTTTTATCCAACATTTTGCGCGCGATCGTAATGGCGCAATATTACTTGGTTTATTGTGCCTTGGTTTTGTAACCTTTACCTCACGGGTAGTGTGGAATCAGCCGCCGCAATTGTATGCTGATGAGGCAGCAGAACTCAAAGTGCTCAAACGTGAAGGTACTGATTCAGATATTCGAAAAATAGACGATTATATCATGGTAACCTCTTCACTCTATACTCCTTGGGCTTATGCCTTTACCGGATTTGGACCAACCATTGTGCCGGGCTGGCTCACTTGGGATAAGTGGGACTTAGATATGTGGCATGAATTCTGGTTTAGCGATGATAATGCGCGACGTTTAGAATTGCTCCAATTATACGGAAACCATAACATATACATTTTTATCGGAAACCATCAACTGAAAAATATAAACACCCCGCACTTAAAAGACTTTATTGAAACTGATTCACACTTTACCCGTTTTAGCCCACATATTTGGAAATATACGCCGCAACTCCAAGATAGTACTCAACCTACAATATGATGAACCCCTCCTACATTAAAAAAACCAGCGCGGTCTGGGCGCTTATCTTAATCGGACTTTTTCTATTGTTTAAAAACTGGTTGCCTTTCCGCGAGGCCATTCTACTCGCCATGGGACTGCCGTTTCTTTATTTTTTGCCGGGATTTTTAATAATCAAAGTGTTTTTTCGCGCCGGACTGGACCAAATTGAAGCCATTTTTCTAGCTATGCTCTTTTCTTTAATGCTCTTGCATATGGGCATTTATACTGTAGAGGAAAACACCCGGATGATGACTATAGCGGACATCGCGCTCACGGTTGCCGTAATTAATATCCTCTGCGCACTGATTTATCTTGCGCACCGCAAACAACTATCGCCCGCGCGCTTGCTTTCGCGCTTGCGAAGCAAACTCCACAAACGCGACCATAAACAACCCTAGCACAAAGCCAATCCCTCCGAATATCGCGAGCGTCTGATACAGCACTCCGGAAAGCGGAAGACGCGGCAGACGCGAGGGTTCGAGCGAGATGGTTGTACTGCGGAAATTGTCAATTTGAAAAGCGATATTATCAACTATTTGTTGTTGTTCGATTTGCGACCGCTTTAATTGGGTCACTTCCTGATCAATCGCGGCGCGCTCTTGCGGAAGCTTAACAAATAAATCCTCCTCGAGAGCACGCAACTTGTCACGATGGGACGCCATAGTGCTGTCCAGTAAAAGAAAAGTGGTGGCCAAAGACTGATCAATGTTTTCTTTGGTTGCGGCGGAGATCAACGCCCGCGAGCGATCTTTTTCCGTCGTATTGACCAGGTCTTCGGTCGCGGCGATTTGACGCCTAACCAGAGCAATTCTTTCATCAATCAACTCTCGCTTACGAGGTAAAAACGCCTCGGCTTCTTGAAATTCATCAAGCTTATGCTCGGCACGCACTTTCTCTTGCGCCAGCTCTCTTTTCTGCCGCACGGCCTGCGTAGCATGATCATCAATCAGCCGCTTGGCAATCCGATTATGAATTTCCAAAAGCGCCGGAGTCGCGCTTTCCCCTCCTGTTGATTCAATAACTAGCGTGTTACTGGTGTCTTCCTGGTTTTTGCCTTTCACTTCTTCTTCCTCTCCGTTGATCTTCACCCCATAGCGAGCATCACTATATCCTTCCTCTTTAGCATGCCTGGCCAACACCTCGGGAATATAAGCGCCTTCCAGCTTGGCCTTAACTGAAGGCAATGATTCGATTAAGGTTCCGTCTCCTTTAGTACCGACTTCAAACGCGGTACGATGCACAAAGGGAAGCAGTGGACGACTCTTAAATTGCACCGTTCCAGCCACTAAAAAAACCACTACAATAAACGCAAACATTTTCCAACGCTTAGCCCAAGAATTAATAAAATCCGCCAAAGTAAATCCTGGCCCTTCGCTATTATGCTCATTTCTTGGATATTCTTCAGGAGTCATAGATTAGCCGATCTTATCAGATACCTTTTTCCGCGTCAAATGATGAAAGATTCAAAGCATCCAGTACACTATATGCTCCCATTCCGATCCACTCATGAATAGCTAAATACGATAAGGTAAAATGTTCAATAGATGGCACAAAACTCAAGGGGTTAAGCGTAAGTTTCATTGTCGTTGGAAAATCCGCCGGAGCCGGAGTAATCTCTATCCCCTCCCTCTCCAGTGATTTTTTAGCCCGGGGAAGGTGCCAAGCGGAGGTTACGAGAATCACCCGGTGTTGAGCGTGATCCGGAAACCGTTTATCTAAGATTCGTCTTATTGCAACTGCGCTCTCCGCAGTCGTGCGTGAGACGGTCTCCACCCAAAACGATTCTTCCGGAATTCCCATCGCTACCGCATACTGCCGGGCCAACAACGCCTCGCCGGATGGCGGCTCAAATGGATCACCTGAGTCGCCACTATACAAAATCGGCATTTTCCCGTCAAGTTGACGGTACAGTTCAAGACCGCGCCAGAGCCGACGCCAACTTGCTCCGGAAAGCTCGGAAAGCAGACGCGCTTCATCTTTCGGATTTGCACCGCCGGCAAGTATCACGATTGCTTCTGGCGGGTTGTCGGCGACCGTTTTAATCAAGATGGCCGATCGACTTACATCTTTTACCAAACTGCGCGTTAATATAAACGCAGTCGGTTCAATGGAAAGGAGATAGTAGAATATGAGTGTGCCAAGTAGCGCATATTTGGCAATGCGTACTCGTCTACGGTAAAGACATACCAGTGCTATACCCATTCCAATAAAAATAAGTGTGGGAGGTAACACCAATGGCTTGATCATCTTCAATAGCACAAACATATTGCGTCTCAAGATTGCTCCACAGTTTCTTCCATATTAAGAGTAAATCTCCGCACCCGGGGTTTTGTTCTGTTTTCCCGTACAACTCCCGCCATAAGATTTCTTATCTGATCGGATGCGATATGGTTTGAGGAAATCCATACTTCATGGAGGATGGCTGGATGCGTCTGCGTTTCTTGCACAAATTCATTTAAGGCCTGAATAGACAATCCTCCGAGCATGCGATGCTGTTTTGAAGGATCGTCATCAATAAATCCAAGAATCCGATATTCCGCATAGGTCGGATTGCGTGTCCATTCTTCCAAAAGAAATTTTCCGGACTGACCCGCTCCGTAGATTACTACATTTTTTGTTTTAACCGCATCAGCGCGGCGGCGTATCAATTCATCTACCAGACGAAAAGAAAGACGGCTACCTACCACCAAAAGAAACAGTAGGATTCCCAAAATAATGAATACTGCTCGCGAGTATCCTTCAAAACGATAAAGTACGGCAATTAAAAACACTCCAATCCCCACCCCGGAGAGCACCCCTCCGGCAAATCGCCCAAGGTCAGCGGTCGTAATAAAATGCCATAAACCGCGATAGACCCCGGCAATGTAGAATCCTACTGCGCACGAGGCCACAATAATGGGAAGCGATTGAATATACAAGCCAAGGTTATCCTTAAGCGCTCCTTCAAATCGCAAATAGTACGCCAAATAATAACTTGCCACAATAAGAACAAAATCAAGCAAAACCTCAAAAGCGTGCCTTTTGTAAAGTATATTGTTCGTAAGTGGCGTCCAACGAACTTTATTATCTGGAGCTTTAGTTTGAGAATATACCTTTACCCGGCTTAAATAGATCCCGACAATAATAAGAAACAGCACATAAAATAAAAGGGCGGCTACGGAATATACCGGAAAACGCGCAAGTACTACTGCGGCAACCCCTCCCAGCGCTGCCAGGCCATATAAAAGCCACACTGCCCGGTTTTCGGTAAACCCCAGTCCAACCAATCGGTGCGAGGAATGATCTTTGCCGCCCTCGGTGGGCGAGATTCCGTTCCATAGCCGACTTACCGTCACAAGCAATGTATCAAAGAGCGGCACCGAAAGCACAACCAGTGGAACCAGTAGTGAGAGCACGGCGGAGGAGGATCCCAAAAATCCGTTTAGCGCGCTTGGCATAGTAATGCCAGCAAGCAAGAAGCCCACAAAAAGACTTCCGGCATCACCCATAAAAATGGAGGCGGGATAGCGATTTACAATCCAAAATCCGGCCGTGGCATAGAGAAAAATCACTGCAATGGGAAAAATTGGATCACTTAACGCAAATCCGTCCTTAATGAAACGCACTCCAAGAAAAGTAACAGTAGCGATCATCACAATCCCGGAGGCCAAACCATCCATGTTGTCCATAAGATTGATCGCATTAATAATCATAAGAAACCAGAAAAAGGTAATGAGAATATTTAGCAAGTGCCAAGGACTGGCCGAAAAAACAAACCCCGCCACCAAGGGAATACTCACTCCAATGATTTGGCCAATGAGTTTTGTAGATGGTTTTAGATGTAAAACATCATCAATGAGACCAAGCCCAAACATCGCGGAGGCGCCTAACAGCAAGGCCAGCACCAGTTGAATTTGCGCTGGTCGGCCAACCAGCATATAGAAAAAAAATAGCCCGAGTATAAATGCGCAAAAAATTCCTACGCCTCCAAATAGCGCCACGGGACGCTTATTCCAGCGCGTTACGGAAGGAGTGGAAACAAATCCAAACCGGTAGGCCAGGTTGCCGGTTAGCCATACAAAAAAAAGACTGATCAAAAAGGTAACAAAACCAATAATTATAACGATCATAAGCGCGCTGATGCAATGACAGATTCTAAAATTTGATCGATTTTCATAGTCGGTTTCCATTTGGTAAGCTTCCACAAACGATCGACGGACGGAAAACGGCGCTGCATATCCTCAAATCCGTCGGGATATGCTTTTTCATAAGGAATATAAACAATGCGCGATAAGCTCCCTGTCATCATGATTATTTTCTTGGCAAGATCCTCTATACTAATCTCTTCCTCATTGCCGATATTAAACACTTTGCCTACGGCTTGCTCATTTGACATCAGCATCGTTATTGCGGCAAGCGCGTCCTGCACATGGAGAAAACAACGCTTTTGTTTTCCATCACCAAATACGGTAATATCTTCGCCCTGGAGCGCCTGACTCACAAACCGCGGAACCACCATACCATATTGTCCAGTCTGGCGCGGCCCTACGGTATTAAACAACCTGGCAATAACAATCGGTACGCCATATTCTTTAAAATAGAGATAGGCAAAAAGCTCGTCAATCCCTTTTGCCGAAGCATATCCCCAGCGCGTTTTTAACGGTGAACCCAAAATACGATCGTCTTCCTCATCAAGTCCTTGTTTCGTATTCTTGCCGTAAATCTCTGATGTTGAGGCAATAAAAGTTTTAACTTTACGCTTCTTCGCGGCGCGCAAAACATTTTCGGTGCCATGGATGTTAGTTTCCAAGGCCGAGAGCGGTTTTTCCAAAATAAGCTTAACATGCAAAGCGGCGGCAAGATGATAAATTATGTCCGCGTCTTGCACAAGCTTATTCACAAGCTCATTATCTAAAATACTGCCTTCAATAAATTTGAAAAGATTATTTTCTTGAAATTTTTTTATATTGTCACGACGCCCGGTTGAAAGATCGTCAAGAACAGTTATCCTCATGCCCCCCTGAAGTAATAGCTCACTAAGATGCGAGCCAATAAATCCTGCCCCACCGGTAATAAGCACATTTGCCATAAAATTTATATTACCTTTCCTCTATCTTCCAAACATCCCAATAGCGCGCGTCGTAACGATAATCGTCATTTTTTGTTTCCTCCAGAGTATCGGTGGCAAAGTACATAATCTTCGTATCGGGCGTGAGGGTCATGGCGCCATTGGCATACCCGGGTGGGATGTATAACACTACTGGTTTTTGCGCCGACAAAACCAAGCGGCTGGGCGGCGTGCTTTTTGAAGGATGCTCAAAATTATCAATCCGCACCGCGCCAATAAGCGCCGTACCTTGTATCACCAGCACATATTTAGCCGCCCTTTTATGGCCGTGCCATGCTCTAATAAACCCCACTTGGTGGTTAGAAATGACATAGAAACGTTTTACATTTTCAAAATGAAAATCATTAACAAACATAGCTTGCCCACGATCATCAACTACGAGTCCGCCTTCAATAAGTCGCAGTTCTTCCATAGGTAAAAATTATCAGATTATTGCCTCATCAGTTTGCTTAAAACCGTTTTCGTATCTGGAAATGGCCTGAAGCAAATATTTCTCGTTGGAATAAAATTCGT
>MGDU01000008.1 GCA_001790815.1 Candidatus Uhrbacteria bacterium RIFCSPHIGHO2_02_FULL_46_47 | reverse complement strand
CATCAGTTTGCTTAAAACCGTTTTCGTATCTGGAAATGGCCTGAAGCAAATATTTCTCGTTGGAATAAAATTCGTGATCAAAATCTCGAACGCGGTTAGATAATACTAAACCCTTAATCTCGCGAATGCCGTATCGGATATCAAACGGAGTAATCTCCGGTAAAATCATTGCCGCGCGGGCTTTAGTCGTATCCGCATTATAATTGCGAGGATCCTTAAATTCGCCGGTCTTGGTTTCAATTGCGCACCCGGTTTCTTGCTGAATTAAAGCTCCGACTTGATCAATCGTAATATTCTGGGTGGCTAGATTAAATACTCCGCGATGGGAAGTATTGAGCGTGCGCGCGATAATAATGCCAATATCTTTTACATGAATGAACGGACGCCATTGATTGCCGCCAAAAATCGTAAGCTTACCCTTGGTCATTGCATTCATGGTCATATAGTTTATCGCCAGATCCATGCGAATGCGCGAGAAGGAATCCGGTATTCCAAACGCGGTACCGAGTCGGAAGACCAGCGCGTTTTTATCTTGGAGATATTGCTCGGCGCCATGCTTGGTCTGCGCATATACGGACAACGGATTAATAAGCGATGTTTCCGCTACGGGGTTATCGTTGGCGCCGTATACCGAACAGGTTGAGGTAAAAATAATGCGGCCAGCGTATGTTTTAGACAGCCACTCCAGCGGATCTTGGTTAACCTGTCGGGTAAGTTCGGGCTTTATCGCGCAAGCGCCGTCGCCCACCAGTGCCGCCAGCCATACAATATGGCTGTAGCGGGGGAGCAACTGGCCTAATTTATTGCGATCGCGAATATCGCCATAAATAAAATCCGCCGGTTTTAAATAATGGTTTTCGTAAGTGAGATTATCGTAAACCGTAAACGGAATATTGGCGGCAATAAGCTGGTCCGTAACGGCCCCGCCAATATACCCTGCTCCGCCGACGACTAAAACGCGCTCAATCATAGTGAGAAATTTTATACCCCTGGCTTGCCAGTGTCAATGTGTACTTCCTGTGATTAAATGTTCAATCCTATCAATGCAATGCTCCTTGGAAAAATGTTGCGCGGCATACTCTTGACCGCGGCGACCGTATTCATCTAATCGCGATCGCTCGGCATACGCTTTCCGTACAATATGTTCTGCCGTCTTACTGTCACCCGAAACGGCCGAATATCCGCATTGCGCTGTTTGAATAATCTTATGCCCTTCACTTGAGGCCTGCAAAAACGCCACCACCGGCAAACCGGCGGCCATAAACCCCCAAAGTTTTCCCGGCACTACCGCAGTGGTATTTTCAGGCGCCAAACACATCAGCCCCACATCGACTTCCGCCAAGAGCGCGGGGTAGTCTTTTGGCGACACAAATGGCCCAAACGTCACATTGGTTAAACAATATTCTTTACTTAATTGTGTAAGTCGCGCTTTTTCCGTGCCTTCACCAATAAATAAAAAATGCACTCCCGACAAATCGCGCACACGACGCGCAGTTTCAATAACAAGTTCAAGACCTTGTGTGGGACCAAAAATACCCGCAAACAAAAAAATAAACTTTTTTCCAAGTCCGTATCGTGCACGAAATGGCCCCACGCCTCCCCCTCCACCTACGGGAGAGGGTCGAGGTGAGGGAAACTTAAATGCATTCACATCAACCCAATTATACACGGTGGTAATTTTTGTGGCCGGCACGCCTTTTTTTTCAATCAAAAACTCGCGGCCTCCACTTGTATGCGTCGTAAGTGCATCCGCGGTCCTGTACGCACGCCGTTCCAGATATTCATAAAACGCGATGAGTGCGCGATTTTTCATAATGCCGGCATCAATCGCGTTCTGTGGAAAAATATCCTGCACATTTAAAAGATACCGCGCGCCGTATTTTCTTTTTACCCACGCTCCCACTTGCGCTAAAGGAAAATGCGGGATGTAGACAACCACGCCATCAATCGGAACCTTCACGAACTTTTTTATAGCGCGTCGGTATACAAACGGAAGCACAAGCTCACTGACACCGCGCAGTATGTAATTGGACGCGCGCTGACCAAGAGTTTTTACGCGCACAACTTTTACCGCTCCTTCTTGCACAACAATAGGCCATGATTTCCTCTTCTCCTCATCCGCTAAATTGTCTTCCGGCCTGGCTGTGACAACCGTAACCGCATGTCCGCGCGCGGCAAATCCTTCCGCCAGCTCGCGCATCATCGTGGAAATTGAGCGAATCTCTGGGGGATAAAAACTGGTTAAAAGAAGAATATGCATAAACTCAATGCTCTGCCATAATAACAAATGTCAAGGATTTTGGCGAGGGTACAAAAAAAGCGGCCCTCTTGCGAGAGTCGCCCGTTAAATCGTTCTGCCTACTACGCGATCAGTTACTTGAGCAAACCGCGGCGTGTAAGGTCTGTGCAAAGCTTCGCCATTCCCACCATTGGCGTTGGGTCGTACTGGTGCACTTGAAGTCTAGCACGGCGGGCGGTTGCGCAGTTTGCGGCCGCGTCGTCCACGAAGAGAATCGTGGATGGATCTTTATCTTGCCAGCCGAGTTCTTTGAGAATCACTGTCCAGGCGCCGTCGTCGGTCTTGGTCATGCCGATGTCGTGTGAGCGCACGACCGACCCGTAGCGATCCGCAAGGTTGATAAACTGCCGCTCCCGCGCGGTCTGCCACTGATTGGTCGTAGTCACAAGGGCAAGTGGCACACTTTTTTCTTTGAGCTCCCACAGAATCTTCTCCACGTCCCAATCTACCATGTAGATGTGACTGTCGTGCGCAACGCGGATTTGCTCATCGGTAAGATACGGCACTTCCAGCACCTCACGCACCGCTTGCGCAAACTGCTCGCCAGTGATCTTTCCACGGGCGAACTGGCCGTAGGCAGGATTGTGGAAGAAAAGGGCGGCCTTGTCCGGCCGTACTCCAAGTTCACACAGGATCGCCTCGGTGATTTTGTGCGTTGCACGCACGATCACATTGCCGACGTCCCAGAGCGCGAATTGGATTTGGGACACGGTTTTCCTCCCGTTGTGTCATCCCCGTGCAAACGGGGATCCATGGATTCCCGCTCCCCGATGTTGCTCGAGGACAAGTTTCGCGGGAATGACAATTTCAGGATAGCCACCCCAGCGCCTCCAGCACCGCCCGGCCGATGTGGGTGACCGCCAGCTCGCGGTTCTCGCCGTCCAGCACGAAGTGGTGACCAAAGTCATCCAGCGCGCCCTCGGAGTTAAGAGCTAGCACGACCGGCGATCGTCCCGGCCGCGGTGCGATCGCGACCATGTGGCGGTTCATGGGATTGCCGTTATGCGTCTCAAGGTCGCGGAACTTCCACCCCGTATCTTGAAGATGCAACTTGGCCACGCAGGTCAATTCCACATCACCCACCGGGCCAGCCGTTACAATACCGGACTGATCGTCGAGGTGATCGAGCCCCACGGAAAGTAGCTCGAGCGGCTCCTCCTGTACCTGGCGCAAATCTGGCCGCACGATACTCCAGATACTCCTCTGCTCATCATCGAAGGCACTCTGGTGTAGAGCCAGTGCGCTCGGTAGAAAAAATCGGGACCAACCCTCGTCGCGGTACACTCCCATCTCCACCATCTCACAGACCTGCTCCGCAAGGAGAGCAGTGGTCTCGGCCATACCTCCCGAGGGTTCGGCATCATTTTGCCGAGCAGGCGCGCCGGTATTGCGCACGTGCATGATCGCGACCCACTCCGGAAATGCCGGCACGGGCATGTAGCCAAAATACTTGTCCAAAAGCCGCTTCATGCGCCGCTCGTCAAGCTTGGCCAGTGCGGCCCAGGGCACAAGCATCGCAGTGGCCCCGCCAAAGTGCGCCAGGCCTTCAAACCGACCGGGCTTGCGCTCTTCGTGAATGCGCCGCAGGAGATCCACATCCAGCCCTGCGGCACGCGCCGCATCCGGATCCGGCGGCTTAGGCGTGGTCATTACCTGGAGATTACGCGTTTGCGCTACGATCCGCCGGTCTGCCGTTACTTCTCCGCATACTACTCCTTTGACCCAAGGCATGGTTTAATCCTTTCTGTATGTCATCGCGGTTGAGCCGTAGGCGAGCGTGGTGATCTCACAGATTGCCACGGCCTTTGGCCTCGCAATGACGGTTGCTTGTTGATGAAACGAACAAATATCCCTTCGGGATGCTTTTAACTTACACATTTTACCATTCCATGTCAATACCTTAACACTGCTCTTACGGGCAAATGATCAGACACGTCAACTTGCGGAGTGTCAATGGAAACCACCGTAAAATGCGACGAGGTATAAATAAAATCAACCAAGCGACCATTGCCAAGTATTTTGGCGGCACGATGCGTGCGCAGGTTTAAGGTATTGGTAATGTTAGAGTCATATATTGCATTATGGGCGACCTCATCAATCTTTCCAATCACTTCCGAACCCGGTTCCATATTAAAATCCCCGCCTAGTATAAATGGCTCACCCTTGAGACTACAAAGATACTCCGCGAGTAAACGCACTTGCCGCAATTTTTCCGGCGTATCAATCGGGTCTTTGGTCCAAGCCCCGTGAGTGACAAGGACATGAATCAGCGTACCGCCGAAATCAACCGTCGCATCCAGTACATTGCGCGGCATTTCCGGCCCTTCTTGTTCCCAGGGAACATCAGGATACTCTCGATACTCCTTTAACCACACGATCTTTGTATTGAGGATATTTCCGCGTACTAACACTGCATTGCCTTCATATGCAGCAGGATTGTCAACTAAGCGATACATGGGCGTCACCGCGCCGCTTATACCCAGTGCATGTTTAACATATCCAAAAGTATCCACGCTTTCATCATTCCAAAAATTAATCCTTCCGCCTGTCACTTCTTGCATTGTAATAATATCCGGCGCCTCAGCACGCAAAAACTCGACCAGCTTGTCGAGAAATTTACCGCGATAGATATTGATCTGAATGATTTTCAATCGCATACTAAATAATTTTATGCCGTTGCGCTAACTCGGACATGGTGATGATTTTTCTGCCGCTTTGCAGGATCGTTTCAATGGCCCGCTCTAGGTGGTTAATTTTTTCTTCCAAAGACATACGCAACCGTTCGAGCGGTACTTTTTGTCCGGAATCAAGATCGCGACGATCCATCAGGTCCGCCGGATGGACTAAATAGTAAAACGCGTCAATCTCACGCAGGCAGGACTTAAGCAGTTGCTGATGCCGCTTCCAGCCAATCATAAACCCGAGCGTATGCCAGCAAGCGACTCTAAAACGGTTAGTTGGCAAAGGCAACACCTTTACACTGCCCTGATTATACACCTGCCGCTTGCCCCACAAAAGCGTGCTAAAATCTTTCCGACAAAAAATACTGCCCATCTTATCATTACCCAGATAATTTATGAGATTTTTAATCATTACCGAAAACATCAGCCAGGAAGGAAAGGCCGAAGTATCATAATCATAATGAAGTTCATTCAACACCTGGTATAGTGCGCGCGAAGTTGTCCAAGCCGGGGAAATAAAACCGCGCGGCGCGTACCCTACCGTTTGCGCGATAATATCATGGCCGAGTTTAACTTCCTCATACATTGCGGCGCGCGGTAAGGAGGCCAAGTCTATATGATGCGACCAGGAATGATTGCCGATCTCGTGTCCGTCGCGCGCCCAAGCGCGCACCTGCTCACGATTTTCCGGTTTTTCCAAATCCTTACCGATCACATAAATAATGTACTTAAAATTGTATTTATTCGCGATTGCAAAAAACCGATCGACCACCTGAAAAAATGTCGGATCTTGATAATTAGCCGTGAATCCGTAGATCCAGCCAAGCGAGTCAAGATTCAAACTAATCGCGGCGTACTTCATAAAATAAATCACTCCATTTGACAATGCTACAATTGTTCTTTTTGACATCCGCTCGCGTCGGCAGGCCATAATAACTCGCGGAAATATCCGGACGAGGTTTTTGATAATTGTCACTCACTAATCGTTCTACTGCCAAAGTAGCAAGCGCGGGAAAATCATGAAACACCTGCATATAAAATCGCAGCATAGATTGATTTCTAGCATATTCTTTTTGCACCAGTACTTTACCGGAATCAATTTTCTCCTCCACCTGATGAAAGGTTACTCCGATTGGCTGATTGTGTGCGTGCGCCCAAAAAAACGGAAATAGCCCGCGACAGGATGGCAACATTGCCGCGTGCTTGTTAATAATGCCAAGGCGCGGCGCGTTAATAATCTCTTTTTTAAGCACCTGTCCTACGGTAATGATCACGACATCAATTTTATTATCCTTGATCCATTGCGCTACGGCGGGATCGTTGGGAGTACTGGCGGTATGCAGGGTAAGCCCATGCTTATCGGCTAACTGTCGCCAGGTTATAGCACCGAAACAAAATTGCTTAAAGCGAGTTTTAATCGCATACAATCCAAAAATAAAAAAATTCCAAAACCCAAAAACCCGCCAATACCAAAAGGTGATCCCCGCACCTTTCAATTTCCCTAACTGATCCGGAAATACATACAGTCCAACCACCTCAAAGCGCTTGCACAACTGCGAAACAGTGCGCTTCCAGGCCGGAAACGCCCAAGTATAATCATCGGCCGTAAAGATGGCGAGTCGGATCATGTATAAAGGATAAATAATCAAAACCCAAAAAATCCTAAAAACTTTTTTGCCGCCCGCCTTAACCTTGATGGCCAAAATACTCTGCGACTACCGTCGGTATAAAAACTTTTGTCCAATGCCGTGATCCGATAATATTCCAAAACCTCGTGCTCTTTACGATATTCCGGGAAAAATGGTGAGTGTCTGGAAATGATCTTATCCAACTCTTCCGGGCTTTCGGAAAAGGCGGCAGGATTTTCAAAATAATGGCCATCCAGGGTGCGATAGTAGATGCCGCCTTTCTTTATAACAGCCCAAAGATTAATGGTCTGATTGACTTGCGGAGCAAACGAACTATGATCCTCGGCCACAATAAACTCCCGCGCTTTCCCGGAAAACAATGAAATTCCGTCAATATCTTCCAGCACGGATACCCCGACAATTTCGCACAGCGTCGGGTATATATCCATGACGGATGAAAACCGTTCGGTGACGACCAGACCGCGATCAGCTTTCTTTTTATGCAATAAAAAAGTATTGGTTCTCGCTTTATTCAACAACATATAGGCCGGCTCTTTGCTAAGTTCGTTGCGCAATTTAAAGCCATGATCAGAAAATACAAACACATGATCAAAATCATCAAGCTTAAGACTATTCCTTAAAATCCGCAAGGAATTTGCCACTTTTCGATGGCCTCTTTTAACAAACCGTGGATAACAAACAAAATCATCCACCGCCCAATGAAGATCCGACAGCGCAACATACACCAAACTCTTATCCTTAACCTCCAATCCTTGCAAAAACTTCTTCAGATTCAAATCCGGGTTGTGCGTCCCGATGGAGTTAAATCCCGGAGGAAATACCCCGTTCCTTTTTTCATTCGGATTATTAAAAAAGGACAGATTAAACCCTTGTTCCAATAAAATTTCCAGAATATTTTTTCCCTCATTTTTCAAAAAAAATCTCGGGTATTTTATCCGCTTATCACACCCATTTTTGTAAGGATACTTCCCTGACCAAACGCAAGCCAAGCTCCTGGCGGTGTCCGGAGCCGGCGTAAAACAATTCCGATACAATGTTCCGCCGATCTTTTCTAATTCCTCATCCAGCGGCCCTTTGGCAACCGCACTGTTTAATACCTGGAGCATATCCGGCCGCAGCATATCTACAAAAATGATAAGAATTTTCATATCGTTACTTGACCATAAGCGGATAAATAATCTCCCGTGCGCGCTTCAAATCCTCTTCACGATCAATCTCAATCCACTGAAGATCTGTGGGGAGTATATAGACTGGCAAGGCCGCTGTGGTAGCGCGTATAACACACTCCTCATAATGGTAAAGATATTCCCCGCGCGCATAATCATCTTCCGCCGTTTTGAAAAGGTGTTTTAAGAAGTCTGCGGAAAAACGAGATATGCCCATCATCTCGCCGCAGGCCTGACGCTTTTGATCATCGGACAATTGCTTTCCCAACGCGCGAATTTGATTCCGCTGGTCAGCGCACACATATACTTCATCTCCTGAACCGGAAAGCGGTGATACCAGCATTACATCTCGATACGGCGAGCAAAGCGCGAGATCAATGCATTTAGCATCATAGAGAAGATCGGATTCTAAAAGAAGTACCGCGCTATCTCCAATTACCGCCTTCGCTTTTAAAAATGAGTTCATGCTTCCACTGGTTGCATACTCTTCATTATAAACATAGCGAATCGGCATCCCCAGAAAATTATCCCCCAAACGAGTCTGAATCATCTCGTGAAGGTATCCTACCACGATGACAACTTCAGCGATACCGGCTTGCTTAAGAGCTAAAAAAGATCGTTCCAGCAAGGTTTTACCGTCAACTTCCAAAAAACCCTTTGGTACCTTTTGAGTCCGCGGCCTCAAACGCAAGCCCATCCCGGCCGCAAGAATTACGGCTTTTAAATTTCTCATAAAAGCTCTTTTATTGCTAAAAACAATCGATCAATATCAACTTTCTCAATCTCCCCCATATTGGCAATCCGAAACATCACTTTACCCGCGTCGCCTTGCCCGGCATAGATTACAAACCCGGCCGCCTTTAGATGATCATGCAACGTCTGATAGGATAAATTCGCGGGAAGCCGAAGCGCGGTAAGCGTTACCGCCAGCATCCCTCCTTCTAGATACATTTTTATCCCCAACTCTTGCGCGCGAGTTCGGATAGATTGTGCAAGCTGTCGGTACTTTTCATGACGCGCCCTCCATCCGCCTTGTTCGTGAAACTCTTTAAGGGCTTCGTCAAGCGCGTACAATACTTGAACCGAGTGAGTAAACGGCGTTCCGCCGCCCTCCTGCTGGCGATAATATTCTCGCAGATTAAGGTATACTGAACGCGGCTGAAAATCGGTTTGATCTAATAATTCTCGACGAGCGACTACAAAAGATATTCCCGGAATGCCATGCAGGCATTTATTAGCCGTCGCGGCAATTGCGCCAACATTCCATTCTTCAAAATTAAGCTCCTCACCCCCAAAACTGCTTACACCATCTACAAGAAGAATTTTTCCGTACCGGTGCGCGAGTATTCCCACCATGCTCAAGTTATTTAGTCGTCCGGTGGTGGTTTCATGATGGATAACGCCCACATGAGTAATCGTCGTATCCTGTTGTAAAGATTCTTCAATGCGCTGTGCATTAAGCTCTGCTCCCCATTCGTGTTTCACTGCGGTAAAGGAGATACCATACGCTCTTGCCATCGCCTCAATACGCTCCCCATAGACTCCATTTTCAAGTATAAGCAGTTTTCCACTTTGGGGTATCAGACTTGTTATCATGGCCTCCACTGCGGCAGTTCCTGAACCAGTGAGTAGCACGCTTGCGTAACGATCGTGAGATAATCCATACACCGCAAGCAATCCTTGCCGCACCGATTCCTGTAAAACCGAAAACTCCGACTCACGATGACATATATCGGGTTTTGTCAGTGCCGTGCGTACCCTTTCGCTCACATTGACCGGCCCTGGATTAAGTAAAATCATAGTATAACTCTTGGCATCACTTACGGCGCAGAAACTTCATAAAGGCCATTTTATTTTGCTGCGGGGTAGTTGTTGGTCTGCCTAGATTTGCGCGCGCGCCTTTGCGCACACGCACCTCTAAAAGACACGGTCCTTTCAGTTGACGCAATTCTTCAAGTGCGCCGTAAAGTTGCTCCTTGGTTTCCGCATGCCAGGTCTTTTTATAGCCGCATGCGCGCGCAATGGCGGGTATATCAATCATAAATCCCACAGTAGGCTGTCCGCCAACGGAATCATGGGCGCCGTTATTAATTATGACATGCTTAAAATTGCCCGGCGCTTGCGCGCCAATTACCGCCAACGCGCCCATGTGCATAATCAGCGCTCCGTCACCATCAATGCAATATACCTGACGATCCGGTTTGGCGAGCGCAATCCCTAGCGCGATTGAAGAAGAATGCCCCATAGATCCAACCGTCAAAAAATCATGACTGTGTCCTTGCCCCTTGGCTTCTCTGCATTCGTAAAGTTCGCGAGAAGTCATTCCAGTAGTTGAAACTATTACATCCTCTTTTTTTAAATAATCAACAACGCATTGAAGCGCATTTTCGCGAGTCATTTCATAAGACAACTCCGATGAATGTCCTGACCGATAGGTTGCGAATGTGCCTTTGCGTACTACGAGCGCATAAGGCTGGCTCCCAGATCGCATCGTCTTAAAAGCATGCGCCAAAACGGCGTTGACGCCCTCCGGATCCGATGGAAGAATCTCAAATGGAATACCCAGTATTTCAAGAAGGGCAATAGTAACCTCCCCCGGCTTTAGATGTTGGGGCTCATCATGAACGCCCGGCTGTCCGCGCCAACCAATTAAAAGCAACATCGGGATCCCGTATACTTTTGGATCAGTAAGCGAGGTCAGCGGATTGACGGTATTGCCTTGACCGGCATTTTGCAAGTAGACGAGCGCGATCTGACCAGTGGCTAAATAATGCCCGGCGGCAAGCGCGATAGCATTGCCCTCATTGGCGGCAATAATTTGCTCCGGGGGCAAAACCTCCGCGCTCACGGCCGCACAGAACTCTTTAAGCAAGGAATCCGGCACACCGGTAAAAAAATTTATGCCCCGCGCCCGTAACCTGGCGACAAAGTCTTTGGGCGATATCATAATTGCCTTTGATAAGTAACTCCTTGAGTAAAAGCCGAAGCGCGTTCAACATCCGGCAGATTATTAACATCCAGCCAATTTCCGCTCACATACATTATCCGCGGCGGATGCCCAACCGCCACGAGATCATCTAAAAGATCCGTAACACTCAGTGTTGAAAAATCCGGACGGCTTTGCAGGCGCTTTATACTTTCCTTAAACAGCTCTTGCCCTGTTCCAGAAACCAGTAGCGCGCCTATCCATTGTCCATGGGCCTGAAGTGAAGGGTTGTCTGCCGCATTGTTTAAACATTTGACAAGATGCGCGTCAGGACGAAATATACTTCGATCATCTGGAACATTGCATACCACATAATCGCCTTTAACCTTATCCGTAATCTTCTGCCGCACATTTGAATCCACCACAATCGTGATTGGCGCGTCTGATTCTAGGAGATCGCGGACAATATAGCGACGCAACAATAGATCTCCGTACATGATCAGCGTATTATCTTTAACTTTTTGGAGCGCGCAAGCGAGGGTGGCCAGATCTTTGGAGTGCTCAAAATCAGGGTTATGCAAGAGTTCAATTCCGTCGATATTAATTGTCTCCGGTCTGTAGCCGGCCACTACCGTAATATCACGAATGTTGTGACTGCGAAAATCCTCCACCAACCGCGCGAGTATCGGTTTACCGCCTACCGGTAACATCGCTTTAGGACGCGCTTGCGTCAATTCGCCTAGTTCGCTACCTCGGGAAGCGGCTAAAATAATGGCATTCGGCTGTTTTATGAAAGATGACTTAAGATATTTTTCTTCCGCCTTGATAAGTTCTTCGGCTTTTTGTAAGCGAAATATCTCCTGTACTGGAACCATATGGTCTTCCACACTCATGAGTGACTCTTCTTTGTAAATAGTAGAAGCGGTTTGTTGCATGGCGGACACTGCCGCGCGCAACAGATGATTTGCCCAAATGACGATACTCACTTTATGGGCGCGAAACTGTTCGGTCGGCGTACTGTAATACATAGTCGGCACAATTATAAGCGGCGCGCGTCCATCCCAGGACTTGGCAAATTCAAAAATCTCCCCGGCATCTTTTTTCTTACTGTGGATTAAGATGGCATCCGCCCCCGCGGCGTGATAGGCCTCCGCGCGCCGCATCGCCTCTTGCAGTCCCCAGCCGGCAATCAGCGCCTCCACCCGTGCTACTACGCAAAAATTCGAATCCTGTTGAGTATCTTTTGCCGCTTTAATTTTTCCGGAAAATTCTTCAATCTCCGCCAGCGGTTGAGTCTCCCCTTTAATGAAACTGTTGGTCTTTGGAAATAATTTATCCTCAATGCACAAACCGGCGACTCCGCGCTGTTCTAACTTTTTTACAAGTCGGCGCACGCTATTAAAATCACCGTAACCCGTATCACCATCAACCAGGATTGGGATAGTGGTCGCGTCGCTCATAAACTCCAGCACCTCCAACACTTGTGTCCAGGAGGCCTCATTGTTGTCGCGCACTCCCAGGCCCGCCGACATCGTCAGCCCGCTTGCCCAGATTCCGGCAAACCCGGCTTCCTCAACAATTTTGGCAGATAAACCATTATGCGCTTCCATGAGGAAGTTAAGGACACTACCGGTCAGAAGATCTCGCAATTGTGCCGCCTTGCTTTTCATAAAAATTCTACAGCCCATCCTCCCGATACGATCGTTCAATCCAAAGATGATAATCCTCCGGCTTATGTAAACGAAAAGCGTCATTGTCTAGGCGCCACAGCAAATCCTTGGCAATCCGCTGCGATGCCTTACCATCGCCCAGGCCATGCGGCCACTTTTTCCCGTAGAGATTTTCAAATTTTTTAAGCACCACCTCGGCTGGATATTTTTCTGGCGCGGCTGGATCAAATTTTACGGACGAGCCCACATCATAGACTTGCGGTCGCTCGGTGGATTTGCGCATCTGTAGTGATGGCACTTGCAATACGCAAGTTTCTTCCACAATGGTACCGGAATCCGTAATTACTCCGCGGGAATTTACCATCAGCGCCACAATTTCCATATAGCCGACCGGATCTACCATAATCACATTTGGGGGAAGCGACAGCCCGTACTCTTTAAGCACTTTTTGTGTACGGTAACTTAACGGCAGATAAATTTTTCGCTTCGTGCTACCAATGAGCTTTAAAATCGCCTCAAATGAAGTTCTGATATGCACATTCTCCCGTCGATGCCAGGTCATCAGGTAATACTCCCCTTTTTCAATACCGCGGGATTTGAAAAAATCCGGAGTGGCCAGCGCGTCAAATTTTGCTTTCTGTTTGAAATAGTAAGTATCCAGGATCTCCACAATCGGATTGCCATCTGTTACTACAATGTGTTTCGGATTCAGCCCGGCTAACATTCCCTGGTATTTGTATTCCGGAAAATAAGTATAAATCACATCCGAAAGTTGATCAATGAGATTGCGATACTTCGTTTCCGGCATGCGCCAATCATACGCGCTCCAACACCCTTCAAAATGCACAATGGGAATATTTAACTGCGCCGCGGCAATGGATCCCACTACCGTATTAGTATCTCCCAAAAACATTACTGCCTCGGGCTGCAAATCTTCAAGCACCGGATAGAGTTTACGCATCACATCCGAGGATACCTCGGCATCATTGTCGCCGCTGGCTCCCAGCTCAATTGACGGTCGCGGCACATCCAATTCTTGAAAAAATACTTCCTTTAGGTTATCCGCGTAATGCTGTCCAGACCAAATAAAAACAATCTCATGCTTGTCTTGGGCAAAAAGTTGCTTTAATACCAAAGAGGCACGGATAATATCCGGACGAATACCGAGGATGATGGCGAGTTTCTTCTTCATATATTTCCTTCTCTCCTCCCCTTCAGGTAAGGGGAGGCTGGGAGGGGTTATGAGTGGTTCGTAACCCCCTCTAACTCCCCCTTATCCTAAGGGGGAGAAAATTGGCTTAATTGTTTCAATGCCTCCTCCATCCTCATATCATGCGGAAACAACTTCTTCAGCCCCTCATATTTCGTGTTAAGCACCCGTTCCACTTTCCCCCGTGGATCTTCCGTCGGCTCTACATTCACATTCTTCTCAAACACTTCCTTAAATAACGCGAGTAATTCGTACTTTGTAAGTGGCTTATTCGGTGCGAAATGAAACACACTCGACTCTTCTCGCAAACTACCAAACGCCTCTTCGCGAATTATCTTCTCACAAAGCTGCGCAAATTGCAAGGTGGTTACCCCATTCCAAATATGATTGGTAAAACCTCGTACTGTAGCACCCTCTGGTTGCGCTAAAAACCACTCCAACAACCCTTTCTTCTTATATGGACTTGGTCCAATAATAGAAGTACGGATATTAATCACATTGGGCGCGTAAACTTCTCCCAAACTTTTGGTTCTTCCATAGACATCCATAGCATCGCAAGGTGAATCTTCATTGTATGTCTCTTGCCACCCCCTCCTGACCTCCCCCATCAATGGGGAGGAACCAGGCGAAAATTCCCCTCCCCCGGTGGGAGGGGTTAGGGGAGGGGGGGAAGGTGAATGGTGCCCCGAAAACACCCCGTCGGTAGACATGTGAATGATCTTTGCGCTAGTTGACTTTGCTAACTGATGCGGAAACTCCGCGTTCACTTTTTTCATTTTTTCTTCATCATCACCGGTCAAAACTCCAATGCAATTAATTATATAATCATTCGACGTTAGGAGACCGAGTCTCCGTTGCAACGGAGACTCGGTCTCTGTAAATTGCTCAACATTAAAATCCTTTGAACTCGCTCCTTGTATATCCCACTCCTTATTTCGCGTAAGCACCTTTAGCACCATGTGCCCCAGCATGCCGGTACTTCCAAGTACAATAATCTTTTTCATGAGCATTACGGAACAATTTTTACATTCGGCAACGGTACTATAAACTTTCCGCCTTTGGCAGTA
>MGDU01000007.1 GCA_001790815.1 Candidatus Uhrbacteria bacterium RIFCSPHIGHO2_02_FULL_46_47 | reverse complement strand
AAGCCTCGAGAGGATCTCTTTTAGCGATTGGCGCGCGATCATCATCTCCTTTTCCGTAAGATCAAGGCCGGCAAAGAATGGCCTCGCTTCTTTTACCGACATAGCGGTAACCCGGTTTATGGGCTCACCGCCGATCTTGAAGGCAAGCGATTCGGGCCTTAACCTTGCGCCGTTGCATTTAGGGCACGGCAGGACCGACATGTATTTATTGATCTCCTCCTTTAAATATTCGGAATCCGTCTCGCGGAAGAGCCTTTCCAGTTGTGGTATGACGCCTTCGAATTTCCTGCCCCATATCTCGACATCTGAACCGTAAAGGACGATCTTCTGTATCTTCTTATCTATTTTGTTAAAAGGGGCATCGAGATCGAAATGATAATGGCGCGCGACTTCCCTTAAAAGCCCGCGGTAATACAATAGATAACCGCGTCCGCCGCGCCGCCAGGCCTCGATGGATTCCAGGACGGGTTTTGACTTATCGGGTATTACAAGGTCGGTATCTATCTTGAGTTTCGTGCCAAGGCCATTGCACGCCGGACACGCGCCATACGGTGAATTAAAAGAGAATGAGCGCGGCGAGGGTTCCTCATAGCTTATGCCGCAATCGACGCACGCGTAAAGCTCGCTCATCAGCTGATCCTTTTTGCCGTCGTTTATTATCACGACACCGCTCCCCGCCTTAAGCGAGGTCTCTACTGAATCGGCAAGCCTCCTTTTGGAGTCGGGCTTGACAGCCAACCTGTCAACGACGATCTCTATAGAATGTTTTTTATCCTTGTCTAATTTTATCTCCTTATCCAGTTCCGCGATCCTGCCGTCGATCCTGACGCGCGTGTAACCCTCCTTCCGTATCTCCCTGAAGAGTTCTCTATATTCGCCTTTTCTCCCCGTGATCTTAGGACCGAGTATTAATATTTGCTTCCCCGCAGCTGTTTCCATCACTCGGTCCACTATCTCCTGCGACGTCTGTCTCGCGATCTTCTTGCCGCAGTTATAACAATAAGCCGTCCCGATACGGGCGAATAGGACTCTCAGGTAATCGTATATCTCGGTCGTGGTGCCTACGGTGGAACGCGGATTGGAGCCGGCGGTCTTCTGCTCTATCGATATCGCCGGAGACATCCCTTCGATGTTATCGCAATCCGGTTTCTGAAGCTGCTCGAGGAACTGGCGCGCATAGGCGGAAAGGCTGTCGATATACCTCCTCTGCCCCTCGGCATAGATGGTATCGAAAGCAAGCGAGGACTTGCCGGAACCAGATAAGCCGGTAAATACTATTAGCTTATTTCTCGGCAATTTGAGGGAGATGTTCTTGAGGTTATGCACCCGCGCTCCCTGTATGTGTATATATCCTTTTTCCATAGATATTCCAATAGGCCCCTCACCCCCGCCACAAAGCGTTGGCGCTTGCCCGCCAATGTATTGTGGCGGGGGCAGGCAATCCTCTCCCCGCCGGGGAGAGGATTGCAATCTTTTGTCCTCTCCCTATCGGGGAGAGGATTGAGGTGAGGGGTTTTGCAAACAGACAGGCGGAGTCCCCGCACTGGCTCTGAGACCGGCCAAGCCAAGAACAAATCCGACCTTGCCCGCAAGATAGGCATTTCTCGAGTCCGGGTATGCCAGTATGTCCGGCTTTTAAGTCTGGATGCCTCGATTATTAAGGTCCTTGAACGGTTAGGTGATCCGCTGACCGAATGAGTGATCGCCGAACGCTGTTTGAGACCCTATTTGCGGAAAACTCCCAAAGAACAACAGAAGATATACAACTTAATCAATACCTACAAGCGATTATAGAGAAATTTTGTGTAACCATAGTCTCTCACTCTGATTGGACTACGCTAGACCAATTGAGCTTTCTTAGAGACTCAGAATATTTCTCAAAAGTACCAGCAAATGCTTGCCCTGTTTCCAGATTGCTAATCTGATAGCTCTCGTTTAAGCCTTTTTCAGTTCTAAAATTAATTTCATAATAGTGGACTATGGATATTTGATAATTATTATTAAATCTTCTGTCAGGGCTACCATTTTTATTAACATAACGCCATGTCTGGTCAACTACATGGGAATCCGATGGGACTCCTTCTTCCTCAATAAAACGTTGCGCATGATGCTCAAAATGTAAATCCCTAAAATCAATTATAGCGAAAGCTTCACTTATCTTACTTGGCATTACAAGAAATCCTGGATATATGTAAAGACTACCACCATTTGCATTATTCAGTTTTAGCGGAATATATTTCATACTTATATAATCTAATTGACCTCGTTCAAAATTAACAGGTGTCCTACCAACGCTTGACGATGCGGCCGAACGTGTCTTAACCATATCATTTTCTTGGGAAGATGTGACATCCCATATTTTCATTGACTTAGATAATAAATCGAAATGGTTTTCCAATGAAATATATTCATTAAGGGCCTGATTGTCTAAATTAAAATCAATTTCTAATTTAAAATCTTCATAAACCTTACGCACATCGACAGCGTCTTGTTTTTTTGTTCTATAATTATTCTTAAACCATTTGATAAAAATTCCAAAAAGCAACAAATAAGAAATAACCAATAAAAACGTGGAAAAAGAATGCTGTGCCTTAGCGGAATGATACTCTTGCCTTAGGCTAGCCTTTTCTTCCTGTGCTTTAAGAATAGATTCCTTGAGTCCAAAGAACCCATCGCTCGTTAATAACTCTGGTACAAAACTTTTTATTTCGGTCACACCAGGTGGCAAATATTGCGTAAAACGATTTCCCTCAGGAGTAATTACCGGTTGATCTTTTACATCCCCTGGAATAGCACTGATTCGCTTACGATCATAAATTCCTGTCCCCGGAATGCCAGTATTTAAGAACGCACCATTTTTACCTACATTTACACTTAACCCTCTGATACCAACTGTCGCACTCAAACCACTTTTAGATAAATTAATACGAAACCCAGGGAAAAGTGTAAGCCTTTTTCTAAATTTCCAAGCCACTTTTCACCTCCGATCATTTTGTGTCACAGTAAAATGTCACAGTATGTCACAGTAGCGTGTCACAGTAAAATATAGTGTTTTGTCGGATCAGTGGCGCTCTTGGCCACGATTTTAATGATCTTTTTCTCGACCAATTCTTCCAAATCCCGTTGAGCCGTGCGCCGAATACAAGAGACGACAGACTGATACTCATTGACAGAGAGCGTGCCTTTAATAATAAGGTGCTTAACCGCTTTCTCCTGACGTTTATTTAGGCCCATCTTTTTAATCTTTTGAAGCTGGCTATCCTGCTTAATCAACTGCTCGCCTTTAGCCTGAATCTCGGTCATCTGCGACCGCAGGCCGCCAACGAAGTATTCAAGCCACGTGGTCATGTCCATGTTGTTCTTACGGACGGTCTGGATCGCTTGATAATAGGACAGGCGATCTTTATCGTAATACTCCGAAATCGTAAAGAGCCGTTTGAAATCATATCCGGTCTTGTAAAGGATGAGCGTTGAGAGAAGCCGGGCCGTCCTGCCATTGCCGTCAATAAATGGATGAATATGCACAAACTGAAATTGAGCAATACCGGCCACAAGGATAGGCGACACATCCTCGGCCTTACTTACCCAATCCGTAAACTCCCGCATAAGGTGCGGAACATCCAAAGGCGCAGGCGGAGTATAAACAACCTCACGTGTGCGGGAATTGACGACATAGTTTTGTATCTTGCGGTAATTGCCCTGGTCTGCGTTCTCACCACGGACGCCTTTGACGAGAATCTTGTGAAGCTCCCGGACAATGCCTTCCGAAACAGGATCATCCTTACCGAGATACTTTGAAATAAAATCCATCGCCTTCTTGTAATTCAAAAGCTCCCGCTCATCATCACGATTTACGCCCTTGACCTTTCCACCTTCCAAGATGCTCTTGGCCTGCTCAAGGCTTAAGGCTGTGCCTTCAATATGCGTGGAATGGTGTGACTCAAGGATGAGCGCCTTTTTCTGCATATCGGCGATCCAGTCGTCCTTGAGCTTAACCGCATCCAGAAAACCCCGCACACGTTCAATCTCTACAAGCGCCTTGTTGATCTTTGGTGTTATGGTATATTTCGGGTTAAATCCCATCGTTTACCTCTATCATTTTAATAGATTTGCTATATCAACAGCTACAGAATTACGATCAAACTTTGAATTAATCCAATCAGAATATTTTATTCTGTAGAATTTCCATCCCGCCGACTCAAGGATTCTTTGACGTTCTTCGTCGTTGTCTATGTAAACGCCATACGCTTCGTCAATCTCATTTTGAAAATGCGTAGGGCCATCACATTCAATAGCGATTCTCCGTCCGCTCTGCATGTTATTGATGACAAAATCGATTTTGAAACCACAGCTTGCGACCTGATTTTGAATCTTATAGCCCGAGTCAGAACAAGATCTTATAAAATTAAAGAAGTCTTCCTCGAAATACGAATCAAACGGCTTAAGTTCTGACGAATGAAACGAAACTTCCCCACAATCGTTAATGTACTCTAAATATTTCTTTAGCCATATTCTTTCTGGCACTTGACTAATCGGCATGCTAATAAAACAGTGTATTTGCATACGTGCTCGAGAGAAAGCCACATTAACTCTGCCTCTATTAATATCAGCACGAATGTCTCCTCCCTCGCCAGTAAGAGGAACATACTTATTCTTTTGTTCGGGCGAACGAATAACAAAGGAATAAATCACAACGTCTTTTTCATCCCCTTGTATTCCCTCTATTATGCTAACTTTATAATTGTCCTGCTCTTCCTTAAAACCGGACTGCTCAAAAAGTTCACGAATATAAGTGGCTTGTGCGTTAAAGAAACACAAGATGCCTATCGATTTATCTTTGCAATTTTCCGAATCCCTCAATTCCATAAATAATTTCAATATCTTTTTAGCCTCAGCAACATTTACTCGGTCGGAAAATTCCTCACCCCAATCAGATTTAACCTCATGGATAACCATCACACGATTCGTATCCTTATAGGCCAGATAATTGCTATTCAAAGAAATCAAATCTTTCCCATTGGGCTTGTAGAAATATTTATTACTAAAACCTATTAACTCTTTCGGGGATCGATAATGATAATGCAAAGTCCGATACAGAAATCCTCTGTTCTTTGCTATATCAAGAACTGATTGCACCGTGGCGCCAGTTGATTTAATCTGACGATCTTCGGGAATCTGATATCTATGAGCAAGCTCATCAAAAACACGATTTGATTTAAAAATGATGGTGCTGTCCCGCATTTGCTCACTATCTCCCACAAACAAAACACGGTTTGATCGAAACATTACTGGCAAAGTATAGGCTACGTTACACTGAGATGCCTCATCAAGGATCACGTAATCAAATATGCCGGAATTGAGTGGAATAATACGGCTTGCGTCATCGAGCTCCATGATCCAGATAGGAATTAAATTAAGGATTACGTTAAATTTATCCGGGTCTTTACGTAGATTATCAAACGTCTTAAATGCCTTCTTAGACTTGCCAAAAGCCTTGGCTAATTGTTGGACAATTTGACGTACTTTTAAACCCTCTGTTTTACTTATCCATTTTTCAGTGATGTTTTTATTAATAATGTTCTGAAGGTATATAGCGATATGCTGACTTCGTCTGGATTCGATCCGCTTAAGTGAAGAAACTATTTCATTGAGATTCTTAGATCCAATAATTTTCCTAAGCTCCGTTGATATCTCAAAAACCCTTAAAACTCGTTTCTTAATGTCTTCGGGATTGTTTCTCCCAATAAGTTCATTAAGGACCTTAAATTGTGAGTCTGATATTCCGCAAGCCTTTAGTTTTATTTGAAAGCGGTCTTTATTTTCTCCAAGCGAGCGAATATTAACATGGTGCCGACAATATGCGCACAAGCCATCCAAAAATTTCGTAGCATTATGCCGAGATAAATCTTCATTCAAAGTCTTATCAATATAATCAATCAACTCTCTTGGAAGAATACCACGAATTTTTCCCAAACGACTATTTCTAAGAGCGTTATTAATTTTTCTCAATAAAGCAAAATGCCTGTCATAGCCTGTTTTCACAACATCATCTTTTATGGCCTCAACCGCCTCCAAGATTGATTTGCTGGAAACGTCCAATCCCGAGAATATCTTTTCGACATCTTTTTTATCGCCAGAATTTTCATATGCACTAATAGAATTTATACAGCCGAAAATATCATTCTCCAGTTTCTTTAATCCCTGCCACTCAGGCGTTGAAAAATTAGCGATGAAAGATTTCGTATCATTTATATCAATATAGCATTGCTTTAACTCTTTTAACTCCGCAGAGAGCTGACAATAAACCCTCTGAGATTGAATCCCCACGTTAAAACCGTTCTGTAACTCTTTCTTTTCGTTAACAACTTTGGATATTGATGACGTAGAAGAATCACTATCTCCTTGCTGAATGACCTTTCCACGGGCACCAATTTTATAACCAAGTTTTTCGATGTATGCCCCTAACGCACTTAATTGAGGGGCAATGCCATCCGACTCATCATCTTCTCCGATTTGTGCTGAGCTAGGATTAGGCAGATAGCCAAAGAGATACTGGACTTTAAGTTTTTTTAGCTTATCCTTGACCACCTTAAGAGCCTGAGCTTTTTGGCTTACAAAAAGGACTCGTTTGCCGTTAGCGGCCAGATGACAAAGAACATTTGAAATTGTTTCAGACTTACCAGTTCCCGGAGGGCCTTGGATTATCGAGGCTTTGTTGTTAATAATTGATAATGTCGCAAGTTGATATTTGTCATAAGAAAATGGGAAATATAATTCTTGTTCGCTTGGAAGACCCGTCTCATTGTTTAAGTCCTCATCCTCTGTCCAGCTTGTTAATGCTGTTTTTCTAAGTTCTTCTTCTGACAACTTTGCAAGTTTTGCCAAATCTTCCGCTAAGAAATAATTAGCTTTCGGACTTAAAGCGACCTTGATTTCCTCTAGTGAGAATGAATTTTCATCGAATTTTGCATTTTTTAACCGAAGCTGTGCTTTAATCTTATGCCATATTTCTGTAAAAATATCTAATCCGTTAATAGGCAGTGTTAAACTGCCCTCCATTTCATATGTTCCCGTCTCTTCTAAAAGCTGAAAGTATAAATCCTCTCCGAGAATCGGCTCCAGCATGCCGATATTAACTTGAATCTCCGGATCAACAGCAAGAATGAAGTATTTTCCAACTCCTTGTTTAGAGATTTCTTTCTCAATTTTAATTGGAATTGTAAATAAGGGATACCGGTCAATCTTAACCTGCTTAGCAAATAAATCGTCCTCTTCGCCGTTCTCGCCATTTTCTAAGGTTAAGACATCGACATCGCTTTCGATCGGCAATTCAACTTCAAAATAGCCAAAACTGAATACTATTTGTTTCGTAAACTGGTCGTTTCTATATTTGTTGTAAATATCCTCTATTTTATTTGCCAGCTCTTTCTCTTTTGCGTATTGTTCGAGTTTTGTTTTCGGCACTTCCTTTGGATCATACGAATAAAAAGTCTCAAGATTTATCATCTCTGCCAAGCTACCATCAGCGTCCCCATTCAATAAGCCTGCTATTGAAAAATGTTCATTTGGTAAATTGACAGAATATTTTTGTTGCGAGGCAACCGTGCGTTCCCGAGTAAACCGTATATATCCGAGGCAATATTTTATGAAGTTAGCTAATTTTTGTTCCATATTTTGAATTACCTATTATCGCGTTTGGTAATTTTCCCTTTCAAAAACTTCTCAATATGATACTGCTGAATTTTATTCGGAGTGGTCTTGCCGTTGAGCCATCGGCTCACCGTAGAGAAATTAACGCCGATCTCTTTAGCAAGCTCCTCTTGGGTGACTCTGTTCTCCAAGCGGTAATGTTCTAATTCTTTCACGATGTCCATAGGATTGTGCTCCGGTGAGATTGTGTTCTTTAACTTGACTTGCATAACTTGCATTATATTGCTTATAGTAATGATAAGCAAGCATTATCTTCGAACACACCGCCCCATTACTCGAAGAAAAAGAAATAGGCAGAACCACCGAGATAGCAGTTCTGCCTATGCTACAAATTGGCGGAGTCCCGCTCTTTCTATCGAAAGGGCGGGACTCCGCCGGCTAAACGATTTAAATATTAAAGAAGCTTACCTGCCGCCTCTCTTCATCTTCGCCTTCGAGACGTCACCCTTCTTGTCGATGAAGTAGAGATAACCCTTCTGTCTCTTGATGTGGAGTTTGACGACCTTCTTAGGCGCGCCGCCTTTCTTGCCGCCTCTCGCCATCTTCGCCATCGAGACATCACCCTGTTTGTCCAGATAGTAGAGGTAACCTTTCTGTCTCTTAATGCCTGCCTTAGCTACTTTTTCCTGAGCCAATGTGTTCACCTCCCTTCCTTAATATCTTTATGTTCCTATCGTTACGCTCTCAAGGATGCCGTCTAATGTCGCCATAGCTGAAAGGATCGCCATGTAACTGGTCTTCGGATTATCCGGAGACGGGATGTTCTCCGTCCTCGTGACGAGCTTTCCGAACGATCCTTCGACCTCTATCTCGTGTATATTCCTTTTTATCGACGGTGAAGCGATGATCTTTACCCTTGTCTTCCCGGGGCCTATGCCGCAGAGGCTCAATGTAGCCGCGACATTTATGTTCGCGGGAAAGCCCTCCATCGCCCTGAAGGCATCGCCTTCAAAAAGGACCTTTTCGCTTTTTATCTTGCCGAGGTTAATATTATGCCTGATTACATACGGCGCGCCCTTTAATCCTTCGGGCGGTTTTCTGGTCGTGAGCGTCACCTTGCTGATCCCGGAGAATTTTGCACCCTTAAGCCCGTCTAACCCGCATATCGCGCCGCTCGGAAGATAGATATGCGCCTTCCTCTTCTTTGCAAGCTCAAAGAGCGATCTGTAGCTCTTCAGTAAACCGCCGGTGCTCATAACCATCACATCCTTGCCGGCGTTCACAGCTTTCCTGGCTACATCGCCTGATATCTTAGGCGAGGCGGCTTCGATGACAAGATCTACGGATCTTATAAGCCTCTCGACCGGGCCGACCTTGGGCCTTGACCTTAGTTTCGCCGAAAGTTTTTTTGCATTTTTCCCGTCAATATCAGAAAGAGCGGTAACTCTCGCCCTGCCCCTTAAATCCTTATCTATATGTTCGGCCAGCTTTGAGCCGATCGTCCCGCAGCCTATTATCCCTACTTTCATCATTATCTTTTTAATATCCTGCCGTCGCGGCAAGCGGTTTTTCGCCGGATACCGCAAGCATCCTGTCAAGGGCCTGCTTCGCTTTTCCGCTCACATCGATGGGAACCTCGACTTTATATACCATATTCTCTAATGAATGCGCCAGCCAGCCGAGCGTGGTAAGCTTCATGCTCGGGCATATAAGATGCGAGGTCGCAAGGAAAAACTCCTTGCCGGGATTCTCTTTCTTCAGCCGATAAAGCATTCCCGACTCTGTGCCGATTATAAATCTCTTTGATTTGGATTCCTTAACGTATTTGAACATCCCGCCGGTGGAGCATATGTGGTCGGCTAAGGCTAAGACATCGGGTTCGCATTCGGGATGGGCGATGAATTCCGCGTCAGGGTATATCTTCCTTACCTCCAATATATCCTCTTCCTGCACCCTTATATGTGTTGGGCAGAAACCCTTCCATAGTATTATCTCTTTGTCCGGCAACTGGCTTTGGACGTACTGGCCGAGGTTCCTGTCCGGAATGAATATGACACGTTTATGATCCTTAAGGGATTTGACTATTTCTATGGCATTCGAGGAGGTGCAGCAGATATCGCTTTCGGCCTTGACGCGCGCCGATGAGTTCACGTAGCAGACAACGGCCGCATCGGGATACTGCGCTTTCAAGGCACGGACCTTCTCGGCGGTTATCATATCGGCCATCGGACAACCGGCCTCGATGACCGGAAG
>MGDU01000006.1 GCA_001790815.1 Candidatus Uhrbacteria bacterium RIFCSPHIGHO2_02_FULL_46_47 | reverse complement strand
GGACTACACCACCCATAACGTCAAAGAGGCCCAAAAGGCCTCTTTGTTATCCACAGATAATGGGTTGACGGGGATATAATTAGTTAAACGACCCGAACGGAGCGTAGCGGAGTGAGAGCGCAGCGTGGCGCGACTGAAAGGAGCGAGTTTTGGTCAACAAATAATTACCTTAAATTAAGGGCTCTTTTCAATTTTTCATCCTCTTAAACTTGACAGGCGGGGCGCTTTCGTGGTATAAGGAAGAGTCGCAATTCCGCGACCAGCAGGAAAGGAGGATGCCATGGAACCCTGGCTTATCATTGGTGGTACGGTAGTCATGATGTTCTTGTACGCCATCTTCGGTGACAAGAACGCCGACTACCCGCCAAAGGACGAGAAGGGACGCCCCATGAAGGCGTGCTTCGGTACCCGAGGAACGTCCTTTCGCTGGGTGCGTCAAGCCGACGACTAAGCGTCCCGCCGCCCCGCTCATCACGCGCCATTCGAGATTTCTCGGGTGGCGCGTTCTTCTTTTTCAAGAAAAAATTGAAAAGAGCCCAATCAAAATATTCAAATTATTTGTTGACCCAAATTTCGTTTAACTACTGATAAACGAACTTAGTGGAATTTTGTTTTAGTTAAGCGCAGATTGCTGTGGATAAGGTGTAATCGGTACCCATCATGGATGCATGGAAATTAAATTTTTTCCGGTCGAAGTGTTGGAAACAGGATTACCTCTTTTATACTATGGGAATTGGTGAGCAGGGCGACAAGGCGATCAATACCAATACCAAGCCCGGCCGCGGGCGGCATGCCATGCATCAGAGCTTCAATAAAGTCGTCATCCATGCGGTGGGTATCCTCTTCTCCGGCTTGATGCGCCTTTTCCTGCTCTTCAAACCGCGCTTTTTGATCAAGAGGGTCATTCAGCTCGGAAAACGCATTAACCAATTCTATGCCGCCGCCCAGCACTAATTGGAATCGCTCCACATAGCGCGGATCATTTTGTTTGCGTTTGGCCAACGGACTTAATTCAACCGGGTGATCAATCACAAATGTGGGATTTACAAGTTTCGGACGCACCAATGTTTTATACAATTCATCATAAATTTTGCCTCGGCTTGAACCCTTTGGAAAATCCGCGCCGGCTTTATGCGCCGCGTCTTCCAGTTTTTTCGCATCTTTATATTTTTCAATATCAAACTGGCCATACTGTATAAGCCCGTCGCGAAAACCTAGACGCGGATATGGCGGAGCCGGATCAATTTCATGTTTGTCATACGCGAACTTCCAATCGGTTATTCCGAGTTTGCGTAGAAGTAGCGGAAATAGTTCTTCAATCAGCCGCATATAATCCTCGTAATTAGCGTAGGCCTCATATGCCTCAAAAATCGTAAATTCCGGATTGTGCTGGTGATCTATGCCTTCATTGCGAAATGCCCGACCCATTTCATAAACTTTTGGAAAACCACCCACCAGCAAGCGTTTAAGATAAAGTTCTGGCGCAATGCGTAAATAAAGATCAACATTCAGCGCATTATGATGTGTTACAAATGGTTTTGCCGCGGCGCCACCGGCAAGGGGCTGGAGCATGGGGGTCTCCACTTCCATATAGCCGCGCGTATCAAAAAATTCGCGAAGCGCGCGGATAATGAAAGTGCGGGCTTTGAAAATTTCCGGCACTTCTGGATTGGAAATAAGATCAAGATAGCGTTTGCGATAACGCGCTTCAACATCCGTAAGCCCATGCCACTTTTCCGGAAGCGGCAAAAGCGCTTTGGAAATAATATGGCCGTGGCCAACCAGGATGCTTTTTTCTCCGCGCTTGGTTGTGTATGGTTCGCCAGAGACTACAATAAAATCAGCAATATCCAGAGTGTTCAGCATTGTATCGTATGCCTCGATGCCCATGGTATCCTTTTGCATATAAATCTGCACTCGCCCTGTGCCATCATCAATATGGGCAAAAGTAGAACCGCCATGAGGACGCAAAGAAAGCACGCGCCCGGCAATGCTTACTGTGGCTTTCTTTTTCAAAAGTGCGTCAAATTGCGCAAGAACTTTGGCGATTTCATGATCACGTTCAACATTTGCCGGATATGGATTTTTTCCGGATTTCCGCAAGGATTCCAGACGTTCAAGGCGCGTAGCGTATTCTTTCGGAAATTCATGCATATTGTTCTAGTATATCAGGAGCTAGATTATATGTAAAACGCCGGCTAAAGACCGGCGGCTACATTTAAATTCTACATTCTGTATTTTTCATTCAACTTTCTCAATTCTATACCGCGCGGGGCCTGCGGGAGTTTGTACCAGCACATCATCCCCTGCTTTTCCGCGCATCAATGCTTTTCCAATTGGAGACTCCGCGGAAATTCGTCCGTGTGCGGGATCTGCCTCGGTCGCGCCCACAATGCTAAATACGCGCGTTTGATTATTAACCGTAGTTGTTACCGTTGAGCCAATAGATGCAACTCCCGCTTCCGGTGCAGCGGCAATTTCTGCGCGACTGATAAGATCCTCCAGTTCATTCACACGCCCCTCAACCCAGGCACTTTCTTCCTTGGCCTGCTGATAATCCGCATTTTCCGATAAATCACCGAGCTCTTTTGCGGCCTCAAGACGCGCCGCAAGTTCTTTGCGACGGACTGTTTTTAATTCAACAAGTTCTTTTTTAAGTTTTGCAAGTCCCTCTTTAGTCAGGCGAATTAGTTCTGCCATAGATTACATTAAAATTTTTCTAATCCCGCGCATGCGGGATTATTAAGTAACAGTATCAATAGCTCATTTTGCTGTCAAATCACGAGTAAACCACCAGCGCATGATTTCCTTAGCAACCGGAAGCGCCACAGCCGATCCTTCCCCCCCTTCCTCCACCAGTACAGTAATTGTGATTTGTGGATTTTCATATGGCGCAAACCCGGTAAACCACGCATGTGGCGATTTATTATCCGACCACTGCGCAGTTCCGGTTTTACCCGCGCTTGTAATAGGCAATGTTTGAAGCGCGCGCGCGCTTCCGTAAAATACGGCTTCACGCATGCCTTGGCGCACAGTTTCTATGTTTTGAAGGTCAATGCCAGGATTAATATTTTCCTGATTCCTGATTCCTGCCTGCCCCGTACCTCCCGCCTTGGCGGGATGGTGCGGGGATTCATGATTCATGCTAAGATGCGGTACTGTCCATTTTCCGCTTGACGCAAAGTACGCAGTCATACGTGCGATCTGCAATGGCGTGACCAAAAAATCTCCTTGTCCGATTGCAAGGTGATAGGTATCTCCAATATACCACTGCTCATTGCGATTTTCTGTTTTCCAATCTGGAGTAGGTACCAGGCCCGGAGCCTCACCGCCCACTTCAATGCCGGTAGGCGCGCCAAAGCCGAACTCACGAAGGTACTGCGTCAAGCGAGTTATACCTAACCCACTGAAATCATTATAGCCGCCGCCGATGATGTAGAAAAAAGTATTGATAGATTCAGCAATCGCGCGCGTTACATTTGTAATTCCATGCCCCCCGGTCTTCCAGTCAGGAAAAAACCACTGCCCGATACGCAAGCCGCCGGTTGAAATAAATGAAGTCGCCCGCGTGATAACTCCTTCCTGCAAAGCGCTTGCGGCAATAGCTAGTTTTATAGTTGATCCAGACGGATATGTTCCGGAAATTGCACGCGGAAAAAGCGGATGGTCAGGATTATTAAAAACCTCCTGCAATTTTTCTTTCATTTTAGCGTCGCCGTTAAAAATATTGTTATCAAATGCTGGCAAAGATACAAGCGCGAGGATATCGCCGCTTGCAGGATTCATAATTACTACCGCGCCGCGAGTTTTGTGTAAACCCTTAAGCGCCGCGGCAAGAATATCAGTTGCTTTTTGTTGAAGCTCAGCATCGATTGTTAATTTAACCGTCGTGCCGGGAGACGCGTCCTTCAGTGCGACGACTTTTTGGATCTGTCCTTTTGCATCTACCTCAACGTATTTGCGCCCGTCTACTCCACTAAGTACATCCTCAAAGGCAGCTTCAATTCCGGATTTGCCAATCTGAGCATTTAAGCTATAGCCGCGCGCCATGTAGTTATTTTTTTGGGACTCATCGATTTTTCCAAGATATCCAAGTATATGTGAGAATGAATCCCCACCTGTATACTGACGCACGGATGCGGTTTCAATTGATACGCCGGAAATATCTTGTAGCGTAATAAGAAGTGGATATACTTGTTCAAGCGCAAGATTTGATTTTAGAGTTATTGGCGCAATCGGAAGGCGTAAAATAGCCGCATTGGCTCGCAGTTCATCCAAAGGAATATCCAATAGTTCGGAGATTCTGCGCAGTACTTCTTCTCGTTTGAAACTCTCCTTTGGCAAGTCCAGTGGATTAAGGACAAGCGCAAAGCGAGGGATATTGGAAGTCAGCGCGATGCCGTTGCGATCCTGAATCCCACCGCGGGGCGCGGCAATGCGTACAAGCCGCAGGCGATTTTTTTCTGCTGCCGCGCGATATTCTTTTGTTTCAATAACCTGCAATTGCGCGCTGCGTCCAAGAAGCAGAAAAAGTAGAGTGGAAAAAATTATGAAACCAAAACGCATCCGTATGCGCTTAAGTGATGGCTTTAAATATTCAATTTCGCCGGTTGATGCTATTGGCGCGGTATTTTCAACCCAACGACGTGATAGGCCATCACTAAGCGCTCCGCCAGAAATGTCCCCATCTTGCAGAATAAAGGGATCTTTCATAGTGTCAAAATAGCGCGTGCAAGTGCCGGAATGATTGAAACAATTTTAAGTTTGGAAAATGATTTTGTATGCAATGAAGGAAGTGTATCGGTTACAATAATGTGTTCAATGCCTGCGCGTTGCAAGCGAGTGATTGCCGATCCTGAAAAAACACCATGCGTTGCCGCAAGAGTTATTGACGCGGCACCATGTTTTTTAAGAATCTGAATCGCCTGTGTGATAGTGCCTGCGGTATCAATCATGTCGTCAACAAGCACAATACGTTTTCCACGCACATTGCCGTGCAAACGAGTTGCGCGCGCAACATTTGGCCGTGGCCGATATTTCTCAATCCATCCTGTCTTTGCGTGCAAGATCTTCGCAACTTGTGTGGCAAGCGGCAATGCGCCATTGTCCGGCGCAACAACGACAACATTTGCCCTCACCCTCCCCACTCCCGTGGGGAGAGGATAAAGGTGAGGGGAAAAAGTATGCGCAATTGCTTTTGCCAGTAATTCATGCATTCTCACATGTGTTAAAGGCACTTTGAAAAATTTCTCCACCCGCGGGCTATGCAGATCAACTGTAATAACGCGATCCATACCTGCGCATTTTAGAAGATCCGCCATAAGCTTTGCCGCAAGCGCCTCGCCGCTTTTCACAGTATGATCCGCGCGGCCATAGCCAAAATAAGGAATAATCGCGGTTACATATTTTGCGCGTGCGGTTTTTAACGCATTTATGAGTAATAGCAATTCCATAAAATTGTCCGACGGTGGCGCTGTGGTGCCAATTATATATACATTTTCTCCTGCCACACGCTCCCCTACACGCATATATATTTCCCCATCGGAAAATTTGCGAATTTCTGTTCGCCCAACTTTAAGTCGCGCTTGCTTAGCAAGCTTTTGAGTAAAATCACGATATGTTGTTGTGGGAAAGATGAACATACAATCAATTTTCCTCCCTTTCAGATAAGGGGAGGCTAGGAGGGGTTATGAGATTGTGCATTGCGCAATAATTTTATCACCTCCTCATCACTTGTTTGCGGAAAATCCTCATATTGCGCGCCTACTGCAAAATATACCGGTGGAATCTCAAGCACTACAACCTCATCAACCTCTTTGCGAATTTGTTTAATGGAATCCGCCGCGCAATTGGGCACTGCAACTACAATTTTAGCGGGTTTGTGAGATTTAACTGATGCGATAGCCGCACGCATGGTATAGCCGGTAGCTATTCCGTCGTCAACAATGATGACTGTCGCATTCCGTAGCGCGGGGGCTTGTCCCCCGCTAAGCGGGACATGAAGTCCCGCGCTACATTTACCGCTCGGATGATATTTTTGCAACCGCCTTTGCGCTTCTTTCTTCTCTTTTTCCATTTCTTGCTTAAGCCATTCTTTATCCACAACGCGTATTTCATTCTCATTGAAAATCGCATCTCCAGTTTCAGTAATTGCACCAATGGCATATTCTGGATTTCCCGGCGCGCCAATTTTCCGCGGCACCACAATATCAAGTGGCAAATTGAGAACTCGCGCTACCCCATAACCTACAACCACTCCGCCGCGCGGCAATGCCAGCACAATCGTATCAGCCGCGCTTTTATACTTCATCAGCGCCTGCGCCAATCTTTCCCCCGCCTCCTTGCGATCTTTAAACATATTATGTGTGTCATTGCGAGCAACGCGCGACAATCTTCATTCTGCGATTCCGCGGAATCGCAGAATGCACAAATTACAAAAAATTTATTCACGGATCAATTTTTTAAGAATATGCTGGACTTCGGAGCGTAATTTTGGGTGGAGCATATAATAGACGCTACCGAGTTTGCCCTTGCCTTGTACAAAGCGCGCATGGGAAAGCAAAACTAAATGCTGCGATGTTAGTTTTATTCTAATATCCAGTTTATCGCTAATCGCTTTTACTGGTAGCTCCTTTTCATGCGCGAGCAACTTCAAAATCCTGATTCGATTCATATTGCCCAGTAATTTGAAAGTATTTACCCATTCTTGCATAGTTTTGCATTATATCACATCTTAAAAATTCTTTCATTCTGCGATTCCGCGGAATCGCAGAATGGCTTGTTTCATAACCCCTCCAGGCCTCCCTCGCCTCGCTTTGCGGGCGAAGCGGGCCTTACCTTAAGGGGAGGAAATAATGTGGTCCATAAACTTTAATTCGCAAATCCGCGGTATGCGACAACATTTCGTATTTCGACATAAAATCTATAAGCGCACGCCAGCAATTTTTAATGACGAGCGCTTGAGAAGCGCAAAAATGAACGCCGCTGATACGCCAGTGGCAATTACGGAAATAATAAGTGATTTAATATAGGTGTAGTTGAGCAATATATTCCAGCCAGGCAAAAAGCGCGATTCTACGCGCGAAAAAACAAAAAGCATAAATTCAAGAAAAAAAACGCCGAGTACACCGCTAAGCAATACGCCAAAAATTGTCAGAGTGCTTATGCGCGTGTTCATTAATATCCGCAAAAATATAAATGTCAGAAAAAATGAGATAAAATAAGAAAGGGTAGGCAATGGGCTGACTATATCCAAAAACGCGCCAAGCGCAACAGTCCAAAGCACTGCTGTGCGTTTTGTGCAAATAATCATTATGGTTAGCATGCTCAAAAGCGCGAGGTTTAATGGCGCGCTTGAAAATATGCTCGTAAGACTGCTTCCAAATATAAGCGCGCTACCCACAGTGATAATGCTTTTCATTTTGCCGCGCATGCGCGTATTAGCTTGAAGGAGGTAGTTTAATTGATTTGATAATACTAACAATTGCGATATCTTCAAGACGCAAAGGCGCGTTGAGATAGGCAGTTTGAAAAAGATCTTCTTGATTAGTTACAACGCGTTCAATAGTGCCAATCCAAAGGCCTCTGGGAATTTGTGCTTCAAGGCCGGAGGTGATAACACGCATTCCATTTTGCACACTTATATCCTTAGGGATGAGGCGCAAAACAAGGCTCGCGTTCAATTCCCCTTCAATAATACCGGCCGTCTTCTCACTACCCGCAAATGTCGCAGCCGTTTTCATCCCGGAAGTTGTAAGCGGCGCAGCAATACTTATCGCGGAATCTGACTTGATAATTTTACCAATGATAATACCGTTTGCAATTACCGGTGCTCCGATTTCAATTCCAGCATTTTTGCCGCGATTTAGAATTAAAAAAGTATTTCCGCCTTCCTGAGTCCGGCCTATAATCCGGGCAACCGCAAGCGGATATTTTTCATTTTCAAAAAAATTTAGCTCAGCGCGAAGCGCAGCATTTTCGCGTTGTAGTTCATGTAAATTGATATCCTCCCGGACAAGGCCAACATTTTTCGCGCGAAGGAGCTCATTTTCCTTTTCTAACTTTGATGCGCGAAATGGAAGTGCAAACGCATGCTGAAATGTGCTACCGAGGCGATATGCTACGGATGTCAAGGGTCTTGTTAGAGTGCCAAATACTCCAAAGACGCGCCCGGTAATAAAATTTCCAGTGAGAACGATTAAAAAAATGAGAGCGAGTATAAGCGCAATACTAGCTCGCACGGTGCGCTTCATAAATAAAATTATTTAGCGTATTGAGCTTCCAATCGAAGAAGCAGAAGGAAGCCGTACCTCGTGTGAAAGGCTTTCGTCTTCAAGGATAATTCCAGTGCCGCGAACGACTGCGGTAAGCGGATCGTCCGCGACGCGAACCGGAATTTCAGTTGCTTTAGCAATCAATTTGTCAAGCCCTTTAAGTAGTGAACCGCCGCCAGTCATCACAATTCCGCGTTCATAAATATCCGCAACAAGTTCAGGTGGCGTAGTTTCAAGTGTTGCCTTTACTATTTCAACGATTTGCCTAATCGAACGGGAAAGCGCTTCGCGAATCTGCGCGTCAGTAACCATAATTTCTCGCGGCAGTCCACTCATCAAATCGCGCCCGCGCATCGGGCCCTCCAGAGTTTCAGGCAATTCAATGGCGGAGCCGATCCTTACCTTGATTTCCTCCGCGGTTTTTTCGCCAAGCAGTAAATTAAAAACATCGCGCGCGTACTGAATAATATTCTTATTCATTTCATCGCCGGCAATTGGAATCACGCGCCAATTAACCACCCCGCCTAAAGATATTATCGCGACTTCGCTAAGTCCGCCGCCAATGTCAATAATCATTGTGCCAAGCGCTTCTTTTATAGGAAGCCGCGCCCCGATTGCCGCGGCCATCGGCTCTTCAACAAGCTCTACTGAACGCGCCCCGGCGCCAAGAGTAGCGTCTTCAACGGCCTTGCGCTCCACCTCAGTTAAATCCAGCGGCACGCCGATAATTACGCGCGGGCGAGGATAAAAATTCATGCCACCCTCTTGAACTTTTTCAATAAAATACTTAAGCATTTTCTCCGTGACTTCAAAATCGGAAATAATGCCTTTGATGAGCGGTCGAGTGGTAACAATATGCGGTGGTGTCTTCCCTACCATATCTCGCGCTTTATTTCCAACTGCGATTAACTGATCCGTACGAGTATTTAGCGCAACAACCGTAGGTTCGTTGATTACAATACCTTTATCGCGCACATATACAAGCGTATTTGCCGTACCCAGATCAATCCCGAGATCTTTGGAAAAATGCCCAAAAAATCTATTCAACATATATTTTTTTTCGTGTCTTGAAATACTTTCCGAGATCCTGAAACTTTATGAGTTCAGTATTTTTTTCCGCACGCGCTTTTACTTCAATTGACTGCGCGGCAATCGTTTTTTCACTTACCACAAGACGCAATGGGATACCAATCAAATCCGCATCAGTAAGTTTTTCGCCAGCGGAAGACTCTAAGCGATCATCGTACAGTACCTCAATCCCCTCTTTCTGTAAAGTACCGTACGCTTTATCCGTCCCTGCGCGCACCGACTTCACATTCTGAAGCGCGATAAGATGCGCCTGAAATGGCGCAACGGCCTCTGGCCAGATAATACCATGTTCATCATGATGAACTTCAACCACGGCGCCGAGTACGCGCGTCAGCCCAATGCCGTAGCATCCCATAAGTACCGGATGATCTTTTCCAGTCTCATCTTTATAGGTTAAGCGAAACGCTTGCGAGAAGCGGTCTTTGAGTTGGAAAATATTGCCCACCTCAATTGCACGCTCGGCTGTAACTTTTTTCCCGCAACGCGGACATGCGCCTCCGCCTTCAACTTCCGAAATTTCGCGATTTTGCGCAAAATCACATACTTCACAGCGGATCACAATATCCTCTCCAGCCGGCGTTACTACCTGAAACTCATGAGAATATTTTGAAAATGCGCCGCCAGAGGCCTCAACTTGAAGGGCATTAAGCCCTACGGACTTAAAAATTCGGCTATATGCGACACGCGCTTTATCATAAAATTTTATAAGATCTTGCTCGTCCGTATGAAAACTGTATAAATCCTTCATTATAAACTCACGGCCGCGCAATAATCCTGATTTTGCACGCGGCTCATCGCGAAACTTCGTTTGGATTTGATATACGGCGCGTGGTAAATCTTTGTAGGAGGATATAAATTTTTTAGCAAGCGGCGTGACAATTTCCTCATGGGTCCAGCCAAGCCCGTATTCACGATCCCCGCGTCCCTTCAATTGAAACATCACCTCGCGACCCGGATCTTTCCATCGGCCGGTTGCTTCCCAGTTCTCCTTTGGCTGAAGAGATGGCAGTAGTACCTCTTGTCCGCCGAGTTCATTCATTTCAGTGCGGATAATGTTTTCAATATTTTTCAAAACGCGCAACCCGAGCGGAAGGTATGAATACGCACCCGCCATGAGTTTATCAATAAATCCAGCACGACTTAAAAGTTTTGCATTGACGCTTACCTCATCTGATGGTGCTTCGCGCGATGCTTTACTAAAGAGTTCACTTTGATGCATAGATATGATTAGAATGTGTTTTCCGACTTAATGAAATAAAGAATAATTCAATCGTAAATGTAAGAACAGCAAGCGGTGCGATATTCCACCACTTTAAGATATCCCGCGCGGATAAAATAAACACGACGATAATGAAACATACAAATAGTGCGGCTTGTCTAGCGATAATTCCAACCTCAGCGCGCCTTCCCGTTCTCCCATATTTGTGTTTATACCAGAACATGCCAGCGAGCATAAGTGTTCCTTGAAGCGCAAGTGCCAGACTGGCATAAAATAATCCATGGGCAATCCATTTGCCAACAAACGGATCAAATCTAACCATCACAAATATCCACGCGCCCCAAGAAACTATAGATCCAATTCCCAATAAAATCAACGGAAGCATATACCTAATTTACCATAATCAGCCGCTACGCACAAGACAATGCAAAACCCGCCCTTTCAGGCGGGTTTTTGTCGTCGGTTTAGTACCTGCTCGTAAATTCGTTGCGTCGTTTCTTGTTGCAGTCAAAGCAGTACACCGGGCGGTCAGGAGTAGGTTGGAACGGGAGTTCCAAAATATCCTTTCCACACTGTGCACACTTGAGCCCAAGCGCTGACACATCGAACATTTGACGCTGAGGTCGGCCACCGAATCCTTGGTCGTATGCCATGTTCGTGAAATGTCTAACTTGAATTAAAAGACCTTTGTTTGGTGGCCTTCTAGACTGGCTAAAATACCACTTTCCCTAGTCTATCATTAAATGCGATTATTGTCAAGAGCATAAGGATACCAAAGCCAAGAGGATGATTAAGATAGGGGGTGAAGATGTTGATTGCTGAAAGTGCAGCAAGACCAGCAAGACCAGCAAGACACAATAAGTTTGTGCGAACGCATTGAAAAAGTGCGCGTCCAATGTATAGCAAAAGCATAAGATAGAAAAGCAAACCGATTGCGCCCAGTTTAAGCCAAAGATCAAGCCAGCCCCATTCAAAGGCGTAGGTTGTATATTCTCCAGTTGGATTTACTTCGCGAATCCGCGGATCATTTGAAGTATAGGTCACTCTTGTGCCAAAACCGCTCCCTAAAATCGGGTGCTTTGCCACTGCCTGCCAAAGTGGTGGCAGAAGATTCCAACGACTCGCGCCAGCCTCACCTGCTTCAAGCCGACTTTGTGCGGCACTTCCAAGATCTATTGGTGATGGCCGCGGAATTGGAAACCGCGCAACAATTAAAATTAAAAGAATGGCGCTTATCATTGAACCAGCCAACGCGATAACAGCAGGTTTTATTCTGTGCAAGCGTACTGCATACCATCCAAGCACTGCTAAACCAGCAATCACTCCAACCCAAAAACTACGAGAAAGGGAGATTATGATAACTGCGGTGTTTAATGACAGTAGCGCGGCACCTCGTGTGCCGCTCAGCGGGGCATAAAGCCCCGTGCTACGTTTCGTTGTTAAATATGAGAGTAAAACAAAAAATGCCACCACATTATATACGTGGCTTTGGAAAAATACCCGGGCAAAATTTCCCGGAAGCCAGGTTATCTCCCCTACTCCGGTATTGCGTATCCAACGATAAAAATCCAGAAGATTTGCGGCAATGAAGTTATTGCTGGCGTGGGTGAAAAAATACACGGCAAAGAGTGTCTTCAGGGCAAGGAGTGTAGTAGCGGTGAAAAATACTGTGCCGAGTATTTCCACAAGGTGAGGCCGAGCCTCCGTTTGACCGGAGGCTCGGCCTCCAGATATCACCAACACCCACACAAACGGTAAAACCAACGCCGCATAAAAATATCCATTCGCGTCCAAAAATAGATTTCCAAAATCATTGCCGCGGGCAAGTCCCACAATAAATCCCCACACAATTGCCAGTCCAAACAACCCCCACCATCTCAAAATGCCCTCACCATCCCCTCTCCCTAAGGGAGAGGGTGGCCGCAGGCCGGGTGAGGGGTTATGAAACCAAGCACTCACCACCTTTCCTATCCAAACTGCCATTACCACAACAAACAATCCCATGCGAAGCGAGATCGCGGTGCCGCCAATATCAGCTGAAAATAAATACCCTTTTCCACCAAGGATAAGCTCTACAAGCGCTATGTATAATCCATATTCCAGACGACGCAGTGACAACACCAGCGCCGCGGCCACAATCACAAAAAAACCTGCGATATTAATCGTTGAAAAAAAATATCCAGTATATGAGACTAGCTCCGCGAGGAGAAATATCAAAAAAAGAGTGCGAAAATGCATATAACCCCTCCTCCCCTCCCCTTACATTAAGGGGAGGCAGGGTGGACTTACGATTTTCCGGTCGTGAAAATCCTGCGGATGACATCTTCAACCGGCACTTCATCAATTAAAATATCATCAACCGGATAAGTCGTGAGAATTTTTGCGGCAACTTTTTTCACTTCCTCATTAGGAACATTTAGAACCGCCCGAAGCGGCGTGCATTCCATAACCGGACAGAATTTTTCAAGATCAACGCGTTCAACCGGCTTTGTAAATGTTACCGTAATAACTTTGTGATCAACATATTTATCAATAAGCGCGCTTAAAGCTCCATCATAGCGGATTTCACCATGATCAATAATAATGACACGTTTGCAAAGCGCTTTAACATCCTCCATGTAATGCGAGGTAAGAAGAATAGTTGTCTTTTTCTGCTCATTGTAGGTTTTGATAAACTCACGCATTTTTTGCTGTGACACTACATCAAGTCCAATTGTTGGCTCATCAAGAAACAATACTTTCGGCTGATGCAGAAGCGCCGCGATAAGTTCGCACTTCATGCGCTGGCCAAGGCTGAGTTTGCGGACTTGAACATCAAGAATATCTTTTATTTCCAAAAGTTCTGCCAGTCCATCTACGGTTTTCTTAAATTGCGCATCCGGCACTTCATAAATTTCTTTGTTCAGAATAAAACTGTCCATGGCTGGCAAATCCCACCAAAGCTGATTTTTCTGCCCCATGACAATCGCGAATTGCTTTTGATATTTTTTCTCGCGCTTCCAAGGCACGTGCCCTAGTACTTTTGCTTCCCCGCTTGTGGGATACAAAATGCCCGAAAGCATCTTCAATGTTGTCGTTTTCCCGGCTCCGTTTGGTCCAAGAAATCCTACTAACTCCCCTTCCTCCACGGTGAATGAGATATTTTTCACTGCTTCGGTGTACAATTTTTCACGATGGAATAAGCTTTTCATAGACGCCAAAAGTCCCGGCGCTTTTTTATAGTATTCGTATTTCTTGGTAAGATTTTTTACCTCAATAATCGGCATATTATTTTGACTTCCGTGTAGTCGCCGCTCTTTAGGCGGCGTATAATCGCGCAGGATAAAGACCTGCGGCTACAACATATGAAAAGGTTAGGAGGGGTTATGATCAAATATCATATCACAACTCAAGCAACTGAGCTATAGCGTCGCACTGAATACTGATAAAACCACCGTGCAACGGCAAAAAAGATGGCGGCAACGACCGGGGCATACAATACCTCTAATGTTGTAATTCGCCCAAGCAACGCCTGCGCGGGAAACATAAACATGACCGTAAGCGGCACGATGGTCAGTGAAAGTAATTTAATGTGGCGTCCAAATACGTCAAGCGGATATTTAGCAATACCCTCAAGACCATCGTAGAGTGCCCATACATTATTAATGCGCAAAAACCAAAAACCAAGCGTATGCAGTAAATAAACTACCGATAACGCGATTATATAACCGGAAACAACCAAAACGGGAAACCGTAAAATTATAGTATGCCATGGTGCCATCTCTCCAATCGTCAGTCCATATGCAATAAGTCCCACGTCCGCCAAAATCACGAGCACGCGGCTGAATCTGAATCTCTCTGCCGCGATAAGAAATTGCGAATCAACAGGGCGCGCTAAAATAAAGTCCATAGCGCCATCGGCAACTAAATCCGGCAATCGTTTTATACCATCCCAAAATGTTCCAGCGCCAAGATCATCCAGGAACGACCAGACTCCAAGCAGGACAATAAGATTTGCTCGGCTCCACCCCGCAATTTCTTCCGTATGGGAAAATAATATCTGGATAATTATGAAAAATAAACCGAGCCAAATAAACGAATATGCTATGTCCATGTAAAACGCGGCCCGGAACATAAGCGCGCGAATAAATGACACGCGCACTAAAATTTTAAGCAATTTAAGATATCGTCGCATATATTAACGTCCGACAGCACTGTAGCGCGTAAGGCCTTTTTTCCAAACTAATTTTGCTAAGATAAAAAGCGCAATCATCCAAATTACCTGCATCAATACACCTCGCAATATCTCCGCTGACGACATCGTCTGACTTGCAACGCGCAATGGAAAATATATGGCGTACTTAAAAGGAAGTGCCGAAGCGATTCTATCAAGAAAACGCGGCATCAGTTCAAATGGCGCGTATTGTCCACCAAATAATCCGGAGGTTGTCCAAAAAATAGTTCGCGCGATGCTGGAATCCTCAAGCCAGAAACTTGTAAGACCAATGATAAATGCCGACAAAAAATAGATTGGTACCGCCAGTAGTGCCACGAGTATGGCAAATGGCGCCTGATTGGCATGTATGGTAAATCCACCCAAGCGTAAAATAATAAGTATCAGTAAAAATAAAATTGGAACAAACAGTATGGTACGCACGACTTTCCACGCGGTTTCATGGATAAATGCATTCATGAGATAGCTCAAGGGTTTAACAATATAGTTGGAAAAATTGCCAGTGTAGATTTCATCACCCACATGCACTTCCGGATGCATTAAAATAAAATTATTCATCACTGCCATAAATACGAAATAGAGAATAATCGCCGTAACATTCCAACCCTGTATTTCGCCGCCTTGCGCGCGAATAATAAAAACCCAAATAAATGGATAAACTACAATCCATAACAAATCAAAAAGCATCCAAATAAATGCCGGACCACGGAATGCTATTGTATTTTCCAACTCCACTCTAAAAATTGTCCAATATTTTTTCATACGCTAAATTCCTACCCCTTCGTATCTTCGCGTGCCGCGGCGCCAGACAAGTTTAATGCATAAATAAAGTAATGCTATCCATATAATCTGTATGCCGATACCCTTCAGACCTTGCCACAGTGTAAGTTTTTGTAAATAAAGTTGAGTTGGCACATAAAATGAGTAGGCAAATGGAAGCGCAAGACTAATCTGTATATAAAGTGCGGGCAATAAACTCAAGGTAAAGTAACCGCCGGACAAAAAACGCTTCAGCCGATAAATCGTTTGGGATAGTCCATCAGTTTCATCAGTCCAAAATGCAGTTGCTCCAATCAAAAATGAAATAAAAAATTCAATAAGAAATGCAAATGCGACCATGACAATAAACAGTGCAAAATGAACAAAACTTGTATGTATTACAAGTTGGCGCGCAAAAATAAGCATAATCCCGATTTGTGAAACAAGACTTATGAGAAATGGCAAGCTCACTCGTCCTAATTCGCGCACAAGAACATAGCGAAGATACGTTATTGGCTTTACCACAAAAATTGAAAGTGCTCCGTCTTTTATTTCTTTGGTCATAAAATCAGTAAGGAAATTGCGCGTCACAATAGAAACAAGATTTCCCACAAGCACATAGGTAATCATTTCCTGAATTGTATAACCGCTGATCGTATCACGTCCTTTAAACAAGGCAGTCCACAAAATCAAAAGAAAAACAATCTCAAAGAGTTCTCCCGTGCGATATGCCACAATCGTAAAGCGATGGATCAAAGCCCTCGCCCACATGGTAGTAATTATAGTCCAATATTTTCGCATACTCTTCGGTTTCATGGACTATACCATGAAACCGTATTATTTTTACTAATTCGTTTTTTTATAGTAGCGATAATAATCTCTGTACCGTTGTTCCAAAGCTCGAAAAGACGGAGTTCGTATCCGTTTGATGCTATCCGATAATCCCCTGCGCCCAAATTGCAACCATCTCTGCACACGTGCGATTGTTGGCTTACCCGTTTTGAGGATATCTACAATCTGACTATAGGTCGCCTTTAAGGTGAGCAACTTTGCGATTTGCAGACGCCGCACCAGCATTAACCGTTCCTGCCGATTCAATAAATCCTTGAAAAATCGGCGCGCTTCATCGTGTGTTTTTAATTTTGCGATGAGCTCGCAAAACTCATCCCATACCTTATCTTGTACATCATGCGGCATTCGTTGATCACTAAATCGTGCCATATTAAAAAGTTAGATAAATTAAACGGTTTCATGGACTATACCATGAAACCGGTGGTTACGTCTATGCAACGGAACTGTAGTGTCGCAGGGCGCGGTACCAGAATTTGACTGCTACGACAAAAATTACTATGGCAAAGACAACAATATAAAGTAGTTGCCACCAAGACCAAGTGCCAATAAGGAATTTTGCTGGGATATTGCCGGCCACGGCCACCGGCACCACATAAAACAACGCTACCCGCCAAAACTTTGGCAGTACATCAAGCGGAAAACGATTCAGCCGGCCAATGCTTTCATATAAACGCCCCACTCCGGTTTGTATCAATGTCCAAAAATTAATTGCAGAAAGTATTAGTGCAAAGCCAAAAAGAATAAAGTACGCGGCGCCAATGAGTATGACATAACCGAATACAGTTAGAAGTGGCGTGTGTGCCACTACAATGTACCATATAAGCATGGTGAGCGTTCCGAAAAGCGGCAATATATCAAAAAAATCAATCACGCGAAATGAGGTAAGGAATACCGGACTTACCGGTCGCGTTAAAATGTAATCGTATTTTCCTTCATACAATAATTCGTATAGGAAAAATAAAAGATTGCGATGGAACCCAACTCCGGCAAGAAACTCAAGTACAAAAAGTGTGAGAATCAAAAATGGAATACGCTCAAGAGTCCATCCGGCAATTTCAGGAACATTTCGAAAAATCGCATCGGCAAAGGCAAGAAAAAGTACAAGTCGCAAGACTTTTCCGAAAATAGCAAAAAAGAATGATGGCCGATACGTCGTTTGATGTATAAAATTATACCGCGCAAGTACAGCGAAGATCCTAAAGTAGCGTCGCATATCATTTATCCTCCAACCGCAGAGTAATGGCGTACTCCTCGTACCCAAGTGATTTTCGTAAGTATGGCAAATACGATGAGCCATACTACGCTTCCCAGTAGTGCTGGCAACACCTCATGCGCTGGGACTCTTCCCAGCAGTGTGTTGACGGGAATAGAAATAATGTATTTGAATGGCAAAAAATCAAATACACGCTGCCAAAAAGGCGCAAACAGCGCCAGTGGAATAAACGCACCTGCCGCAATATCCGCAAGCACGCGAATCGTAAACGTAATCCCCCAAACTTCCTCCATCCAAAATGCCAGCAGTGCAGCATTGTAAAATACTAGATATTGAATGCCAATCGCGAGAATAAAAAATAGACAAAAGAGCGGAATTTGTGATAAATCCACGGCGTACGGTATGGGTATGCCAAACGCGAAAAGAAAAACGAAAATGGCCAGTATACTCCACGCAAAGCGCAGAAGATGGTCAACTGTTTGCGCGATAAAGTGATTCACTGTCAGACTTATTGGTTTGACAAAATATTTCGAGATACGGCCATGACGAATTGCACTGATAATCGAATCACCTTGTGAAGTGTGCCACAGCGTACTTGTAATGAGTCCTGCGATAATTAAATAGCTGACCATTTGACTCTCGGTATATCCGCCAATACTCTCGCCTCCCACTCGATGAAATGCAAAAAGCCAGAGTGCCAGAGTAACGAGCATCGTTAAAAGGTTACCAGAGGTCTCCAGTATTGCATTCACGCGATAGACCATCCGCAATTCCCAGTGCATGGCCGCCACTTTTAAATATTTTCGCAATGTCATACGAGATTATGCTTTTCCTTTATACGCGCGACGGCTTCATTATAGCGCGCTACAGCCTTGGGTTGAATGCCTAGCCATTTGGGGATTTTGTAGGCAAAGGAAGGCAACCATGAACTCATCGTGCCTTTGGTACTGATCACGTGAAAAAGCACTTCCGGAATCCAAATGCCAATATGTCCTTGCTCCAGCATGGTGAGCCAAAGATCCCAATCTTGCAAACGCTTTATCGATTCATCGAACGGCCCTAAGGGCTTAGCCCTGGCTTCCTTAGGGCTAAGCCCTACAATTGCGGAATAACGTATCAGCGAGGTCGTATGAATATAGGGTATCTCGCGAAGTTTTTCCGCATCAAATGGCCAAAGCTTAAATTTTTTCCAGCCAAACTTAAATGACGAGTATGCATATGATGCTTCTGGATGCTTTTCCAACGCCCGCACCATTTTTTCAAGGCAATCGCGGCGCAATACAAGATCCGCGTCGCAAAAGAGAACATAGCGTGCCAGACCCCTCCTAACCTCCCCTTCGTAAGGGGAGGAAATTAAATCGTTTCCCCTCCTTTCGGAGGAGGGGTTAGGAGTGGTGTGTTTCTGTACTTCCCGCCATCCGCGATTGCGTGCCGCTTGCGCCCCGCGATTTTCCTGTGAAACCACCCGCACCTTGATTGCACGATTGCGCAATCGTGCAATGGTACTGTCTATGTTTTTCAAGGTGTTATCGGTAGAACCATCATTCACCACAATGACCTCAAAATCCTGGTATGATTGCGCGAGGATGGATTTCAAACACCGAGCAATAGTTTTTTCCGCGTTATAGGCAGGGATAATGATTGAAATCATACATATAACACCAGCACCTTATTATTCACGATCGTGAATAATAAGGTGCTGGGATTTTATTAAAAACTTTCATTGTATTTGCGAATAATTGATTTTCAACCGCATGCTTATCCAACTTTTTTATCTCCGCCACCTTTTCCGCCACATAGCGCACGAAAAGCGGCTCGTTGCGCTTACCGCGATATGGAACCGGCGTCAGATATGGACAATCAGTTTCAACAAGAATACGTTCCAGCGGAATTCCGCGTATAACTTCGGCATACTTTTCTGCCTTAGGAAATGTGATAACTCCGGTAAATCCTACATGGAATCCAAGATCCACAAACTCACGCGCAATTGGCAATGTAGAAACAAAACAATGAATTGAACCATGACGGACAATCTTTCCTGCCTCCACATATTCTCGTAAAATCGCAAGCATATCGCGGTAGGCATCTTCCGGATCTTTTGCACTTCCGCGACAATGCAAAATCAGCGGCAAATCTAATTCATCCGCTAGATCAAGGTGCTTACGGAGTGTGGTGTGCTGCTTTTGTCTCCACCCCCCCTCACCCTGCCCTCTCCCTGAGGGAGAGGATTGAGGTGAGGGGGTGTGATAATAATCCAGTCCACATTCTCCTATTGCCACCACTTTCTCATGTTGCGCAAGTTCGCGATAGGCCGCAGTATCAAATACTTCCGCGCGGGTGGCAAAATGGCTTTCTTCCTCATCAACTTCCATCTGCTCAAGATGTATTGGGTGAAGCCCTACCGAAGCCCACACTCCCTTTTCATACTTTGCGGCCATTTCAACTGCCCGTCGGCTGGTATCAATTTGCGATCCAACTAAAACCATAAAAACGCCGCTTTCAAGCGCGCGTTTTATAACCTCATCCGCATCATCTTTGTAGGCATTGAAATTTACATGCGCGTGATAGTCAATAAGCATAGGAGTAACCCCTCCTCACCTCCCCAAAAGGCGCGGGGAGGAAGGGTGGGGTTATGGCAATACATTTTGCACTTCCTGCACTTGTTTTAGAACTTGCGGGAAAATTGGCAATATTGTTGTGCCAACGCCGATTAAAAATTGCGCAAGTTCTGATTTTCCAACTGCTGTAATAAGCATTGGAAACGGAAACTTAGTGGCAAATACAAGCGCGACTCCGATGATAACCAATCCTTCAACAAGCCCCAAAATGCCGCCGGCCAGCCGATTGATTGTTTTGATACCGGGCAGGATATTTGCGATCTTGAGCAACTTCTCCATTCCGTAGAAAATAAATCCAGTAACGCGGCTACCAAGCGTAAAGAGAACAATAAAGGAAATAACTTGACTCAAATTAGTGGCACCAAAACGCTTGTAATATTTTGCCGCAACCACTGAACCAACAAGCGTTCCGAGTAAACCGCCAATCGCGTGAATAAGTCCAAACCAAAGCCCAAAAAGCACAAATGAGAAAATTATAAGGATTAAAATGAGATCAAATGGTGTAATCATATAGAATTTATTTTATATTTTCAAAATATCCAGTTTGAAGATTTTTGCGAACATTATCCCAGGCAAAATATGTTCCATTCATAGTTACATAAACTCCGCGGGGAAGAGCTTGGGCAAACGCAAGCGCGCAGCCAAGATTAAATGGACCATCGGATCCGGAATATTTATATGGGATCATGCCGCCGGTGAGCACAATCGTCTTATCTTTAATCGCGTTGCCAAGAAATTGCGCGGTTTGCTCCATAGTATCTGTCCCGTGCGTAATGACAATCCGATCCTCCGGACAATTTTTACATTGCTCAAGGATTTGGTTGCGATGATCATCGGTCATTTTCAAACTGTCGATCAGCATAAGCACACTCACCTCAACTGGCTGATTAAAGCGCCCAAATTCAAGAATTTCTTTAATGTGGGTATTGTTAAATACCAATTGCTGGGTTAGTTCGTTGTACTCCTTGTCAAATGTTCCACCGGTAACCAAAATACGGATAGGCATATATTTATGCAAGGCGCGGAAATAAAGAATCGCCACGTTCGATTTTTACTCCTGATTTCAGACCGCCCCACTTTTGCGCGTCCTTAAACGATTTTTTTACTTCGGCGGTACCAAGCCCAAGCTGATCAAAAATATTTCGCGCAGTTTCCGGCATAAACGGAATAAGCATCCAAGCAATATGCCGCAACCCTTCCGCTAATGTATATAGTACCGCAAAAAGGCGCTCTTTGCCACTTTTAGCAAGCTGCCATGGCTGAGTTTCGTCAATATAACGGTCAAGTTCGCTCATATATTGCCATACGGTATCAAGGGCGCGATCAAGTTGGTAGTGTGCGATGTAGGATTCATATTGCGACCATAACTCCCCCTCGCCCCCTCTTACCTTAAGAGGGGGGACTAATCGATCTCCTCCCCTTAAGATAAGGGGAGGTTGGGTGGGGTTATGAATTACACCATCCGCATATTTCTCCACCATTGTCAGCACGCGTGCTACTAAATTCCCCAAACCATTGGCAAGTTCGCCGTTATAGCGCGCGCGCAAGCGTACCTCGGAAAAATCGCCATCTTCGCCAAACGCAAAGTCACGCAAAAGATAGTAACGCAATACATCATTTCCGTATTTTCGCGCAAGCGCTACAGGGTCAATAACATTGCCAAGCGTTTTACTCATTTTCTGACCATCCACTGTAAAAAATCCATGCGCAAACACAGTACGCGGAAGCGGTAAACCGGCTGACATAAGCATGGCTGGCCAATAGGCACAATGAAACTTAATAATATCTTTTCCAACCAAATGCAAATCTGCCGGCCACCAACCCTCACCCTCCCCTCTCCCTGAGGGAGAGGATGGCTGAAAGCCAGGTGAGGGGGTCACTGCACTTATATAATTTAAGAGCGCGTCAAACCACACATAAATAGTCTGGGCAGGATCACCAGGCACTGCAATCCCCCACTCTAAATTTTTCCGTGAGATACTAAAATCTACAGCATGGTCGCGAATGTAGGCGACAATTTCGTTGCGCCGCGCTTCTGGTTGAATAAATTCCGGATGCTCATCAATGTGCTTTAAAAGCGCGTCGCGATATCTTGAAAGGCGGAAAAAATAATTTTCCTCACTTAATTTTTTAGGTACGCGCATGTGATCCGGACATTTTCCATCTATGAGTTCTGACTCTGTTTTGTAGGCCTCACAACCTGTACAATACAATCCCTCATACACGCTTTTATAGATATCTCCTTTTGCTTCTACTTTTCGCCAAAACTTTTCAACATATTTAATATGCCGCGGCTCAGTTGTCCGGATAAAATCATCGTTCGTCAAGCCTAGCTCATCCCAGGTCTCTTGCCACTTTGCCGCCATCGCATCTACATACTTCTGTACTATTTCCTGTGTTTCACCCTCACCCTTCCCTCCCCGGGGCCTGCGCTCGCTCGGCCCGTCTTCGACCCCTTCGGGAGAGGATTGAGGTGAGGGAATGCTTTTTAAAGCCGCCTCCACATTTTTCTGCGCATTTTCATCCGTACCCATTAAAAAGTGTACGTCATCTCCACGCGCGCGGTGATAGCGCGCCAAAACATCTGCCGCAATTGAAGTATAAGCCGCGCCAATATGCGGCAAACCATTTACGTAATAAATTGGAGTCGTGATATAAAATTTTGCCATACTATGCTGGACCAATAACAACGACATATTCGCCTTTTTGTGGAGCATTTGTCACCTGCGTAAGCACCTCATCTATTGTACCACGATAGACAGATTCAAACATCTTAGTTAATTCTCGACAGACTATGATTTTTCGCCCCTCACCCTCCCCTCTCCCAAAGGGAGAGGGTGGCCGTAGGCCCGGTGAGGGAACGCGAAGTGTGTCACGCAACTGCTCCAGCGACTTTAAAATACGATGCGGGGATTCGTAGAATACTACGGTATTCTCGCTCTCCATCACTTGCTTCCAAAATGTTTGCCGCCCTTTTTTATGTGGCGGAAAGCCAAGAAACAAAAAACTGTCTGTGGGTAGGCCAGAAATAGAAAGTGCGGCAATCACTGCTGATGGTCCTGGAATAGGCACAATCTTTACTGTATTGCCCAATTGTGATGCTGCTTGCTTTATTAATACTCCTCCTGGATCAGAAATTCCCGGAGTTCCAGCATCAGTAACAAGTGCTGCAGATTCACCGCGCGATAAACGCTCTATAATCTCATCAATCCGTGAAAATTTACTATGCTGAAAATAACTTACCAGTGGCTTTTTAATTTCATAACGCGCAAGAAGCTTGCTTGTTACTCGCGTATCTTCACAAATGATAAAATCAACCTCGTTAAGCACACGCAGAGCCCGAAGCGTAATATCCTCAAGATTTCCTATAGGCGTTCCGATAACGTAGAGTGTAGACATAGCTGTGTAAGTTGCGGAATATCTAATTTCGCTTCCTCTCGTTCTACATCCGCAATCCTGGCACGGGTGGCAGGATTTTTCGGCATAAATAGTGTGCAGCAATCCGTATCGGGAAGGATGGAAACATCAAATGTTCCGATCTTTTTTGCCTCTGCTATAATTTCCTCTTTATCATAGCCAATCAACGGTCGGAAGATCGGCATGGTAGAGGCGGCTTCAACCACACTCATATTTTCAAGCGTCTGCGAAGCAACTTGGCCAAGACTTTCGCCGGTCACAAGCGCCTGTGCTCCTTCGCGATGCGCTAACACCTGCGCAATGCGCATCATAAGACGGCGATACAAAAGCACGCGATATTTTTCTCCCGTGCTCCGCACTATTTCCTTCTGCGCATCTCCCAGTGGAACCATGTACAATTTTCGCACGCCGCCGAATTTGGCAAGTATTTGCGCCAGCTCTTTCACTTTATCAATTGAAGCGCGTGATGTAAATGGATAGCTATGAAAATGCACACCCATAACTGGCGCACCCCGTTTCATTAGTCTGTAGGCGGCAACCGGAGAGTCAATACCGCCGGAAAGTAATACCGCAACCGGCGGCTGGGTGCCAACTGGCATTCCGCCTGCGCCCGCAATTTTTTCAGTATACACAAGCGCGCCGCCGGGGAAAACCTCAACATAAAATGTGATATCTGGATGGTTCAAATCCACTTTCTTGTTTAGTGTGGTACGCACTATATCGCCAAACTTTACCTCAAGATCATGAGATGTCATGGCAAATTGCTTATCTCCACGCGTTGCGGCAATGGCAAAAGTATCAAATTTTGACGATCGTCCCAAACTGATTACCATTTCTTCAATCTTTTCATACTCTTCCTCCACAAGTACTGCTGGCGAAAATGAAGAAATGCCAAATACGTGACTCAAACCAATTCGCAAATTCGCATTCGATTCGCTATTCGCATCCTGCACAATCAATCGCCCTGACACAATCTTCACATTTTTTTGTGCTAACCCGGTAGCACGACAAATATTTTTCTGTAGCTGACGCAAAAACATCGGCCGATTTCGTCCTTTGAGCGCAATCTCATGATAGTGCACCACATACATATTCCTCATATGAATGTGCGCATAATACCACAAAGGACTGTCCTTTTCAAGGGCAGTCTCTTCAATAACTCCTGTAGTCGCCGGTCTTTAGCCGGCGTAGCGCAACCTAAAGAGTTGCGGCTACATTACCTTTTTAATCGTGCGCTCACCACTCTCCAATCAATCGCATTGAAAAATGCCTCAATGTAATCTGCACGTTTCAGGCCATAGTCAAGCATGTAGGCATGCTCAAATACATCAAGTACTAAAAGTGGCGTACAACCTGCAAAATGTCCCATATCATGTTCATTTACCCAAACATTGAACAAACGATTTGCTTCTGGCTCGTGATACAAAATTGTCCAGCCAATACCGCGCATGGCTCCCATGGCTTTAAAATCTTTTTCCCACATCTCTTGTGATCCCCACTCTCTTGTGATTGCCTCACCAAGTGGATTACTCATTCGCATGGGCGCATTTGCATTGCCCTTAGGCGCGCTATTCGCATGCCGCATATTGCCAAAATAAAGTTCGTGCAAACGCATGCCATTAAATTCCCAGCCAAAGCGGCGATTCATTTCTGCAAATTCCGGAGCGCCAAACTTCCCTTCCTTCTCCAGTGCCACCAATGTATCATTCAACAAATTAAAATTCTTCACGTACCCCTGATACAGAGTAAAGTGATTTTTTAGCATCACCTCGGAAAATCCCAGCATACCCAATAGATGATCAAAATTTTTCGCTTCGTATGGCATGGATTTGTAATTAAATTTTACCAACTAAATCCAATCCCGGATGTAAAGTATCTTTACCCGGTTCCCAACTGGCTGGGCAGACTTCACCGCCGTGTTCGCGCACATATTTTGCCGCTTGCAGTTTGCGCAAAAGCTCGCGCGCACTCCGACCAATGCTGTTGTCATGGATTTCCAGTGCGCGCACAATGCGATCAGGATCAATAATAAAAGTGCCTCGCAGTGATAAACCTTCGCTTTCAATATATGTTCCAAATGCACGGCACAAATTACCCGTGGGGTCTGCCAGCATGGGAAATTTTATTTTCTTGATTGCTGGCGATTCATCATGCCAGGCTTTGTGCACAAATACCGTATCGGTTGACACGCTCATCACTTCCGCGCCCAGGGCTTGAAACTCCGGATAATGATCCGCCAGTTCCGCAAGTTCTGTTGGGCAAACAAAAGTAAAATCTGCAGGATAAAAAACCAGCACTAGCCATTTATCCGGAAAATCACTATGTAAATTAAATATTTTGATTTTGTCGTTTTGATACGACTGCATCTCTTCCATGGGGAACGGCGCTAATTCTCCGATTGTAACCATATATTTAGTATTTTGTTAAATTTTGCGTAATTTTTGAACAATTTCCGGCAAAACATTCAACACATAATTAATATCCGTTTCAGTTGTAGAGCGGCCAAGGGTGAAGCGAATGCTAGAGCGGGCATCTTTTTGGGATTTGCCAAGCGCCTGAATAACATGTGAAGGTTCACTGGTTTGCGAATCACAGGCAGAGCCAGTTGAGGCGCAAATACCGTACTCGTCTAAGTATAATAGCATGGCTTCGCCTTCAATGTCCAAAATAGTGATATTTATATTATTGGGCAGACGCTTTGTGGCATGGCCGTTTAGCATTGTCCCGGGAACATTCTCCATGATACCATTTATTAATTTGTCGCGTAATTGCGTGATACGCTCGCTTTCCATGTGCTCCAGCTCACGACCTGCGGCTACATTGTGTGTTACTTCCAATGCTTTTGCAAGCGCAGGCTGAAGACCTGCGGCTACATGGTGCGTTATTTCCAGTGCTTTTGCCAGCCCTACAATGCCAGCTACATTTTCTGTGCCGGAGCGCAACTTAAATTCTTGCCCGCCGCCATAAATCAATGGCTTTAATCGCAATCCACGGCGCACATATAATGCGCCAGTTCCTTTTGGCCCGTAAATTTTACTGCCATTGATGGTCATCAAATCCACACCAAGATTTTTTACATTGATCTCTAAATATCCCGCGGCTTGGCAGGCATCAGTATGAAAAAATGGTGGGTCATTTTCTTTACGATCGTGAATTTTTTTCCATTCACGCAATGCGCGCGCAAGTTCTGCAATTGGCTCAATTGTGCCAATCTCATTGTTGGCGTATATCACAGATACCAGCAATGTGTCCGGACGAATCGCGGCCTTAAGTTGTTCTGGGGTAATTAAGCCATCGCGATCAACTTTAAGATAAGTTACCTCGTATCCTTCTTTTTCTAGTGCCTTGCATGGATTCAAAACTGCATGATGCTCAAAATTGGTGGTGATAAGATGGCCCCGCCCCTCACCCTCCCCTCTCCCACGGGGCGAGGGAAATTGTACCGATACTCCCTCTCCCTTTATGGGAGAGGGTTGGGGTGAGGGGCGGGTATATCCCCGCGCTACCCCAAAAATTGCCAAATTGTCTGACTCAGTTCCGCTTCCAGTAAAAATAACTTCAGAAGCAGTGCAACCTAAAACTTGCGCCACAGTTTGCCGCGCGTTATCTAACGCTTCTTTTGCCATACGCCCCACAGAATAAATCGCCGATGGATTTCCATACTCTGAATCTAAATACGGCAACATCGCTTCTTTAATGCGCGGATCAAGAGGTGTTGCGGCTGCGTGATCTAAATATATAGTGCGTTTTTCCATAACGTGGCAATTATATGTAAAAAACGCACCCATGTCAATCCTTAAAATGAATGAAGACCCGGCCGCCTCCTCAGGCACGGGTCTTTTTGCGTGGACGCTCGAAATCTCACCGATCGGCTTTGTCGCATTACCTCACCACGGTTTGATCCGCAATGTGCGGCGCTCTTGCAGTGTGCGCTCTTGTGGCAATGGGATGCCTAACTTGCGCAACCACAGTACGGCTGGCTCGGCCATCGCAACGCGGTACCCGACCTCAGAAAACATTTTGCGCAGCTCTTTCACAGTGCGCGTTCTTTTCTGCTGTAGGGCGCACCGATACTGCTCAAGCAGTCTAAAGACTTCTGTGGGAAGTGGTGTACCGTTTCGTCGTGACTTGAGATTTGGCATTTTTCCCCCTCGCATGTGAACAAGAACGCCTTTACTATAAGGCAACGCTCACCGAGTGTCAACTTACTCAATCTCAATCACCTCTTCCTCATCCTCCAGCATTGTTTTATACAATCGCGGATCAAGTTCGCGGACAAAAAGGGAAGGTTGATTAATGGCAGTGCCCATGGATGCCATGCTGGTCAAAGGATATGTTAAAAATAGCCGCTCTTTTGCGCGCGTGATGGCCACGTAAAAAAGCCGCCGCTCTTCCTCCATCTCCGCACGATTTGCGCGTGATTTATAATGCGGAAATTGGCCGTCCACCAGCCCCAACACAAATACATTTTTCCATTCTAATCCCTTGGCTTGATGAATCGTGGAAAGCACTAAATACTCTTCGGAAGGACTGTCCTTCACAAAGGACAGTCCTTCGCGCGTTACTCCGCGCTCACCGCGAAACCCCTCGGAAAGCGTGGCATCAGCTAAAAATTGCTCCAAACTGTCACCGGGGGATGAACCCCCGGCACTGTATGTGCGCGCAAAAATTGCCAGTTGCTCTAAATCCTCAATGCGATCATTCGCATTTTCAAAAGTCGCTTCCGCATAAGTTTCATAAAATGCTTGGAGCACATACTCAATCATGGCATCAATTTGCTTTAAGGATTTGAGCTTCTCAACGCGGGCAAGCACTTTGCGTAACCCCTCCTGACTACGACCCCCTCCCCTAGCCCCTCCCACCAAGGGAGGGGAATTTGCATTCACTTCCTCCCCCTTGATGGGGGAGGATTGAGGTGGGGGTGAAAAATTACCAACGATCAATTTCATGATTTCCGCTGCCGTCTTCACTCCAATCCCCGGCTCCATTTTTAATATACGTTGCCAGGCAATCTCATCTTTGGGATTTCCAACCACTCGCAGATATGCCACAACATCTTTAATATGCGCTTGCTCAAAAAATCGGATACCGCCCCGAATAACATACGGCACGCCGCGCTTTTGAAGTTCTAGTTCCAATTGCATGCCTTGATACGCGGCGCGAAAAAGTGCGGCACTTTCCAAAAGTGACTCCCCTTCTTCTCGCAATTCCAGTACGCGCCCGGCAATAAACCGCGCTTCCTCAAATGGATCAGCACATCCCACCAGTTCTGGCTTTGTGCCGCGTCCATGTACTGTTCGCAATTCTTTTTCAAATTGCCGACGATTGCAGGAAATGCAAGCATTGGCCAAATCTAAAATTGATTGTGTGGAACGATAATTTTGCACTAAACGAAATGTTTTTGCGCCCGGAAATACTTCTGGAAAACGCATGATATTTTCAACCGTTGCCGCGCGAAATGCGTAAATGGCCTGAGCATCATCGCCTACAACCAGGATATTACGAGCGGACAAGGACTGTCCTTGGGTATCGTTAAGGACAGTCCTTGGTGGCCCTTTTGCCAATTCCTCAACAATCATACCTTGCAAGCGATTGGTATCTTGATACTCATCAATTAAAATATATTCAAATTTTCCACCTAAACTCTGACGTACTTCTGGCCGCTCACGCAAAATCTTCAACCAAAAAGAAAGTAGATCATCAAAACTCACTACATTGCGCTCGCGTTTTTTTTGCTCATAGGCCGAGGCAACACGCAAAATATCCGGCGTTAGATGCGCATGTTTTGGAATCCACTGTTCAATAAGTTCCGAAAGCGGCCGCATACTATTTGCGCAAAAACTAATAAGATTTTCAAGCACATCCGGACTTGGAAAATATTTGCTGTCATCTTTCTTAGTTGAAATACCGTGGGCCGCCATAACTGATTTCAAAACTTCAAGATTGTCATCTTGATCAAGAATTGTAAATGATGGCGCAATGCCAATGCGTGAGCCATACCGCCGTAAAAGCGCGTGTCCCACATGATGAAATGTTCCTCCCCAAAGTCCTTGTGGTTGCGCGCCAATTAAGAGCTCAACCCGTCTGAGCATTTCGCGCGCGGCTTTATTGGTAAATGTCACAAGGAGAATTTGGCGCGGGTCTATGCCGTTCTCCAATAGATACGCAACGCGATGAACAATCGTACGCGTTTTGCCAGTTCCGGCTCCGGCTAAAACTAAACAAGGGCCGTCTCCGGCCGTAACAACTTGCAGTTGTTCTTTATTTAATTCCCTAGAATAATCAATTGCCATGCATTATGAGGTTTTCTTAGATGAGCGGCCAAATACATACCAAAGTATTGCCACTGCCAAAATTATAAGTATTATCACAATCGTGGCATTACTCTTGCCCGGAGGAATAAATAACCCTCCGTTTGCTTCCGGTGGAGCCTCGTTCCCGGTGTCAGCTGAGGTTGCAACTGGTTTAATTTCCTCGTCAATCGTTTCAAATTCAACTTTTACTTCTGATTTTGGCTCAAATGAACTTTGGCCAGCACGTACAAGTTCGCCGTAAAGCGTATGCAAACCAGACGGCACATTATCAAATATATATTGAATTTCGGAGGTGATCCGCGCATTTTCCGGCGTGCGTTCAAGCGTATCAAGCCAAAGAAAAATATAACCATCTTTACCAAGTAAAAAATCTTGCGAAACATTGACCAATACAGAAACTTTATTGCTTACAATAACTTCTCCCGGCGCAGGAGAAATAATATGAAATGTTGAAGGCGGCGATGCTTGGGCATGCGCGGAGATGGCAGAAAAAAGTAAATAAGTAATCACGCTAAGCGTGGCAATTTTCAACTTCATATTGAGATAGTGTAGCACTACACAATTTTATGCACAAGGGACATAAAAGACAGTCCCGCGGTTACGGGACTGTCCTTGCATTTCGCACATTACCGATCATCCTACTCAGTTTCTTTCTGCTCATCCAGACGCGCTTTAAGATCTTCCCGCGCTCGCACCCGAATCTCTGGTATTACACTCTCAAGGCGCTCCTTGACTTCTTCTTTTATCTCCTCGCGTTTTTCACGCGTTTCCTCTTTTACTTCTGCATTGACGCGCGCGCGGAGCATTGGTCCATGGAATTGCACCATGGCCTTAAACGCGCTGTTCGCCTTATCCCATGCCAGTTTCCAGTCCTTTGCTTCAAGCGCGGCTTTTGCCTGCGCAACGAGCGTCACCGCCTCCTGATATAATTTGTCGGATTCATCAAATTTTGCCTTGGCTTCCGCATCGCCAGAGGCATTCACTTCAACAAGAATTCTGGCGCGGCGATCAGTCAGCGCGGCAAGCTTATTTTCCGCAGCACCTACGCGGCCGGTAGCGGACTGCTCATCGCGTCCTTTTGCGCCATTTTCATCCGCTGCTTCATCTTGCACTTTCTCAAATGCGGCGCGCAGCTCCTTCACCTTACCGCGAACTTCGGCAAGTTTTGCCTTAAGTTCCTCGCGGCTTGTCGCGGACTCTACCGCGGCAAGCTTGGATTCCCAAAGATCAATTCGTGACTCAAGCTTTGCAGATGCCTTGAGTGAACTCTCCGTATCTTTTGCTTTAAGCGCGGCAAGGCGCTCCTGTGAATGGGTGATGCGCGCTTTCAACTGCTCAGCGGTGCGGTCCATGTGCTTTTCAAATTTTTCGGCATCTTGCAAAGCGCCGCTCTTTACCGCGGCATCTGCTTTCACTTCCAAAGCCACAATCTCATCTGCTCGGCGATCTGCAAACTTGGCGTCAAGGGCAACTTTTGTTTCTTCACTTCTTACCAGCCGCTCAGCAACTCGCTCAGAAGCAAGTTTCACGCCGTATAACGCATCACCGGGAAGATCGTTTTGCGCAGCGGCAACTGTTCCGCCGCCACCCAGTACTAATGCTAGAATTAACGCTACAATCATATATTTAAATCTTAACTTAGGAATTAATAAATGAAAAATTGATGACCTTTCTAACATAGGTTGACGGTGAGTATCGCCCTCTCTTACAAACGCCATCACCCTATTTTTTGCACGCAATAAAGAATTCTGCGGGGGTTCCATGTTCCGCATTTTCTTTAATATTCCTTCAATATCATGTTCATTTAGCATATTGCGCATTTACAATATTCTTCAGTTTATTTAAGGCGCGATGAATTCGCACGGACGCATTATTTTCCGTAATTCCATGCATATCCGCAATATCAGTCACTGGCAAATCTTCAATAAAACGCAACAAAAGCAAATTTCTATCCGCCTCTTCTAACTTTTCAATCCCTTCCAGTACTAATGAAAATTCTGCTTTTTTACTTGCATCAAGCGCCTTTATATCTTTGATCTCAATTCCTACTTCAAGCATCTCTTCAACTGAGCTTGCGGGTTTTCGCGCGCGATATTGATCAACAATTAAATTATGCATAATGCGATATAGTAAGGCTGTGATTGAGCGAACTGTTGCTTTTTGATTTGCCGTGACATATTCCCAAAGCCGCACAAAAGTTGTGGCCAATACATCCTCCGCATCCTCTTTGGAATTGAGATGGTAGTATGCATACCGATAAAGTTTTCGTGAATATGTGCCATACAGATCCTCAAAAATTTCGGGCTGGCAAAGCTCACGGCATGTATATGTACGTAGAGTAGTCGCAGTACTCTCCATATAGAGTGGGACGCAATTACACTTAATATCTTACATTTTTGCGCGTCGGCGTTTTGGCACGCCGCGCATTGGCAGCATTTTCATTCCACGCCCGTGCACAGCCATTTTGGGCCGTTTCTTTTTCTCGCGTAAAATTGCGCGCAGATATTTCAATTCTCCGTTTGTTTGGGCCATAGTGTATTATGATAGCATGACCTTGACAAAAAATGAAGAATCCCGCCATGGCGGGACGCTACCGCTACTTTAGTCAACGACAGTGAGCTCCGAACGCTGAATGAAATCCGAACTTTTTTTAGCGAAAACCCGAACGCTGAATTTTGATCCCGCCTTGGCGGGATTGCCCGCCCTCGCTTCTTGCCCCGTAGCATCCCGCAAAAGCGGGATTGCTTCTGGGGTTCCGCCGCCGCCGAATTTCGTATTTCGTTTTGCGAAATGCGCCGCCCCAATTATATTTTATTTATGTTCTCCGTTATCATAATGAGTCGTCTAGGATTTCAACTTGAAATATTTTAGGATCATTCCATGTTTCGCTAGTTCTGTACAATGTCCACAAG
>MGDU01000005.1:33173-58493 GCA_001790815.1 Candidatus Uhrbacteria bacterium RIFCSPHIGHO2_02_FULL_46_47 | reverse complement strand
TTTGATTATCAAGGCCGCGTTACTGAATACTCACCGCGGGATTTTAGGAAACACCAAAAAACCTTGTGGTACAAATAATCTGTTCTGCGATTCCGCAGAATTGCAGAATGAGACGCGTCGGAGTATATCAGTAATAAACTTGATCTTACGGTAAAACTCGCGTCTCAACATTTGGTGCTTCTTTCGCACGCAAACTTTGTGCAGGGGATTGGCAAGGTCGGCAGCGTATATTATTCGCTTCATCCCGAACTTCCTCCCGCCGTGCGGCGTATTCTTGAAAAAGATGTACAGAAAATATAACCCCGCCCCCTCCTCACTCATTCTGCAATTCTGCGGAATCGCAGAATGCAAGATTGCGGCGCTGGGCTCGCAATGACATATCAACCCTAAATATGCTACAATGCGGTTATAATAAATTGTAAAACAAGGCTATGATGGGAGGATATAGCGGCTGGGGCATGATGGGCGGGCCCGGGTCATTTGGCTTCATCACCTGGATCGTGGTGTTAGTTGACCTGATTCTAGTTGGCATCTGGCTCTGGAAGCAAATCAACAAAAAATAACTCGGCGACAAGACAAAAAGTACCAGTATTGACGGGTTTTCTGGATCGTGGTATTCTACAGACACATTGGCTATGACCCCGGAAATTTTGGCTAAAATAATGGGAATTATCGCGAAAACAGGGGAGCGGGTGATTGTAGTTGACCCTAAATCCGGCGCGCCATTTGCTTTAATGGGGCTGGATGAGTACGAGAGATTGGTAGTCAATCCCGTTAGAAGTCGCGCTCGTGCCGAAGGCACGAGTCCTTCCCGGACCGCTGGCGCGGCTACTTCTAACGGGACAGACTTGACGCAAAATCCAGGGGCTGGTATGATGGATCCTGACTTGGCGCTCTTACAGGAAGCAAAGCAGATAAAGAGCGATTGGGGCGGAGATGAGGAGAAAGAAGAAGATCGCTATTACATGGAACCAACGGAATAGGAAGATTGCTATATTGCTATATTGTTATATTGCCGTGTGCAGTATCACAGTATAACAATATAACACTATAACAATTTAACAATTCAAGAAATATGGCAGAGAAATTTGAACGCACTAAACCACACGTTAACGTCGGAACTATTGGTCACGTTGACCATGGGAAAACCACGCTGACCGCCGCAATCCTTGCGACCCTCGGCGCGCACGGTTTTCGCGCTCAGCAAAAAACAGTTGACCAAATTGATGCGGCGCCTGAAGAAAAGGCACGCGGTATTACGATTGCAACCGCGCATGTGGAATACGAATCAGAAAAGCGCCACTACGCGCACGTGGATTGTCCCGGACACGCTGATTATGTGAAAAACATGATTACCGGCGCCGCGCAGATGGATGGCGCGATTCTTGTAGTCTCTGCCGCAGACGGCCCAATGCCGCAAACTCGCGAGCACATACTGCTCGCGCGTCAAGTCGGTGTGCCTTACATTGTGGTATTTTTGAACAAAGTTGATCAAGTTGAAGACAAAGAACTTATTGATTTAGTTGAAGAGGAAGTGCGTGATTTGCTTAAGAAATACGAATTTCCCGGAGACAAAACTCCGATTATTCGCGGTTCAGCTTTGAAGGCCTTGCAAAATCCAAAAGATGAAGAAGCGGCTAAGCCGATTTTAGAGCTTATCAAAACTTTGGATGAATACATTCCAGAGCCAGTACGCGAGATTGCTAAACCATTCCTCATGCCAATTGAAGATATTTTTTCCATTGAGGGTCGCGGAACTGTGGTTACCGGCCGTATTGAGCGCGGTATGATTAAACTCAATGAAGAAGTGGAAATTGTGGGCTTGGGTGAAACTCGCAAAACAGTAATTACCGGTATTGAAATGTTCAATAAGCAACTTGATGAGGGACGAGCCGGGGATAATGCAGGCCTGTTGCTTCGTGGTACAAAAAAAGATGAAGTGGAGCGCGGCATGGTGCTTGCCAAAGGCGGTACGATTACTCCGCACACTGAATTTGAAGCGGAAGTGTACTGTCTTACCAAAGAAGAAGGTGGACGCCACAAGCCGTTTTTCAAGGGTTACAAGCCGCAGTACTATATCCGCACCACTGATGTGACCGGGGAAGTTACGGATTTGCCAGCAGGAGTTGAAATGGTTATGCCGGGAGATACGGTCAATTTGAAGATCAAACTGATTGCTCCGGTTGCGCTTGAGGAAAAACAGCGCTTTGCAATTCGCGAAGGCGGTAAGACTGTAGGCGCCGGAGTGGTGGTTAAGATAATAAAATAGTTCACAGACGACGGTTCCTCGTTCATTCATGACTGACGCTCATAAAAATCCGAATCCGAAAAAAGAGGAAGAAACGCATCAAAGGATCCGTATTCGCATTCGCGCGTATGATCATAAAATTATTGATCAATCAACGCGCACGATTATGGATACTGCGATGCGTACAGGCGCTACTGTTCACGGCCCGATCCCGCTTCCCACTGAAAAGCGCAAGTACACGGTGAACCGTTCCAGCTTTGTTCACAAAGACAGCCGTGAGCAGTATGAAATGCGGGTGCATAAGCGACTGCTGGATATCATGGATCCTACGCCGCGCACCATTGACGCGCTGACATCATTAAATCTCCCCGCGGGTGTAGATGTAGAAATTAAAATGTAGTCAAATACTGCGTAGACATGTGATGGAAAGGATCAGCCCTTGGCTGAAAACCGTCATTGCGCGGGACGCAGAGAAAGTAAAGCTAACGCGCAATTTGATAAATTTAAAAATGTAGCCGCAACCTTTAGGTTGCGAAAACGCAGGCTAAAGACCTGCGACTACGCAAGCCTTAGTTAAAGGCTAGGAGCTCATATTGGGCTTCTGGCTTTTGATTTATGAAGTGCATTTTAGGAAAAAAATTGGAAATGACGCAAACGTGGACTGAAAAAGGCCGCGTTGTTCCGATTACCGTAATTGAGGCCGGACCATGCACAGTTGCGCAGATTAAAACCAAAGAGCGTGATGGTTATGGCGCGGTGCAATTTGGATTTGGAACGAAAAAACACCTGACTAAGCCGATGAAAGGACATTTAAAAGAATTGCCGGCCCTACGCGCGTTGCGTGAATTTCGTGGAGATCCTGGTGAATTGAGACGGGGCGATACTTTGGATGTATCAGTATTTTCTCCGGGCGATATTGTTAAAGTAACCGGCATTTCCAAAGGAAAAGGATTTCAAGGAGTGGTTAAGCGCCATGGTTTTCATGGCCATCCCTCAACGCACGGGCACAAGGACCAGGAGCGCATGCCAGGAGCGATTGGCGCGGGCGGAGTTCAGCATGTGCGGAAAGGCCAAAGAATGGCTGGACGCATGGGGGGAGAGCGCGTAACTGTGCGAAATCTGAAAATAGTCGCAATTGATAAGGAAAAAAACCGTTTGCTTGTGAAAGGCGCAGTACCGGGCGCGAGAAATTCTCTAGTTATGATTTATCAGTAAAGTATGCAAATCGCGGTTTACAATACACAAGGTGAGCAAGTGCGCAATCTGGAGCTCAATCCGGGGATTTTTGGAATAAAGCCAAATTCAGCCGTGCTCCATGAGGTGGTTGTGGCTCAGCGCGCCAATTCCCGTCAAGTTTCAGCCAATACAAAAACCCGTGGCGAAGTTTCCGGCGGAGGCAAAAAGCCCTGGAAACAAAAAGGAACCGGCCGCGCCCGCCAAGGCTCAATTCGCTCTCCGCAGTGGAAAGGGGGCGGAGTGGTCTTTGGACCGCGCGCTAATCGCAATTTTTCAAAAAAGATTAATCGCAAAGTGCGCAACGCCGCAATCCGCATGGCACTTTCAGATAAAGTTGCGGCAGGTTCGCTTCTGGTGATGGAGGGGTTGGGAGAGCATATTAAAAAAACAAAGGAAATTGCGGCGGTGTTAAAATCTTTGCCGCTTAAGCGCGGACGCACGCTTTTTGCGCTCCCCAAGGCAGTGAAGCCGGTAGGACGGCTTGCCGCCAACATTGATCGCGTAACTCCGATTTGGACAGGAAGTTTGAATGTTCAAGATCTTTTGAAAAATGTAAATATGGTAACGACTGTTGAGGGAGTGAAAGAAATTGAAACAATATATCGCGCAAAATAATATGGCATTTCTTGATAAAGTTTTCAGATGGAAAAAGAAACCTTTTGGCAAGGGTGAGAAAAAAGAAATTACGCAAGTTTCAAAAGCGGCAAAGGCCGTAAAGGAAGCCGAAATTTCCGAAAAAGGTTCAGGCAAGCTCGCGCATATACTGTTGTGTCCTCATCTTTCTGAAAAAGCAGTGGATAGCGCCAGCCGCAATCAATATATTTTTGAAGTTGCCGGTAGCGCTGGAAAAAAAGAAGTTGAAAACGCGGTTTATGATCTGTATCGCGTGCGGCCGGAATCAGTAAATGTCATTAATGTGCGCGGCAAGCATACCCGTTTTGGTAAAACAGCAGGGCAAACCAAAAAGTGGAAAAAAGCTATTATTACTCTGCCGGCAGGAAAGAGCATTGAAGTATATAAAAAATAATTATGCCAGTAAGAATTGTAAAACCTACAAGTCCTGGACGGCGCAATCTGAGCATTGACACTTTTAGTGATATCACAAAAACTGAACCACATAAAGCGCTTACAGTAATGCTTCGCCGTTTTGCCGGAAGAAACGCGCAGGGGCGCATAACCGTGCGGCATCGCGTAGGGGGGGCACAGCGCTATTATCGCTTAGTTGATTTTAAGCAGGATAAATTTGATATAGCAGGGACGGTGGAGAGTATTGAATATGATCCATATCGCACATCCCGCATTGCGCTGGTGCGCTATGCGGATAATGAGTATCGCTATATTATTGCGCCCCATGGGCTTAAAGTAGGAGATATGGTAGTTTCTTCTCTTTCGGCAGTTCCTCCAAAACTTGGCAATCGCATGCCTCTTAAATATATTCCAGTAGGCCAGGGCGTGTTCAATATTGAATTGAAGCCAAAAACAAAGGGTGTGCTTGCGCGCAGCGCGGGCAATACTGCAAAACTTATGGCAGTTGAGGGCGGATTTGCTCAGCTTGAACTTCCCTCCGGCGAGGCGCGCAGGGTTCCGGAAGATGCCGCGGCTACCATTGGCCAAGTTTCCAATCCTGACCGCCGTTTGATTACTTGGGGAAAAGCCGGGCGAATGTATCATAAGGGGCGAAGGCCGTCGGTTCGCGGCAAAGCAATGAATCCGGTTGATCATCCCCATGGTGGCGGAGAAGGATTGTCTCCTATCGGACTTAAGCATCCGAAAACTCCGTGGGGCAAGCCAGCTCTTGGCGTTAAGACGCGCAAGCGCGGCAAATGGTCAGAAGCATTAATTATCAAACGACGGAAATAAAATATGTCACGATCACTTAAAAAAGGTCCGTTTGTAGATCAGAATTTGCTCAAGAAATTAGGCCGGCTTCGCGTGGGCGATAAAACAGTGATAAAGACTTGGTCGCGCGACTCAGTAATTACGCCGCAAATGGTGGGCTTTACTATTGGTGTGCATAATGGAAAAACCCATGTGCCAGTTGCAGTTATAGAAGATATGGTAGGTCACAGACTTGGCGAATTTTCGCTAACGCGAAAATTCGTTCGTCATGGTGGAAAGATGCAGCGTGAAATTGAAGCAAAAGCCGCAGAAACTACAAAGGTGCAGCCGGAAGCCGGTAAAGGCGAAGGCAAAAAATAATATTGTATGACCGAAGCAAAAGCAATCGCACGCTATATCCGTATGTCTCCACGCAAGGTTCGTCTTCTTGCGAATCTTATTGCCGGCAAGCAGGTTGGTTTTGCGGAAACTCAGCTTGAGATAGCAGCTAAGGCCTCAAAAGGGCCGCTTCTGAAGCTTTTGAAGTCGGCGATTGCAAATGCGCAAGCAAAAAATATGGCGCGAGACAAGTTATATATAAAAACGATTACCGTTGATGGCGGACCAACTCTTAAGCGTTTTCGCGCAAGAGCGTTTGGCCGCGCAGCACCAATCCGCAAACGGACGAGCCATATTACAATAGTATTAGCCACAAAAGAGAATTAGCGAATTGAGCGAATTAGCTAATCTCTAATTCGCTGATCAGCTAATCCGCTTACACGTAACTATGGGACAAAAAGTGCATCCATTAGCATTCCGACTCGCCGGCATCTATACTTGGCCATCAAAATGGTTCATGCGTAAAGGTGCCTTTCGCGAGAATTTGAGACAGGATATTATGATCCGTGATTTTATCGTTGGTAAATTAAAGGGTGCCGGAGTAACGCGCGTTGAGATTGAGCGGCCATCAATCGGCGCCACGATTACGATTTTTGCGGCAAAACCGGGTGTCATAATCGGACGCGGAGGAGCGCAAATTGAAGAATTAAAAAAACAGTTGAAGGCAAAATTTAAATTGACAAAATCCGTTACGATAAATATTCAAGAAATTGATAAGCCCTCGCTTCACGGCGCAGTTATTGCCGAAGGGGTAAAACTTGATCTTGAAAAGCGCATTCCGTTTCGCACCGTCGTAAAGCAGGCCTTAGAACGCTCAAACAAGGCTGGCGCGCTGGGCGCGAAAATAACAGTTTCCGGACGGCTGAACGGTTCTGAGATCGCGCGTGATGAAACTTTGTCTTTTGGATCAATTCCGCTTCAGAATCTTCGCGCGGATATTGATTACGCGCTGGATGAAGCACACACAATTTACGGAAAAATTGGCATTAAAGTATGGGTTTACCGTGGAGAAATATTCTCCGCCGGAGGCGGATCCGCCTTGGGTGGAAATAAATAAACGATATGTTGCTTCCTAAAAAAGTCAAACATCGCAAATGGCACAAAGGGAGACGGCGTCGGACAGGTATTGCAACCCGCCGCACCGAGTTGGATTTTGGTTCGTTTGGTTTAAAGACGCTGGAAATCGGTTGGATTACCTCGCGCCAAATTGAAGCGGCGCGGCGCGCGATGACGCGATTTGCAAAGAAAGGTGGAAAGATCTGGATTCGCATTTTTCCCGACAAACCAAGAACTACAAAAGGAATTGATATTCCCATGGGTACAGGGAAAGGCGCGGTTGATCACTATGTCGCGCCGATAAAACCGGGCGTTATCCTGTTTGAGATTGATGGCATGAGTGAAGAGGATGCGCGCGAGGCGCTTCGCCTTGCTTCACATAAGATGCCGGTAAAAACAGTAATTGTGAGCAAGGAAAATTAATATATGACGATTAAAGAATTACGCCAACTTTCTAAAGTGGAATTGCAGCGACTTTTGCAGGAGATGCGGGAGACGCTTCGTGAGCTTCGATTTAAGACTGCGCGCAGAGAACTTAAAGATGTGCGGGAAGTGCGTGATCATAAAAAAACAATCGCGCGGATATTGACCATGCTAAAGGAAGAATCAGTTAAAAAATAGATATGTCTCATCAAGAATCCAGCCGAAGAAGGCTTCAAGGAATCATTATTTCAGATAAGATGGCTAAAACCGTTGTTGTTCGAGTTGATCGAATGAAAATGCATCCAAAATATAAAAAGCGCTATACAATGAGCAAAAAATATAAAGCTCATGATGAAAAAGGCGATTATCATGTTGGAGATCAGGTTATTATTGAAGAAACGCGGCCAATTTCTAAAGATAAATGCTGGAGAGTGGTTAAAAAAATATGATTCAACACCGTTCAATGCTGATACCAGCGGATAATACCGGAGCAAAAAAACTCCAGTGCATTCGCGTGCTTGGCGGATATCAAAAGCGATACGCACGCATCGGTGATATTATCACTTGTGTTGTTAAAGATGCCATACCGCACAGCGCTGTAAAAAAATCCGATATAGTGCACGCAGTGCTCGTGCGCACACGCAAAGAAACTCGGCGCGAGGACGGCACCTATATCCGATTTGACGATAATGCCGCGGTAATTGTTGATAAAAAAACCAAAGAACCTAAGGGCACGCGTATTTTTGGACCGGTGGCGCGCGAACTCAAGGTCAAAGGATTCAGCAAAATAATTTCTCTTGCTCCAGAAGTATTATAAATTTATGAAATTACATAAAGGCGACATTGTGAAAGTTATCTCTGGCGCGGCTTCCGGCAAAACCGGGAAGATCTTGAAGATGTTAAGCGCCGAGGCGCGGCTTGTGGTGGAAGGGGTTAATTTGCGCAAAAAACATGTTCGTCCCAAAAAACAAGGACAGAAAGGCCAAACCATTGAATTTCCCGCGCCGATGCAAATCTCAAATGTCGCGCTAGTTTGTCCAAAATGTGGAAAAGAAACGCGTGTTGGATTTCAGATGATAGTGGGCGAGAAAAAGAAGCGTTTGTGTCGAAAATGCAAGCAGATTATAGATTAATAAAATATGACGCTTAAAGAACATTACGAAAAGCACGTAATTCCGGCAATGAAGGAACAATTCGGATACAAGAATAATCTTGCAGTGCCGCGTATTGTAAAGGCAATGCTCAATGTTGGTATTTCCGCAAGCCAAAAAGATCCTAAAGTCAAAGAGACGATTAAGGACACGATTCGCACTATTTCCGGGCAAGAGCCGGTTGAAAGAAGCGCGAAGAAGTCAATCTCCAGCTTTAAAATTCGAAAGGGCCAGATTGTTGGTATGCTGGTTACATTGCGCGGAAAACGCATGTATGATTTTTTGGATAAGCTGTTACATCTTACGTTTCCGCGTATGCGAGATTTTCGAGGATTGCGCAAAACAATGGTTGATGCCCATGGAAATCTTACGATCGGATTTCGCGAAGCAGTAGCGTTTCCGGAAATTAAGGCAGGAGACCTTGAGCGCCAACATGGCCTTGAAGTAACGGTTGTGGTTGGCGGCGCAAAAGGGCGCGAGGAAGGAGTCGCACTTCTCAAATTAATGGGATTTCCATTCACTGAGAAATAGTTTAATTATATATGGCAACAAGCGCTCAAATTGAAAAATCAAAAAGAAAACCAAAATTCAGCACCCGGATCGTGCGGCGCTGTTGGCGTTGCGGGAGAAAACGCGCTTATATGCGGGATTTTGATTTGTGTCGAATTTGTTTTCGGGAATTAGCGAATACTGGACAAATTCCGGGAATAAGAAAATCAAGCTGGTAATAATACCTATATGATGACTGATCCAATCGCAGACATGCTTACAAGAATCCGTAATGCCTCGCTTATCAAAAAAGTAGAGGTAGTTGTGCCGTATTCTCGGCTTAAATTTGCTATTGCCGAAATTCTTCGCAAGGAAGGGTATATTGCGGGAATTGAAAAAGTGCGCGCGAAAACAGGATTAATCGATGAAATTAAAATTACCCTCAAATATCGCGATGATCGGCAAAGTGCAATCCATTCTCTTCGGCGCATTTCAACACCGGGGCGCAGATTATACTGCGGATATAGAGATATTCCCGCGTTTACGGCACATCAGGGAGCAACTATTCTTTCTACGCCTCAGGGATTGATGACGGCAAAGGAAGCACGCAGTAAAAAGCTTGGCGGAGAAATTGTGTGTGAAATATATTAATGGAAGGCAATATATAATTGTATGTCTCGAATTGGAAAAAAACCAATCGCAATACCATCGGGCGTGACTGCCGAGGCGGCAGATGATACAGTAGTTATAAAGGGGCCCAAAGGCGAGCTTAAACTAGCGCTTCATCCGGAAGTTACGGTTATGATTGATAAGAGCACGCTTGCCGTTTTAGCAAAGCACCCGGAAACCAAAGAAGGCAAAGCGCTTTGGGGGCTTCATCGCGCGCTTCTTGCAAATATGATTGCGGGCGTCGTGAAACAATTTGAAAAAAAATTGGAAATGGTAGGAGTTGGATATAAAGCGGCAGTTCAAGGTCAAAAACTTATCCTGGAGGTTGGATTTTCTCACCCGGTTGAGATTACTATACCTTCAGGAATTAGTGGCACGGTTGAAAAAAATGTAATTACAATCTCTGGCATTGATAAGCAACTTGTGGGACAAATATCTGCCGCGATACGTTCAGTGCGCAAACCCGAACCATATAAGGGCAAGGGAATTAAATATGCCGGGGAAGTGATTCGCCGAAAAGCTGGGAAAGCCGCGAAAGCCGCAGGTGCGAAGTGACGATGAAATCGTCATCCCGAGCAAAGCGAGGGATCCCATCCTATAAAATTATGAAAGAATCAATTAAAAACAAACAAACGCGCGCAGGCCGAAGGCAAAAGCGAGTGCGCGTCAAACTTCACGGAAGTTCGTCCCGTCCGCGACTTTCTGTATTTATTTCAAACATTCATATGTATGCCCAACTTATTGATGATACGGCAGGAAAAACGCTCGCGCACGTCTCCGATCAAGCAGTGGGTACGCGCGTGTCTCACGTTACTGTCTTACGAGCGCATGATTTAGGGAAGAAAATTGCCGAACTTGCGCGCGCAAAAGGAATTCAAACGGTTGTCTTTGACCGCGGCCGCTATCGTTATCATGGACGCGTGAAAGCGTTTACGGATGGCGCAAGAGAAGGAGGCCTTACTTTTTAATTTTAATATATGCCACCAAGAGAAAGACGAGATCGAAGAGATACAAGGACTCCTGAAGAAAAAGAATTTCAACAGCGTGTTGTTGATCTTCGCAGGGTCACGCGCGTGACCAAGGGAGGCAAACGGCTACGCTTTCGCGCAACTGTGCTTATTGGCGATGGCAAAGGCCGTATTGGATTTGGAGTTGGGAAGGGCGCGGATGTGGCGCTTTCAACTGGAAAAGCATTCCGCAAAGCTAGACAGAATCTCACGACCATCCCTCTTAAAAATGAAACTGTTCCCCATATCGCGCGTGCGAAATTCGGATCCGCAACCGTGCTCATTAAACCAGCGCCGAAGGGTACTGGAGTAAAGGCAGGCGGACCAATGCGTATTATTTTTGAACTTGCCGGAGTCAGTAATGTAGTGGGAAAGATTCTCGGAACAACCAAGAATAAGATTAATATCATTAAGGCAACACTTGTAGCAATTGAACAATTGCGTTAAGAGTTATGAGTTAAGGAGTTAAGAGATTTAAATTTCAACACGCATAACTCATAACCGATAACTCATAACTTCACCTATGCCATTTACACTTTCAAATCTAAAACCTGCCACAGGTTCGCGCACGCGCGTCCGCCGGATCGGACGCGGTCCTGGATCTGGACGCGGCAAGACCGCTGGCCGCGGTACCAAAGGCCAGCGTGCGCGTTCGTCTGGACGCAAAGGACTTGCGCGCCTTGGACTCAAGCGTATCATGCAACGCATTCCAAAACATCGCGGTTTTACGTCGTTTCATAGAAAACCGTCAGTGGTGAATGTTGGAATACTCGAACAGTCATTTGCAACAGGAACCAAAATCACTCCTCAACTTCTTGAGACAAAAGGAATTGTGAAAAATATTAGCGATGGTGTCAAAATCTTGGGAGACGGAACCATTGCGAAGACTTTTATAATCAAGGGGTGTGAGGTTTCAAAATCAGCAAAAGAAAAGATTGAAAAAGTCGGCGGTAAAGTTGAGTAAAATGTATGAATCGCGTTTTAAATACAATTGTCCGCATTTGGCGTTTGCGCGATTTGCGCAGAAGCGTGCTGTTTGTATTAGCAATGCTTTTCGCGTTTCGGGTCGCGGCTCATATTCCAATTCCTGGCGTTGACCTTCAAAACCTGAAAGCATTTTTTCAAAGCAATGAAATTTTGGGTCTTCTCAATATTTTTTCCGGCGGAACTATGGAAAATTTTTCAGTGGTAGCGCTGGGTATCGCGCCTTATATTACAGCTTCTATTATTTTCCAGCTTTTAGCCATGGTTATTCCAGCGCTGGAGGCAATTCAAAAAGAAGGCGAAGCTGGCCAGCGTAAAATCAACCAATGGACGCGCTATGCAACAGTTCCTTTAGCCGTGCTTCAGGCGTTTGGTATGATCACGCTTTTAAAGCAGTCTCCGCGTCCTATTTTAGGTTCCCTGACAGTGGGAAATTATGCGCTTATGATTTTAACGCTTGTCGCTGGAACTTTATTTTTGATGTGGATTGGCGAGCTTATTTCTGAGCGTAAAATTGGAAATGGCATCTCGCTCCTTATCTTTGCCGGTATTGTGGCGAGCCTCCCTACAAATATCCAGCAAGCTCTTGTAACCTTTGATGCTGCTCAAATCACGAACTTTATTTTATTTGCGGTGATTTCCATGATAACGATTGTTGGCGTTGTGCTTATAACACAAGCCCAGCGCAATATCCCCGTTTCCTACGCGCGGCGCGTGCGAGGAATGAGAATGTATGGCGGAGTGGATACACATTTGCCACTGCGGGTGAATATGGCCGGCGTTATTCCGATAATTTTTGCAATATCTATAATTCTGTTTCCTCCAATGGTAGCGCAATTTTTTCTGCAGGCGCGAAGCGTTTTTATAGTACGTTTCGCACAATGGATAATTGGGGTATTTCAAAATAATCTCGTGTATGGTATCCTATACTTTGTATTGGTATTTATATTTACCTACTTTTATACCGCGGTAGTATTTCATCCCAGCCAGATTGCCGAAAACCTTCAAAAGCAAGGTGGATTTATTCCAGGAATTCGTCCTGGTAAACCGACTGCGGGATATCTGCAGTATGTGACTTCGCGCGTGATCCTTGTAGGCGCGCTTTTCCTTTCCACAATTGCAATCTTGCCGCTTATCCTTCAGCGCGTAACTGGCACACAAGCATTAGCACTCGGAGGTACTAGCATTCTCATCGTAGTGTCAGTTGTAATTGAGACTTTGGCGCAGATTGAGGCACAACTTACCATGCATGAGTATGAGACGTAGGGAAAGTAAAATATATGGCTAAACAACTTTCAGACCGTGAAATTAATGCAATTCTTTTCAAACTTCGTGATAAACTTGATTTTAAGGAACGCGCGCATGTGGAGGAATTATTAAAGCGAGCGCGAGAAGGCGGACTATATAAAGAAGAGTTGCGCAAAGAGCTTTTAAAATTACGCGCCGCGTTTAAAATTTCTGAAGGGGATAGAGCCGCAATTGAAGAGGCGATTTTTGAAAAAGATTAGTCCATGCAGAAAAAACAAATAGTGCTTATTATTCAAACAATCCTTGCACTGGCGCTTACCCAGTGTTTTGTGTTATTAGCGATGCGCGTTGCCTCCACTGTAATGCTGCCAACTGTCTCAGTGCCCGCGCTTAGCGCGCGCCAGTTTTTGCTCACTTTTCTTGCCGCTACCGTGCTCATCCTTTTCCTTATTCGCGCTTTGCGTACGCGCTTTATTTTTGAAAGCATTTTCATATTAAGTCTTTTGTCAGGCATCTGGTTTCTCTTTGCGCTTTGGATTCCTGCGTATGCATTTTCTGCCGCTCTTATACTCGTGGCACTGCGCTATATTTTCCCATATGTGATTGTGCAAAATGTTCTTTTGATCTTCGGTATTGCCGGCATTGGCAGCGCGCTTGGATCAACAACTGCCTGGCAAACCACGCTTATTGTACTGCTCGTTCTTGCAGTCTATGATGTTATCGCGGTTTATGGAACAAAGCACATGGTAACTATGTTTAAGGGCTTGCTTGCCAAAGGCGTGATTTTTGCGATTATTATTCCAGAGCATCCGCGGCTGATGCTTAAGCGTATGAAGCAAGTTGAACCGGGGGAAGGATTTTTCTTTTTGGGCACCGGTGATCTCGCGCTTCCGAGTTTCTTCGTTGCCTCAGCCGCGCGCGAGAGTTTCACTCTTGCAATCGGAGCGGCAATCGGTTCAATTGTTGGATTATTTTTTACCGATCTGTTATTTCAGTGGGGACGCAAGCGCCCTATGCCGGCGCTTCCGTCAATTGCCTTCGGCACGATCGCAGGATTTTTTATTACTAAATTATTTGTCTAATTTATGTACCGTATTGTAATTCTTGGTCCGCAAGGATCTGGAAAAAATACGCAAGCAGAACTTTTAGCAAAGAAATTCGGAATTCCAATGATATCCGCCGGAGATTTGTGGCGCGCTGAAATCGTGGCCAAGACCGAACTTGGACTGAAAGCTGAGCCAATACTTGCGGCGGGAAAACTCGCTCCGAACGAGTGGACTATCGAACTTGTAAAAAAAAGAGTAGCGGAGCCGGATACTAAAGAAGGATTTATTTTAAATGGTTATCCCAGAACCATGCCGCAAGCACAAGCATTAGAAGCGTTTGCTTCGCCAACCCATGTTATTGATCTGGCACTTTCAGATGAAGAAGCGATTGCCCGCTTGAGCGGCCGGCGCGTGTGCGCAGTATGCGGACGCAATTACCATTTGATTCACAATCCTTCTAAAAAAGAAGGAGTATGCGATATTGATGGTTCGCCTCTTGTTATTCGGGATGATGATAAACCCGAAGCCGTGCGCACGCGTCTTGCGATTTATCGCCAAGACACTGAACCGCTTTTTGATTTTTATCGCCCGCGCGGCATTGTGCGTACCATCAACGCCGCGCAGACAATGGAAAAAGTGTTTGAGGATATTGTACGGGTACTCTAGACAAACTACGATTTTAGATTTTTCATTGACATACAGTCTAAACGACTGCTAAATGTGGTAAAAGTAAGTTTTTATAAAAAAAAATATTACGTCAACTATGAACGATCGGCTAAATTTGACAACACCCACAATGATGTTGACACATAGTACCGAAGGAGATAATATAGAAGTATGGCGATTAAAGAAGCTATCCGCGGTACAATTCGCGGGCCAAAAGAGGTAGAATTAGAGCACGGCATTGATCTCCCTGTAGGGAGTGAGGTTAGTATTACTATTTCTTCTGGTTGGAGTGTACCAAATTTTGGTGCAGCAAATACTTTTACGATAAGTGCTGGTGATTCGATCGTGCGTTTTAAACGATCAGCTGGAAGTTGGAAAGATATTCCGGAGAGTTTTATAAAAGAAGTATATGCCGACCGCCACATCAGTAATCGCGGGGATGTCGTTCTTTGATGCTAGGTGGTGAGTAGCATAAAAGAGATAGTCCATGGGGCGCGCAGTCGCTCTTTTGTGTTTAATGAAGATATGGTAAGATGGGTGTTATATTAAATGCATATATTTCTATGAATCATGGAGTAACAATTAAAACCCCGGAGGAATTGGAGTTAATTCGCAAGGGCGGTAAAAAGTTGGGAAATATTTTAGATCGTCTGTGCAAGATGGTCAAGCCGTCAGTTACGACAGAGGAACTTGATGTGGCAGCAGAGCGGATGATCCGTGAGGCAGGTGGAGAGCCGGCCTTTAAAGGATATACCACGCGGTTGGGACTTATCCCATTTTCTACAACCATTTGCGCATGTCTCAATAATGAAGTAGTGCACGCGCCGGCAGTGCCATCGCGGATGATAAAAGAGGGTGATTTGGTGAAGATTGATATTGGAATGAGGTGGCCAGTGCGCCCCTCACCTGGCCTTCGGCCATCCTCTCCCGCGGGTAGAGGAGCATCCAAACACTTTCCATCTCCCTCAGGGAGAGGGGAGGGTGAGGGTGGATTGTTTACCGATACTGCACGAACGGTGATTGTGGGTAAAGTAGATAAAAAAGTGCGTGAGCTTGTAAAAGTGACAGAGAAAGCATTAAAAATCGGAATTAAACAAGTGCGCGCTGGGCGGCGAGTTAGCCATATTGCAAAGGCAGTAGAAAAATATATTGAGAAATTCGGGTTTGGGATTGTGCGTGATCTTGTGGGGCATGGCGTGGGATACAAAGTGCATGAGCCGCCGGAGGTGCCGAATTTTTGGGAAGAGGGCTTTCCGGATTGCGTGCTGGAAGAAGGCATGGTGATTGCTATTGAGCCCATGGTCAATTTAGGCGGTTGGCGGGTAAAAGTGCAACCCGACGGCTGGACGATTGTAACCGTAGACGGCAAACCCTCGGCGCATTTTGAACATACGGTGATTGTGCGCAAACGGGGAGCGGAGATTGTTACAAAATAATATGAGAGTGTTAGGTATTGACTATGGTACAAAGCGAATAGGAGTAGCGATTGGGGACAGCGAGGCAAAGGTGGCAGTGCCACTCGCTACGCTCGAAATGAAAAATGTAAAATTAAAAATGCAAAATGTCGTTAGTGAGATCGTGCGAATTATGAAAGAGGAAGATATAGAATTGGTAGTAATGGGGCAGGGAGGAAAGGGATCAATGGAAGCGAAGGTGCGGGAGTTTGCGCAGCGTCTGCGGAAGTTTGTGCCGGTGGAAATCGTGGATGAGCATTTTACAACTGTACAAGTGGAGCGGGCGATGAAAGGTTATGGGAAAGCGCGCAAAGGAATAGACAAAGATGCCGCCGCCGCAGCACTTATCTTGCAAGGTTGGCTTGACAGATTAGCAAAAGCATGATATAGTAAAGCGTTCTTTTAAAAGGCATTAATCCTAGCCTTCTTTTGGCTCATTTCCTTTAGAGTAAGGAGTGGCTCGTAAGAAGGCTGGGAAAGTATCCCGGTCAGGGCAAACCGGCGAGTATTTGTCGGCACACTGGTGCTGGCGAGTATGAGCCAAAAAAGGAGGATTGTCATGGCGACCATTATCGTCAAAGGCGACCTGTACGATAGGTTGGATGGAAAGCTTCACGAGATCAAGCGGCAGATGCGGCAGAAGGAGGGCTACGGCTTTGATTCGGAGCGGCTTGATCTCGCGCTCCAGGCCGTGATCGAGGGGCGATTCGAGGCAGTTGGCGGACAGTTCCCCTGCCTCATCCACGCCGCGGATCTCATTCCCAAGGGGTGGACGGTGGTGGAAGATGTCAATCCTACACTCGATCTTGACATCAGCAAGCTCGTTCCCCGCTCCTTCCTCAAGGAAGGGGAAGCGGTGATCAGCGGGCCGGAGATGCGCACGCGCGCTCGCGAGCTCAAGGGCAACTGGGGGTTGTCCGACGGCAAGCGCATGCTCGCCGATAAGGGCAAGCTGATCCGCGCCGAGTTCCACCCCTTTTACATCCCGCTGGCCGGCACGCTCCTGCGCGGTCCGGGTGGCGGCCTCGACATCCCGTGCCTCGACTTCGACGGCGGGCGCTGGTACTTGTACTTCGGCTGGCTTGGCCACGACTGGGACGACTGCGGCCGTCTCGCGTGTAGCGAGTAGGTTCCTAGGTTTCTGGGCCCCTTGGACCCTTCCGCGACTTTACCCATAAGGTGAATGTCAAGGGAGGGTCCTTTTCTATTTTTTTCAAATTTGGTATGCTTGATGCAGATTTTACCGACACTGCCCCGGCCACGATTTGGTTTGGGCGGGTAAAGTCTCGCCATTTCAACTTCAGAATGCGGCCGGCTATGGTTTGCCGCAGAGTAAGATTGAAGTGACTAACGATGAAGATACTCGGTGCAGTGTGCTAGGGAGATAACTTCTTCAAATACGATACAACCCCAAGAGTATTCAACGGGTGGTGCACTGGCCGGCACATTGCATATTTTAGCGCGATCCGGATGGCAACCTCAACATCCCGTACCTCAACTTCAACGGCAAGCGCTGGTACTTGAACTTCAACTGGCTTGACAACGACTGGAACGACAACGACCGTCTCGCGTGTAGCTAGTATCTTCATGCTCCCGTCCGTGCGGCGGGAGCTTCCGTTTTCAACAATAACAACCATTTGCCAAGCATCCTGCCGGCAGTTACGAGTTTTTGCGATAGTTGTCCATATTTACCTGCGTCTAGACCGTGCGCTTCCCACAGGATTGTAAAGAAAAATTTAAGATTATCCAACTTGTGGCTTAATATATTCAAAAGAGCCAGTTTGTCTTCTCGTTTGGCATACTGCGCAGTGCGTGTAGTTTCCAATAATTCAAGAAACAATGTATCTATTTTAACACCCATGGTATATCGCGAAAGTCGCGGTATATGCGGTAAAAATCCATGCCACACCAAATAACACTCTTTGAGTTCAGTCAAAATTGGGATTTCCGAAGCAGTGGGGGGGGGGGGGTTAGAGGAAACAAAAGAATTGTATTGACTCATAGCTATGACGCAATTATTTCATTAGAGAATTTATGTTTAGCATGGCAAGAGTTTATCCGGGGCAAGCGTAACAAACGCGATGTGCAGGAATTCGGCTACCGGCTCATGAATAATATCATAGCATTGCATGAGGATTTAGCAAACAAAACCTATCAGCACGGCGGCTATCACAGCTTCCGCATCTGCGATCCTAAACCACGGCACATCCATAAAGCCAGCGTGCGCGATCGTTTGTTGCATCATGCCATTTACCGCATTCTTTATCCCTTTTTTGACCGCACTTTTACAGCCGATTCATTTTCCTGCAGAGACGACAAAGGCACGCACAAAGCACTCAACCGCTTGAGTGCCATGGCATACAAGGTAAGCTGCAATCATACTCGAACATGCTTTGTACTCAAGTGTGATATTAGGAAGTTTTTTGCGAGTATTGAGCATGCGCATTTGCTCGGTATTTTGCAGAAATATATCCCTGACCAAGATATTATCTGGCTTTTGGGGCAAGTGGTTAGAAGTTTCCATACCCCAGCATCTATCTGTCATGCCCGACCTGATCGGGCATCTAGTCTGGATCCCCGCTTTCGCGAGGATGACGCATGGGATGAGGATAAAACGAGGAGAGTTGGTCTCCCACTTGGCAACCTGACCTCACAACTTTTTGCCAATGTATACATGAATGAATTTGATCATTTCGTCAAGCATCGCATCAAAGCAAAGCATTATATCCGTTATGCGGATGATTTTGTGATCCTGCATGAAGATCGGCAATGGCTTGAGACGCAAATATCGAGTGTAGAAAAGTTTTTGCAAGAGCGGTTACGCCTTCAGCTGCATCCAGACAAAGTTACGATCAAAACATTTGCCTCCGGTATTGATTTTCTTGGCTGGGTGCATTTTACAGATCATCGGGTGTTGCGGAGTACAACACGGCGAAGAATGATGAGGCGTTTGCGAGCGCATCCAGCTCAGGAAACTTTACAATCATATCTTGGGTTGTTACGACATGGCAATACTTTTACAATAGAGCAACAAGTGCGGATGTTGCATTGGTTATGGGGTAGTGATACATTGAAGGCAATCTATGACTTACAACACCGAAGGAATTATTTTAAAGTATCGCGATATTGGGGAGCATGAGCGGATTTATACGATTTTGACGCGTGAGCATGGCAAGATTGAAGGGTGGGCGCAAGGCGTGCGCAAGAGTCAAAGCAAACTGGTGGCGCATTTGCAGCCGCTTTATTTTTGCGATTTTATGTTTGCGCGCGGAAAGCGTTTTGATCGCGTGGCACAGGTAAAAGTTTTGAATCGTTTTCCAGAACTTTGGGCAGATCTTGAAAAATTATCCAAAGCAGTTTACGTCGCCGCACTTGTAGATCTTGTGCTTAGACCAGGCACGCGCGAGGGTACAGTGTTTAATCTATTGCAAACCACATTACAGGTCATTTCGAGCGAGCCCTCACCTGGCCTTCAGCCATCCTCTCCCGAAGGGGTCGAAGACGGGCCGAGCGAGCGCAGGCCCCGGGGAGGGCAGGGTGAGGGTATTCTGACCTTGTTTTCCCTTAAACTTCTTAAAGAATCTGGTTTTTCACCAGAGCTCCACTATTGCGTGCTTTGTAAAAAAGAAGTGCAAGGACTTTCACTGTCATTTGACGCAATTCGTGGCGGGGTGCTTTGCACTGATTGCTTTATTAAAGCAAGTCCAGAAGCATTGCAGATCTCTTCATTGACCATTGAAACGTTAGAATCAATTCTTACCGCGCCTATTGCACGGCTTGAGATGCCAGAGGCAGTGCGGCGTGAACTTTCTATCATTGCTGATGCCATGATTGCCGCGCATTTTGGAGAAGAACCAAAGGCGCGAAATTTTATGGTGAGTCTTGCTGATGAGCTTCCACAAATGGCAAGAGTGTGATATATTAAGCTACCGCTAGAATTTCTAATTAACCTAATTATTCTAATTAACCTAAACAAATCCCAAGCCTCAATTTAGAAATTAGGTGAATTAGATGAATTAGAAATTTGCCGTCACTCTATGCAAAAACGCACTTGGAATACCGATACCGTTAATAAAGTGAGTGACATGGTAGTTGTGAAGGGTTGGGTTCATGCTCGGCGCGACATGGGTAAGATTATTTTTATTGACTTGCGCGATAAAACCGGACTTTTGCAAGTTGTGTTTGCCCCAAAAGAAGTTGGCGGCGCGTATGAGTTTGCAAAAACACTCCGAGCTGAGTATGTGGTGGAAATTAAAGGGACAGTGCAAAAGCGCACGGAGAAAACCATAAATCCTAAACTTGAAACCGGCACGGTGGAAGTGCTGGCCACGGATTTGAAAATTTTAAATGAATCAAAAACGCCGCCGTTTGAATTAGATAAAGATACGCGCGCGGTTAATGAAGAAGTGCGGCTCAAATATCGCTATTTGGATTTGCGTAGTGAACGAATGCATAATAATTTAGCACTTCGCGATAAGGTGATTTCATTTTTTAGAAATTACATGCATGAGCATGGGTTTATTGAAATTGAAACTCCGATTTTGATAAAAGGAACGCCTGAGGGCGCGCGGGAGTTTATCGTGCCTTCACGGCTTCACGGGGGAAAATTCTATGTGCTTCCGCAATCGCCACAACAGTTTAAACAGCTTTGCATGGTTGCCGGATTTGAGCGATATTTTCAAATCGCGCGCTGTTTCCGCGATGAAGATCAGCGCGGCGATCGCCAGCCAGAATTTACCCAGCTTGATTTTGAAATGTCCTTTGTGGAGCGCGAAGATATTTTGAAATATACTGAAGAAATGTTTATTGAAATGGTGGCAACAGTTGCGCCGGAAAAGAAATTATCACACACGCCATTTCCACGGCTTACTTATGTGGAAGCCATGGAAAAGTACGGCACAGATAAACCGGATTTGCGCAAAAATAAAAATGATCCTAATGAACTGGCGTTTTGCTGGGTTTTGGATTTTCCGATGTTTGAAAAATTAGAAGATGGCACTATTCAAGCCATGCATCATCCATTTTGCGATGTGCATCCTGCAGACTTGGAAAAACTTGATTCAGATCCAATGTCTGTGCGCGCCAATGCCTATGATTTGGTGCTTAATGGCTATGAACTTTCCAGTGGAAGCATTCGCATTCACAAGCGGGAGTTGCAAAACAAAATTTTCCATTTGCTTGGACTTGCTGACGATGAAATTGAGAAAAAATTTGGGCATATGTTAGAGGCATTTGAATATGGCGCGCCGCCCCATGGCGGCTTTGCGCCTGGAATTGATCGCATTGTTATGCTTTTGGCAGGCGAACCCAACATTCGCGAAGTCATGGCATATCCTAAAACCGGCGACGCCCGCGATCCCATGATGGGCGCTCCATCAGGACTCCCTCCAAAAGCTCTTAAAGAGGCACATGTTAAAGTAGTGGAGTAAGTAGAGTTGCAGTGGTATACTTAAGGAGTATGCGATTTTCGCCGCTGCAAAAGCATATTTTAATAGTTTGCCTTATTGCCAAAGGAAAGGTGCCACGCGCGCCTTTTCATAAGTTTTATGAGGGAAAGGAGACACACCCCAAAGATCTGGTAGATACGGTAACCAAAACCCTGGAGCGACTAATTGATAAAGGGTTGCTCACAGGCATAGGTGTCAGAACTCCGAAAAAGTGGTATATTAAGGAAGTGCGGTTGACGCCCTTGGGGCGCAGGGTTTCTAAAAAGCTACAAGGCGAACAACAAAAATTACCCTATAATTATGCCCCTTGATCCTATTCCAAAATTTGTCAAAGCTTTTCAATCAGTAAAAGATAAAAAAGAATTGCCGCTGGTGGCGCTTCGCGACGCGGTAGTGTTTCCCGGCATTGCCATGCCGCTTTTGGTACAACGGCCAAAGTCGCTTGCCGCGCTGGATTTTGCAATGAAGCATGATCAGCTCGCGTTTTTTGTGGCGCAAAAAACCGAAGAGCATGAAGACCCAACCATGAAGGATATTTATACTGTGGGAACAATTGCCAAGATCAAGGAAATGGGAAAAGGGGAAGATGGCGCGGTGCGTGTTTTAGTGGAAGGCGTGATGCGTGCCAAAATCAGCGCAGTAACGCCGGAGGCGCAATTTGTCAAAGCGAAAATTGAGCCTTTGCCTCCGCCGCTTGTGAAAAAAACCGAGCGGATTGAAGCGCTGATGTACTCCGCGATAAATCAGTTCCGAGAAATTGTTTCTATGGGCGCGCCAGTGCCGCTAGACGTGCTGTTTGTCATTTTGAACATCACTGACCCTTGGATTTTGGGTGATCTTATTGCCAGCAACCTGGACATGAAAGTGGAAGAGCGGCAAGGGATTTTGGAGTCCTTGACTGTGGAAGATAAATTGGAAAAACTCCGGCAAGCTCTTGGTCGACAACAACAAGTTTTGCGTCAGGCCAAAAAACTTCAAGCCGAGGTTGGCAAAGAGCTGGACAAAATGCAAAAGGAAGTATTTTTGCGCGAGCAGATGAAGGCGATTGAAAAAGAGCTAGGCACTGCCGGAGGGCGCAATGAAGCTGAGGAGCTTAAGGCAAAGATTGAAAAAGCCGGCATGTCGGAGGAAACCAAGAAAGTCGCGCTGGAGGAGCTTAACCGCATGGAGCGCATGCCGTCATTTTCTCCGGAGATTTCTTATATTCGGACTTATCTAGATTGGCTGGTTAAGCTTCCCTGGGCAAAAAAAGATGAATCCGCCATTGATGTGAAAAAAGCGCAAAAAGTGCTTGATGATGATCATTTCGGACTTGATAAGGTTAAGGAGCGCATGGTGGAATATTTGTCAGTGCAAAAACTGGTGGGAAAAATTCGCGGACCAATTATTTGTTTTGTGGGTCCGCCCGGAACCGGTAAAACTTCCATTGGAAAATCTATTGCCCGGGCTCTTGGTCGAAAATTCGTGCGCATGTCTTTGGGCGGAGTGCGCGATGAAGCGGAGATTCGCGGGTTTCGTCGCACTTATGTGGGCGCGCTTCCCGGCCGTATTTTGCAGGGTATAACCACAGCCGGTACGCGCAATCCGGTTTTTATGCTGGATGAAGTAGATAAAATGGGTTTTGACGCGTTCCGCGGCGATCCATCGGCGGCGCTCCTTGAGGCGCTTGATCCAGAGCAAAATAACGCGTTTTCTGATCATTATCTGGAAGTGCCTTTTGATCTTTCAGACGTGATGTTTATTACCACCGCCAATATTTTGGATCCGATTCCGCCAGCGCTGAAAGATCGCATGGAAGTGATTGAATTTCCCGGCTACACTGAAGAGGAAAAATTTTGGATCGCGCAAAAGTTTTTAGTGCCCAAGCAAATGAAAGACAACGGGCTTACTGAAAAACAAATTTTCTTTACTGAACCGGCTTTGCGCACTATTATTCGCGAGTATACGCTAGAAGCCGGGGTGCGGGAGTTGGAGCGTACTATTGCCGCGGTATGCAGGAAAGTCGCGCGCAAGGTGGCGGAAAATGGCGGCGCAAAAGCCGTACGCAAAATTGGGATTGACGATTTGCGCGAACTGCTGGGACCGCAAAAATATCGCATTACGCTGGCGGAGAAAAAAGATGAGGTGGGGTTGGTTAATGGGCTGGCTTGGACGCCGGCGGGCGGGGATGTGCTTTTGATTGAGGCAACCAAAATGCCGGGCAAGGGGCAACTTATTTTAACCGGACATTTGGGACAAGTGATGCAAGAATCCGCGCAAGCCGCGTTTTCCTACGCGCGCACGCGCGCTAAGAAACTGGGCATCAAAGACGCATTTTACAAAAATTCTGACTTGCATGTGCATGTGCCTTCCGGCGCAATTCCCAAAGATGGGCCGTCGGCCGGAGTGGCTTTGACACTTGCGCTTATTTCGGCTTTGACCGGAAAGCCGGTGCGCAAGGATATAGCAATGACTGGCGAGATTACCCTTCGCGGGCGAATTATGGAGATTGGGGGAGTAAAGGAAAAAGTATTAGCCGCGCACCGCGGAGAAATTAAAATGGTGCTTTTGCCAAAAGAGAATGAAAAAGACATGGTGGATATACCAAAGCAGATTAAAGATCAGATGAAATTCGTGTTTGCGGAAAATATGGATGAAGTCCTTAAACTTGCGCTTAAATCATAATATTTAAAAATATGGCGACTCCAAAACAAGTTACCAGTTATCTTCAAAAATTAAAAATAAAGTACACTCCGATTGTGCACAAAACGGTCTATACCGCTTATGACGCGGCGGCAACCATGAAAGCAAAATTGCACGAAATTCCTAAAGTTCTGCATGTGCTGGCGGATAAAAAGCGGCATATCATTGTGATTGTCCCGGCTTCTTATCAAGTTGATTTTCAGAAACTAAAAAAAGCGCTTAATGCGAAAAAAGTGGAGCTTGCCAATGAGAAAATGATGCGCAAAGTATTTAAGATGAAAAAAGGCGCGCTGACTGCCTTTGGCGGACTTTACAAAGATACGGAAGTGTTGGTTGATAAAGCATTTGCTCGCGCCAAGAAAGTTATCGCCGGCGCCGGCACCTATACCGATTCGCTTGAAATGAAAACTAAGGATTTTTTGAAAGCGACTGGAGGGAAGATGGGGGTGTATGGGAAGAAGAGGTAGGCCGACCCATGCCGGCATCCCACGTAAACACCACAGTCGCTCCGACCCAGCCGTCGGAGCGCTGTTTTTGCTCGGCCTCACTCCTCCGACCGCGGTCGGAGACCGTGCCCGTTCGGCTTCCGCAGAATGTTTACTGCGGGACGCCGCCACAGGTCGGCCTTGAGGAGAGAAAAATGAAAAGATGAAAATGTAGTCGCCGGTCTTTAGCCGGCGCAATTATAGCGCGGGGTTTTACCTGCCCGCCGAGTTTGCCGGTGCCACAGAACCGAATGGCATCAGCGTCGGTGGGAAAGGTGGGTGCCCCGCTTTTTATATCCCTCACCCAACCTTCGGTTTTCCTCTCCCCGAGGGAGAGGGGAGGGTGAGGGGAAATAAAAAAAAGAGCCGCCCTGGTCGTGAGACGCGCGGGCGGGAACATTCTCTCTTTGTCAAGGGCGGCGGGGTTTGGTACAATGATAGAATTATGCGCATTATTTTTAGCAAACATGCCGAAGATAAAGAAGATATAAGATTTATTATTACTTTTTATCCGGGAAGAATCACCCAATATGGCAACAGCCAATAAAATTCCACAATTAAAATATGAGCCCGAGGCCGATGTGCTTTCCTGGGAAGTTTCTGACGCGCCAATTGAATATGCCAGTGAAATCGGCGATATGATTGTGCATTTTACCAAAGATAATCGTCCGGTTCTGATTGAAGTTTTGCGTGCCAAGGATTTTATGAGAAAAGCTGAAGGAGCGGTAGGGTTTAAACGCATACACCCAGAAATGGCAATAGCATAAATTTTGTGTTTAAAAAAAGTAGCGCGGGGTCTTGCCTGCCCGCCG
>MGDU01000005.1:0-33161 GCA_001790815.1 Candidatus Uhrbacteria bacterium RIFCSPHIGHO2_02_FULL_46_47 | reverse complement strand
GAGGGTGAGGGGAAATAAAAAAAAGAGCCGCCCTGGTCGTGAGACGCGCGGGCGGGAACATTCTCTCTTTGTCAAGGGCGGCGGGGTTTGGTACAATAGAGTGCAATGCAAATCTACGAATCTTATGCCAATCTACAAATTGCGAATTCGTATTTGTAGATTTGAATGACATTTGTAAATTGGCATTATATTTTATGTCGTTTGCCGTGAAATCACAACAATTTGAAGGGCCGTTGGATTTGCTACTTTCCATGATTGAAGGGGAGAAGCTGAATATTACCACCGTGTCTTTGGCAAAAATTGCCGAGGACTTTTTGAAATACGTGCAGGAGGCGAAATTGCCCCCGGAAGAGGTGGCGGATTTTTTGCTGGTCGCTTCAAAACTTTTGCTTATAAAATCGCAAGCGCTGTTTCCCAATTTGGAAGTAGAAGATGATGGCGTACCGTTGGAAGCACAATTGAAGATTTTGAAACTCTATCATGATGCTTCGCGCCAAATTGAAGCCATAATTAAGCAAGGCAATTTTGTCTACTTTAGGGAAAAAATGCCGGTGGAGCGCGTATTTCGTCCGCCACAAAAAGTTACGGTAAATGTTTTGCACGAAACATTTTTGGCAGTGATCAAGGCGTTGGAGCCACTGGTGCGCATTCCCAAAAAAATCGTGCTCAAGGCGATTTCAATTGGCGAGCGCATTGATCGGCTCAAAGCCATGATTGTGGAAAAAGCTATGATGTCGTTTAAGCATTTTGTGGGTTCTTCAAAAGAAAAAACCGAAATTATCGTGAGCTTCCTGGCGCTATTGGAATTGTGCAAGCAAAGGATTGTGGAGGTGAAGCAGGAAAAATTATTTCATGATATCATGATAGAGCATAAGAGATAGAGGAACGAAGACTCGACGGCACCCTGCTTCGGATACCCCGCACCAATGCTTCGCATGATGCGGGGCAGGCGCTCTCAGCCCTTGCCCCGCACCGAGCTTTGCTCTGGTGCGCGGGTCGCTCCGTCCTCGGCCCGCACAACCCAACTCTTAAAAGAAGCAATTCCAGCGGGCCTGCGGGTCTCCTCAGCAGGGTATCCGCCGAGCCTTCTAGAAGGAGAAAAAAGAAAAAATATGTTTTTTAGGAGGAAATTAAAAGATCCCAATTGGTCCTCACGCAGGGAAGTAGGGCAGTGGGGAGAGGAGACTGCCGTACTGCATTTGCAGGAAAAGGGATATAAGATTATCGCGCGACATTGGACACATCGGATTGGCGAGCTGGATATTGTGGCTGGGAAAGGCGGCCGCATTGTATTTGTGGAAGTAAAGACCCGCACGAACGCGCATTTTGGGGCGCCGGAAGATGGCATTGGCTGGTCCAAGCAGGAAAAATTGCGCCGTATGGCAAATGTGTATATGCTCAAGCATAGATTGCATGATACTCCATATCAAATTGATTCAGTGGCCGTGATGTATGACCTGATGCGCAAAGAAACTACAGTTCGTCACCTAGAAAATGTAATTGGTGGTCGCTGATTTGACAGAAATATGGCTGGATGGTAACATATCCACATTACACTAGTTCCCATAAGGAACTGGTTTTTTAATAACCGCCGATAAAACGCTATGTTCCGTTTTACGGAACCAACGCCGAAACACGCCGATTGACTCAGCGTAAAGCGGCGTAGGCGAGCATAGCGAGCACGGCATAATTCAGCGATATATGGCCTCCCCAATTGTCCAAGCAATAAAACAAATTTGTGAGGAAAAAGGGCTCTCCTATGAGTCTGTCTTAACAACTATTGAAGCGGCGCTGGCGGCGGCATACCGCAAGGATTTTGGCACAAAAAATCAGAATATCAAAGTGGAGTTTGATCCGGAAACCGGCGCTATGCGCGCGTTTGATATTAAGATCGTGGCGCGAGATTTTACGGAGGAGGAGTTGGAGGCCATGAAAGAGGGAGAGGGCGAAGCACGCCAGGGCAATGTGTCGTCGCAGTTGGCCCCCTCACCCCAATCCTCTCCCACCGAGGTAGAGGGAGAGATTGAAAAAGAGGTTGAAAAATTCAATCCCAAGACCATGATGATGGTCTCCGGGGCGCGTGCAATAAAAGCGGATGCGGAACTTGGCGAAGAATTGCGCATTGAGCTTGAAATTCCGCACGCTTTTGGACGCATGGCCGCGCAGACTGCCAAGCAAGTTATTACTCAAAAACTCCGTGAAGCAGAGCGGCAGTCCATTTTTGAAGAATGGTCAGGAAAAGAAGGAATAATCATGATCGGTGTTTCCGGGCGGCGTGAAGGGCGGCTTCAGTTTGTGGATTTTGGTCGCACTTCTGCGATTTTGCCGCTCGGTGAACAGATACCGCAGGAATCCTATCGTCCGGGTGAACGCATGAAGTTTTATGTAAAGTCAGTTGGGATGGGTTCAAAAGGACCTGAGATTATTGTTTCGCGTGCTGACTCGCGCATGGTTTCCGCGCTTTTTACGCTGGAAATACCCGAAGTGCAAAGCGGAGTGGTTGAAATTAAAGGCGTGGCGCGTGAAGCTGGATCTCGCTCAAAACTCGCGGTGATCTCCAAAGATCCTAATATTGATCCGATTGGTTCTTGTATTGGCCAGCGTGGCGGCCGTATCCAGACGATTATCGCGGAGATAGGCGGAGAAAAGATAGATGTGATACAATGGTATGAGGACGCGGAGAAGTTTATCTCTGCCGCACTTTCTCCGGCAAAAGTAAAGAAAGTAGCGCTTGATTCAGAAACTAAAATTGCCAATGTAACTGTTCCTGATGTTGAACTTTCACTTGCTATTGGGCGCGCAGGGCAAAACGTGCGTCTGGCTTCAAAACTTACCGGCTGGAGGATTAATATTTTGGGTGAAGGAGGACAAGCCGTAGCAAGCTCAGAGGAAGCCCCAGCGGCAGAAACCCCAAATCTCAATGTTCAATGACCAATTGTGGATTTTGATATTTGAACATTGATTGGTCATTGGTAATTGATCATTGGGATTTTATATTATGATTTTTCTCTACAATACCATTTTTCTCAAACCAACATTCAACGCTCTTATCGCGCTTTATAATCTTGTTGGCGATGTTGGCGTTGCGATTATTCTGCTTACACTAGCGGTGCGATTCATAATTTTGCCGGTGACATTGCAGTCCATGAAGTCGCAAAAATCTTTGCAGACGCTTCAGCCAAAGCTTAACGCGCTTAAGGAAAAATACAAAGGCAATAAGCAAGGTCTAGCGAAGGCGACGATGGAACTCTATAAGCAGGAAAAAGTAAATCCTGCCTCTTCATGCCTGCCACTCCTGGTACAATTGCCGATTTTTATCGCGCTCTATCAAGCAATGCAGATTGGCCTTAAAAACGGGGGAGCTGAACTTTTATATGGTTTTATAAATAAGCCGGATGCAATCAATGTATTAGCGTTTGGATTTTTAAATTTAGCAAAAGCAAGTATTCCAATCGCAATACTTGCCGGCATTTCACAATTCTGGCAGGCGAAGATGCTCTCCTTTCATAAGCCGAAAAAGATTACGGAAGCAAGCAAAGATGAGGCAATGCTTGGCATGATGAACAAGCAAATGCTTTATGTGATGCCAGTCTTTACTGTGTTTATTGGCGCATCTTTACCGGGCGGCGTGATACTGTACTGGTTTGTGACAAATGTACTCACTATCATACAGCAATATGTTTTCCTCAAACCAAGAGCGTCTGCAGCGGGCAATTCTTGAGGCAATAACGTACTTCGATGTCTTTTCTTACCCATTGACTACTCTTCAGGTCTGGCAAAATCTTCGGACGCGTACTACCTACGCAAGTGTATATGAGGCGCTAAAGAAGAGCGCGCTTCTAAAAAAGAAATTGCAATGCGTAAATGGAATGTGGCATCTGCGCGGAGGCGATCAATGTATAAAAGAGCGGGAGTTGCGCTATCGAGGGTCAAAGTCAAAAGTTGAAAAGGCGGTTCGTTTTGCGCGTTTGCTTCAATGGTTTCCCGGCATTGAAGCCGTCTACGTCTGCAATTCACTTGGATTTCTACACGCAAAGTCGGAGAGCGACATTGATTTATTTATAGTGACGCGAAACGGAAGGATTTGGAGTACGCGATTTTTCGCGGTACTGCTTGCAGAGCTCACAGGATTTCGCCCAAAGAGCGATCACGCAAAAGATGGACTCTGTCTTTCATTTTTTGCCGCTTCCGGGGCGCCGATGGAGACTCTCGCACTTCCAAATGATGTATACTATCTTTATTGGATGAGCAAGCTTAGGCCAGTATTTGCGCGCGCAGAGGCGCAAGCGCGTTTTTGGCGGAGCAATAGCTGGGTGCATAAAGAACTTCCGCAAGCAGAAGAGATTTACCCGCCTAAGTGTGTAATGGTCTTAAAAGAGCAAAGGGGATCGGGGGGTTGGAAAATCGGAGATGTAATAGAGCGCATTTTAAGGAATGTGCAAATGCGCATCATGCCGCCATATCTCAAGGATGCCGCGAACAAAAATACTAGTGTGGTTGTGAGCGATAAATTTCTTAAATTTCATGACCATGACAAACGAGAGCAATATCGAAAAGAGTACGAGGCGCGATTGGCAACGGTGGCGTAACCCCCTCTCCCTCCCCTCGCCTCGCTTTGCGGGCGAAGCGGGCCTTACCCTAAGGGGGAGAAGGTGGGGGTTAATGCTTTTCTTTTTTTTATTGCCTTTGCAGACAAGGTATATTATTCGGGAAGTGCCGTTTTATGAGTATGGCACGCTTTCGGTGTATGGGATTGAGATTGTAGGGTGGATTGTAATATTGCTATATTGTTATATTGCTATATCGCGATCACACATGCGCGCGAGATCCCTCGCTGTGCTCGGGATGACGTTTGCTGGCTGGGCATTTCTCTCCATGCTCTGGTCTCCGGATCGCGCGGTAGCACTGCAAGGTGCGTTAGTATTATTGGAGGGAGTACTGTTGTATTTGATATTGCGTAACCCCTCACCTCAATCCTCTCCCGCAAGGGGAGAGGAAGTAAAAACAAGTTCCCTCTCCCTTCATGGGAGAGGGCAGGGTGAGGGTGTGATGTGGGCTTTTATCATTGGCGCAGTCGTACAAGCCGGGCTTGGCATTTATCAATTTCTCACCCAATCTAGTTTTGCATCAACCCTTCTAGGTATGGCGCTTCATGATCCGCGCGCGTTGGGTACTTCAGTTGTGGAGTTTGGGACGGAGCGCTGGCTACGCGCCTATGGCGGACTGCCGCATCCCAATGTGCTGGGAGGGTATTTAGCAGTGGCATTGGCGGTTGTGTTTATTGTATGGCGAAAAATCAACAAAACATTACCTGACAAAATACAGTGCGGCCGCACTGTATTTTGTCAGGTAGCCATCAGGGTTGCTATCCCTGTTTTACTCACTGGTATTTTTTTTACTTTTTCTCGCGCGGCATGGTTCGCAACTTTGCTTCTACTGGTCTTTTTATGGTGCGGAGAAAAGCGTGCGGCCGCATCAAATCATCCGCAACGTTTTAGAGTGACAAACCCCTACATACTACTTACTATATTCTACATATTCATACTTGCATTCCTATATCGCCCGCTTATAGGCGCGCGGGTTGCGGGGGACGCGCGTCTGGAAGTTAAGTCGCGCGCGGAAAGAATGGAAGGATTGCGTGAAGCGTGGACGCTAATTAAAAAGCATCCGGTTGCCGGAGTGGGGATTGGAAACTACACGCAAGCCGTACGCCGTGATCTGCGCCCAAATGATCCACTCTATAGCTACCAACCCGTGCATAGTGTGCCACTCCTTGTGTGGGCAGAGTTAGGGGTGGTTGGCCTAGCGTTGTTTATATTTGTACTATATATTCTCTGGCGTCAATCACCAAACTACATACTACTTACTACTTTCTACATACTCTTAGTTTTTGATCATTATCTGTGGACATTACCGTTTGGTGCCCTGCTTTTCTGGAGTGTCCTTGGTTTATCCACAAACCCCACAAAGCCGGCCTCTTGACAGATTTTTAGCTTTGTAGCAAGATAGGGCCAGTTGGGTTAGCACTCGTTAGGTCCAAGTGCTAGCCTCCTAATAAACCCTTAATACGATACGAATCAGCGAATTTCGAACGAATCAACGAATATGCGAATTCGTATATTGGTAGATTCGCGTAACATTTGTAGATTCGTATCACAAGTATATGCTTAAACCGCTTTCAAATCGGGTTCTTGTGGAACCCATTAAGGAAGAGATAAAGGGAGGAATCATCTTGCCGGCAACGGCAGATAAAGAAAAGTCGGAAAAGGGCAAGGTTATTGCTTGTGGGCCAGGCAAACTAATGGATAATGGCCAGCGCGCGCCTATGGATGTAAAAGTGGGCGATACAGTGATGTTTAAAAAGTATAGCCCGGATGAAGTCAAGGTCGAAGGAAAAGAATATCTTATTTTGGAGGAATCAGACATAATGGGAATAATAATATGATACGAATCAGCTAATATATGACGAATCAACAAATATACGAATTCGTATATTCGTAGATTCGCTAAAAATTTGTAGATTCGTATCATAAATAATATGGCAAAACAACTTATATATGCAGAACACGCGCGAGACGCGCTCCGCCATGGAGTGGACAAACTCGCAAACGCAGTGAAAGTAACGCTGGGTCCCAAGGGTCGCAATGTGGTTTTGGATCGCGGTTTTGGTAGTCCCATGATTACCAAAGACGGCGTTACGGTAGCGAAAGAAATTGAACTTCAGGACAAATTTGAAAATGTCGGCGCGGATTTGGTCAAAGAAGTTGCTTCCAAGACCAATGATGTGGCCGGCGACGGCACCACTACCGCTACCGTACTGGCGCAAGCCATTGTGCAGGAGGGGATTAAAAATGTGGCCGCCGGCGCTAATCCCATGTTGGTAAAGCTCGGCATGGATAAAGCCGTAGATGCCGTAGTGGAAGAGTTGCGCAAGATTTCCAAGCCGGTAAAAACCCATGATGAAATTCAGCAAGTAGCTTCCATCGCGGCCAATGACGCTGAAATTGGCCGCCATATTGCCGAGGCCATTAAAAAAATTAGCAAAGAAGTCGCGGATGTAAAGGATATTGTGATTACGGTGGAGGAATCCAAGTCGTTTGGAACCGAGGTGGAACCGGTTTCCGGCATGCGTTTTGACAAGGGCTATATTTCTCCTTACATGATTACCAGTCCCGAGCGCATGGAATCCGAGTATAACGACCCTTACATTTTAATTACGGACAAAAAAATCTCTTCGGTACAGGATATTTTGCCACTACTGGAAAAGGTGGCGCAGTCCGGACGCAAGGAGCTGGTCATTGTTGCGGATGATGTAGATGGGGAGGCGTTGGCAACGCTCGTAGTCAATAAATTGCGCGGTACTTTTATGACCTTGGCCATTAAAGCGCCGGGGTTTGGAGATCGCCGCAAAGCTATGCTTTCGGATATCGCGGTTTTAACCGGCGGCAAAGTTATTACTGAAGAGCTGGGGCTGAAATTGGACAGCGTAACGCTTACGGATTTGGGACAAGCGCGTCGGGTCGTGTCTACTAAAGATTATTCTACGATTGTGGAAGGCAAGGGTGATCAAAAAGCCGTCAAAGACCGGGTGGCACAAATCAAGAAAGAAATTGAAGCCACGGAATCGGATTTTGATCGGGAAAAATTACAGGAGCGGTTGGCCAAACTGGCTGGCGGGGTCGCGGTAATCAAAGTTGGCGCCGCAACCGAAACTGAAATGAAAGAAAAGAAAATGCGCATTGAAGACGCGGTTAATGCTACCAAAGCCGCAGTGGAAGAGGGCATTGTGGCTGGCGGCGGAGTGGCGCTTTTGCGTACGCTTCCTCGGCTGGAGCAGTTGGAACGGGAACTGGAAGGCGAGGAAAAAGTGGGCGCGCGGATTTTGCGTCGGGCATTGGAAGAGCCAGTGCGCCAAATTGCGCAAAACGCGGGCAAAGAAGGATCGGTCGTGGTAGAGACCGTGCGCAAAGGAACCGGCGCGTTTGGGTACAATGCCGCCACGGATACTTATGAAGACCTGGTGAACGCGGGAATTATTGATCCTACCAAAGTTACCCGTTTTGCTTTACAAAACGCGGTTTCCATCGCTTCCATGGTACTGACTACCGAATGCGTGGTAACCGACATTCCGGAGAAGAAAGAAAAAGGTGGGGGTATGCCTGACATGGGTGGCATGGGTGGGGGTATGGGGATGGATTATTAAAGAAAGAGGGAGACTACCTCGAGCAGCCCGCGCGAAAACACGCGTCGGGCTGTTTTCGTTTTTCTGGACTTGCCCGCCCGCGCTCCGGCTCGCCTCACAATACTCTTATAGAGATTTCAAAATCGTTCTACTTTGTTCGGCTGCGCCAGGGTTTTCGCTGCGGCCTGCCCTTCGGTAGTCTGGGCACCAGTATGCTGGTTGCCCTGCTTTCTTTTTTATGATATACTAGTAAAATAAACCATAAAAATAAGAAATTATGGCTCAAAAAGAAAAAATTGTTCAGGAAGAAGCAGGGCGGAAAAACCCGAGCAAAGATGAGAAGATTTTAGCCGCGATTGGATATTTGTGGATTTTGTGTCTTTTGCCGCTTTTGGGCAAACGCCAATCAGAGTTTGCGCAGTTTCATGGCAAGCAAGGTCTTGTGCTTACCATTACTTCATTTATTGTTTGGCTTGTGGCCTGGGTCCCGCTTATCGGATGGATTGTAGGATTTTTTGGCACTATTGGACTTTTAGTACTGGCTGTCTTGGGAATTCAAAGTGCCATGCAAGGGAAGTATTGGGAAATGCCGGTACTGGGGAAGTACGCGAGGCAGATTAAATTGTAGTATGAAAGAATTTCTCAAACAACTTAATGACCTTGCCTCCAGGATAGAAAACACCTGGAGGCTGCTTTGACCTGGATTCTTCTCAAAAAGAAATCACCGCGATCGAGGCGCAGATGTCGCGCCCCGATTTTTGGTCTTTGCCTGAAGAGGCAAAAAAGAAATCCAAGCGGCGCGAGGAATTGGTAAGCGAACTTGAGGAGTGGAAAAAATTAAAAGAAGAAGTAAAAATGTTGATCGATCTTGCCACGGCGGGACATGGCCCGGCAGCGCAGGATTCGCGGCTGCAAGGGTCCTCTTTCGCTAACGCTGCAGACGCTCCCAATGCCGCTCACCCGCGCCGCCAGACCGTGTCCCTTGAAGAAGAGTTGCACATTCAATATGAGGAGGCAAAAAAGAAATTTGAAGATTTAGAATTTTTTGTACTGTTTTCCGGCGATTACGACAAGAGCGATTGTATTTTAGCAATTCATGCCGGCACTGGCGGGACCGAGGCGCAAGATTGGGCAGAAATGCTTCTGCGCATGTATACGCGCTTTTGCGAGCGGCGCGGACTGTTTGCGCGTGAGATTTCTCAGTCGCGCGGTGGGGAAGCCGGAATAAAATCTATTGTGCTTGAGATAAGTGGCCGCTTTGCGTATGGCTGGCTAAAGAGCGAGCGGGGAGTACATCGCTTGGTGCGCATCTCGCCATTTGACGCGGAGAAAATGCGTCATACTTCCTTTGCGCTGGTAGAAATTTTGCCGGTACTGGAAGAAGTGGCGGTTACCATTGACCCCAAAGATTTGCGCATTGATACATATTTGTCTTCAGGGCATGGCGGGCAAAGCGTGCAAACAACTTACAGCGCTGTGCGGATTACGCATATTCCAACCGGAATTGTAGTCACTTGCCAAAATGAACGCAGTCAGCAGCAAAATAAAGAAACCGCCATGAAAGTTTTGCGCGGCAAATTGCATTTGCTGGCTGATGAGGCGCAGACCAGAGAATTAAAAAAAGTGCGCGGAGAATATAAAGAAGCGGCGTGGGGAAATCAGATTCGCTCTTATGTTTTGCAGCCATATCATATGGTTAAGGATTTGCGCACAAAATACGAAACCTCTGACACAGACAGTGTGCTTGATGGTAAATTAGAACCATTTGTGGAAAGCTTTTTACGATGGAAGAAGGGTCGCTCAACTGATTCTCGGCGGTAGCTACCGCAAAAACCGCACTCGCTTTGCCCAGCGTGCAAAGCGGTGCTTGTGCTCAGCCTCGCTCGTCCCGCCAAGGCGGGACACCGTGCCCGCTCGGCCTCCGCAACATTTTTGCTGGCAGCCACCTCCGCGACCAGTTTCGCTTTATGAAAATAGATGAAATTAAATCATTGTGCGATAAATATAGTATTAGGCCGAGTAAAAAATTCGGACAGAATTTTGTTGTTGACGCGCGAATTACGCGAATGGTAGTGGATGCCGCGAAGCTGAACGCGGATGACTGCGTGGTGGAGGTTGGGCCGGGGTTGGGAGCGCTTACGCAAGAGCTGGCACAAAAGGTAAAACAGGTAGTTGCAGTGGAAGTTGACCAAAAGATGTATCGCGCGGCAACCGAATTGCTTGCGCTTTATAAAAATGCGGATATAGTGCTTGGCGATATTTTGAAAATTCCAAATAAGAAACTAGTGGAGATGTTGCATAACCCCACCCATCCTCCCTCACCCGGCCTGCGGCCACCCTCTCCCTTGGGGAGAGGGGAGGGTGAGGGGACGCCTTATAAAGTTGTAGCTAATCTTCCGTACTCCATCACCTCGGCGGTGCTTAGGAAGTTTACCGAGCAAGAACCTAAGCCAGAACTCATTGTGGTGATGGTGCAAAAAGAAGTGGCGCAAAGGGTATGCGCAAGCCCCTCACCCGGCCTGCGGCCACCCTCTCCCACACGGGGAGAGGGAATTGATTCCGTGCCCTTTCCTTTAGGGAGAGGGAAAAAGGGTGAGGGGATGTCAATCCTTTCGGTGGCAGTACAATACTTTGGTAAGCCCGAGATTGTAGCGTATGTGGAGCGCAGTGCGTTTTGGCCAGAGCCGGAGGTGGATTCTGCGATTTTGAGAATTGAGCTAGGGGACACTTCTCTTTTTGCCCAAGACAAAAAGAGAGGCGTCCCCGGCGCTCCATCAACTCATAACTTTGAGAAACACCTGTTTCAAATCGTCCGAATTGGGTTTTCAAGCCGCAGAAAACAGCTTCAAAATAACCTCTCTGCCGGTCTGAAAATGCCTCGGGACAAGGTATTTGAGGCCTTGAAACGCGCAGGTCTTTCCGCGCGGGCGCGCCCCCAGGAGTTAAGCGTGGAAAATTGGATTGCGCTTGCGCGTTTGCTTTGATATACTGGTATATAATGCCAATATACGAATTTCATGCCAATCTACAAATAGCAAATAGATTCGCAATTCGAGGATTAGCATTAGATTTGTAGATTTGCATCATAATAATGCTACTATGAAGAAGCAAAAGCCATGGATAATAGCCGCCGGGTTTGGTGCGGTTATTGTATTGGGGCTGGGAACATTTGCGCTGGCAATGTCTACTTTTCCGGAGCGTTTGCGCGCGCCATTTCATCTTTTAAGCGCAGATGAGCTTAAATCGCTTTCGCAAAGCAGAACTGCGGAGGAGGAACTTTTTACCTCCACCAAAGATACTGATCGCGACGGAATTCCGGATGCGCAAGAGCTTCAAATTTATCGCACCAGCCCTTTTTTGGAAGACACTGATTCTGACGGTATAATTGATAAGGCAGAGATTGAAGCAGGGACAGATCCTAATTGTCCCAAAGGTACTGATTGCCGCGCGCTGGCGCTTCCGTCCGCGCGCGAAACTGAACAAAACGAAATTACCAAAAGTCTTTATCAGACATCAATTACGGCCAAGCTTGAAAAGATAGGGGTACCGGGATTTAGCGATCCTGCCTCAATACGAAATTTTTTGCGGCAAGCAGGAGTATCTGAAGATGTCTTAAGCCAGTTTGATGATGCGGCACTGAGAAAAATGTTTGAACAAGCGGCCGCTCAAAGCGGCATTGCCCCGGTGAGCGGCCCTCAAAATCAAGAGCCGCAAATTGAGGAGCTTCCGAAAAATCCCTCACCGCAAGCAATTCGCGATCTGCTTTTGCAAGGCGGGATTGATAAAAATCTGCTGGCAAAATTTACTGACGAACAGATTGTGAAATTATATCAGGAGACGTTGAAAGATGTGAATAAGAAATGACGAAACCAGAATGACGAATGACTAATCAATGACTAAATTCGAATGACGAATGACGAGCCAAAATATGGAAAAGAAATTTGATTTGGAGGAAAGAACAGCCCGATTTGGTGAGGAAATTATCAAATTCTATAAAAAAGTACCAATGAATCCGATTACTATGCCGCTTATAAGTCAAGGTATACGAGCGGGGACAAGCGTAGGTGCGAATTATTGCGAGGCTGACGATGCAGAATCACGGAATGATTTTACCCATAAAATAGGCATTTGCCGAAAGGAGTCTAGAGAAGTAAAATATTGGTTGCGTATGCTAGCCATTACAGTTTTAGAATGTAAAGAAGAGGCGCGTAGACTTTGGAAAGAAGCGCATGAGCTCAATCTTATATTTGCCAGTATTGTACGCACTAGTAGAGCAAATAAAGTTAAATCATTAGATCATTAAAGATTGATTAGTCATTCGAAATTCGTCATTCGGATTTATGCTTAGTCGTTTTGCTCGTCGCATTACTATTTCAGCCCTGCTCGTCTGTTTTTCTTTTGTTTTTGTTGTCGCAACGGTATTTGCGCCGCGGCCAGTTTTTGCTATTCCGACAGAAGAAGCGCCTGTTTCGCCAGTTGCTATATATGCTACGCAAGAAATTAAAGAAAACATTGAATTTGGTGTATGGGACGCACTTTGGGCTTCAGCTCTAATGGGGCTGGTTAATACAGTAACATTAATGGGTCAACAGCTTGCCTATGATTTGGCTGTTGGACTAGCTTCGGGTTGCAAAGGCGAAAATGCCTGTTTTGAAAGGGAAGATTGGGGAACTTATCTTACCTCTGTGGCTTATGATGGCGCTGGAGAATTTATTGGCACGCTTGCAGAAAATCCGATTTGGGGCGATCTTGGATTTAGTCTGTGTGGTCCAGCGCTTCCCAATATTGCCCTTTCTATCGCGCTTGGTCTTGCTGAGCGGTTTCAAAGGCCAAAGCCAAAATGCGATTTTGTCCAAACCCTTGGCAATTGGCAAAATTTTTCGCGGCAATTGACCAGTTCAGAAGAACTGCTCAAGCACGCTTCGCTCTCATTTGATTCGGATAATACTGATCTTGGCCAGGCCTTTAAAGCGAATGAAGAATTTCGCATTGTCATTAAGCGCAAAAAAGAAGAAGCGGCGAATAAACGCAAGGAAAGCGAAGGGATTTTGCCGCAAAGCGGGATTATTTCAGGCAATATTACCACGCCATCTACGGCGATAAAATCAAAATTTGACGAACTTGCCAAAGAAAAAGGTGGCAATAATATTACAACAGGCGATATTACAAGCGGTCTTATTGGTTCGCGTTCAGGCGCGGTTTGGTCTGCGGTTGGCACGACAATTTTGTCAACCTTTACCAACACCCTGATTTCCCGCGTGCTTAAGTCTATTATGGCCGGACTGGTTTCTGACGAGCCAACTACTTTTCCCAATCTAGCCAGTGAAGTAGGCGGGCCGTCGCCATCGGCTGGAGTCGCGGTTGCGCCCGGACTTTCGCCAGTTGTTGCTTCGCTCCTTACCCCCCAAATTCGGGTAAGCAATGGCGGTTTTGATTATGTAACTGAACTTGGCTCTTGTCCTACAGGTATTAATGAACAAAAATTTGCCACGCAGTTTCAATGCACCATTGACACTAAGTTTATGGCCGCGATTCAACAAGCGCTTGCCGGGACGCCGCTTACAGTTTCTGAGGCAGTGCAAAAAGGGTATCTTGAACGCAACCGGCCGTTTGGATATATCAGTCCTGCTAATGAAGGAACACCAAATGAAGGAGACTATTTAACTGCCTATCCTAATTCATCACTTAAGAAACTTCGATTATTGCGTATCATTCCGCTGGGTTGGGAATTTGCCGCGCAAAGGATTTTACAGGACGCATCCACTGCATCCACTGTATCCACTGCAACGTTTGGCGACGTGCTTGACGGCTATACCAAAGAAGGAGACAGTCCCGGATGCCAAGGAAAAACCGCTGATCCTGCGGAAGATCGTTTTTGCGGACTGGTTGATCCAAATTGGGTTCTTGACGCGCCTCCAGCAACCTGCGGCGCGATTGTCTCCGGCGCCAGCCTGGACGGATTGCAAAGCGGTCGGCAAGATACCTGCGCGGATTTGAAACACTGCGTGGCCGAGGATAATCAGGGAGGATGCCAAGCTTGGGGATATTGCACGCGCGAGAGAAATACTTGGCGGTTTGACGCGGATACTTGCGATAAGCAATACGCGAGTTGCGATACGTTTACGCCAAAAGAAGGAAGTGTGGTTTCAATTTTGGAAAATACCGTGGACTTTGGTTCATGCAATGCGGAAAACGCCGGATGCACAGCGCTACTTACCGCGCAAACTCCTGCCGGCACGTGGGATCCAAACTCTTCGCGGCTTTATCTTGATCGCGATGCTCCAAAATGCGACGCAACAAATGAGGGCTGTACGGAATTTATCTCGTCTCCGGCGCCAAATCTTATTAAAAATCCCGGGTTTGAAAAGGATGATGTTGCTCCAACAGGCGCGCCGGATGATTGGCTAGATGTAGTAGCTGCTGGGCAATGGTCTTCAGATGGAGCGCAATCATTTGAAGGCAGAGGCGCAATAAAACTTTCTTCAGGTGCAGTTCATCAAGCTAATATTCCTATTCAAGGCGGTTTAACCTATGCAATTTCTTTGTCAGCCAAAGGAGGGAGTGATATTACTGAACGTGCACATGCACTTGTTAGGCTCTCAACCGAGAGTAGTAGTTTGATTGACTTGAGTAGCGCAGATACTACTTGTACTTTAACAACACCAGGTAATGACGCCCTACTTGAATTTGCACCTTCAACTGAGGCAGGAAATACAACAAGTTATGTTCGTCGCTCTTGCCGATTTACTGCGCCACAAAATGCAGTAAAAGCGCAAGTTTTTCTTTTACGAAGTGGCAGTTCAACTATCCTTATTGATATTTATGCTGACGCAGTCCAACTTGAAGCAGGTGCGCAGGCCACAAATTATCGTGAAGGTTATGGTACTACAACTGAGATTAAAAAATCATATTACCGCATTCCGCCGGATTACCTTGGCTGTACTGGTGAAGCCAATCAAAATTCTCTTTGTGAAGGTTATACGCGCTACTGCCGAGGCGAAGAAGTTGGGTGCGAATTATACACGCCTTCAGGGCTTAGCCCTGCCGCAGGGCTAAGCCCTATTTCCGCCATTGCCACTGCCCTGGACAAATGTCCGGGCGAATGCGTTGGTTATGATACATATTTGAAACTGCCTTCCAAGTTTGAACCGGCCTTTACGCGCGTGGCTTTGCAGACAAAACTTTCCACTGCTGATCTTGATCGTCTTTGGCCTACAACTCCGCCAACTCCGCAAGAGGATTTGTATCCGATTATTCCACAAAAATCTACTGTCTGCAACGCGGAAAATGACGGCTGTGAAGAATTTACCAATTTGCGCACCGAGCAAAGACAATACTATTCAGATTTGCGCGCTTGTCAAGTTCCCGCGCCTGATTCTCAAACCTACTTTACTTGGGAAGGATCAGATACAACCGGGTATCAACTTAAAACCTGGAGCTTTAAGCGATCTAACCGTTCGTATAGCGCCGGTAACGACTTGATTAAAACCTTTACTGCTGGCCCTGCAATACCGCCTTGTACGAATTATTCAGTAACTCCTCCCACTACGACCGGCGGCATTGTTACTGTTAATTGTGAAGACAATACTGCAACAGACGCAGGAACTAATCAAGCTATTTGCGATCCTGCCCCGGATTCAGATCTGACTCCTGAGGAGCGCACTGATTGCCGCGCATTTTATGACGCAAATGGCAATATCTTTAATCGTTTCTTAAGCCGCACGATTATCTCCACTGATGAGTGTCAAAGCTTCCGCTGGACTGGACTGCCGCGCCTGCCGGAAATTGCGCCAAAAACTGGAGAAACACCTGATGCTTTGCGTTTGCGATTGGAAGAAACAGCTTGCTTGGCTTCGCATGGTTCATGGGATGGAATACTTAAGCAATGTCTTTATCTTGGCGCGCCGTCACTTTCCAAAGGATGCTCTGCGGCTCTTAACGGTTGTCGCGGATTTAAGGGAAATACAGGATCAAATATCGCGCAAGTATTTAGCGAAGATTTTGAATCTATTACCACTCCGCTTAGCACAATTGGCTGGCCTTCCCTTTACGGTGAATATTCCAGTGAGGCGCTTACAGTGCAAGGGCATTCGCTCAAAAACGGCAGTGTGCCAAATGATGGCGGCACGGATAGGAGATTGAATAATCCGACTGGGGCTTCCCCGCTCCTTACTCCCGGAGGCAATTACTTTGTTTCCTTCAATGCCAAAGGCACTGCGGGAAGCAAACTGCGCGCGCTCCTAAAAAACCATGGCGGAACTGGCGCACCGGAAGATATTTTCGGCGGAGCTCTCGGCGCAGTAGCGCTTACTCCGGATTGGCAAAGATTTGAATTAGGACCATTAGCACTCTCAACTGTTGCTCAAGCTGATATTTTGCCCTGTCCTTCTACCGGCGCAGTTACTGTTACTGCCTCTACTCCCTGTTCAATTGGAGGCGAGGTGCGCTGTACAATTCCTCAAGGCACCTCAACTTGCAATTATCTAAATGATCCAAAACTTCTTTTCCGCAATGTGAGCGGATCAACCGCGACTTTTTATCTTGATGATGTGATTTTACGCGAAGTCCGCGACACGGTTTATCTGGTGAAAAACTCATCAAGAATTCCGGCTTCTTGCGATACGCTTTCCTCTGAAGCCGGCGGAGGATATTTGCGCGGAGCAATGCTGGGTTGTCGCGAGTACAAAGATCGTGCCGGTACGCCGCCGCAATATCTAAAATCCTTCTCTTCGCTTTGCCGCAAGGAAGCTGTGGGCTGTACGGATTTGATTGACACGCGCGGTTTGGATTCTCAGTATAGTCAACAATTCAATACCACCAATTCCGGCATCTGTCGCGGCGCGCCGGGTGACTGTTTTGTTAATAGTATAAATGTTTGTGACATTGGAACAGATGAGACTTATTGCTCATATAATCTTAATTTAACAGTTGATGATTGGACAGTTCCAAATGACCTTCATCGCTTTGTGGTCATTGACAAGGCCTCTGCCAAAGCTTGCAATGAAAAACAAAAAGGATGTACTGCGTTTGCCGCAGAGTCTGCGCCGGATATCACTCTGCGCCGCATCAATAATCCAAACAAGTACAATGAAACGCTTTGTACGTTTGAAGCCGGAGGGTGCGAGGCCTGGACGCGCTCAGACAACAGTCCGGCCTACTTTAAAAATCCCGGCGCTTCCGGATGCGAGTGGAAAACAAATGTGGCAATTGGCGCCGGCACTTATCTGGGGTGGTTTAGAGCGCAAAAACAGCCCGTGGTAGATGGAGCCACTGATACTGATCCCGCAACTCTTGCCGTAATATATTTTAATACCAAAGAAGAGTGTCAAGGATTTGGCGCGTGGAATTTTGTAACCGGCACCTGCGTTGATCCGGGTGGAAATACACTTGATCCCGGAGAATGCGGCGGGGTTGATTGCAATGTGGAAACCTGCACCAAAGGCGCGGGCGGAAAATGGAAACAACTTACTCCCACAACTGGACAGTGCGAAGCTGAAACGCCCTGCTATGGCGCGGTTACGGTTGAAGATCTTGAAGGTGCTCCGGGCGGAGATGTGCGGCCGCGCGTTAAAGTTGATGTGATAAACACCTACTTAATTGGCGGCACGACCTTTGGACTTTGGCAAAACGCCGATCCAAGCTATGGCGGCAAAGCCGGGGCCTGTCCGGCTCCGCAGGCAACCTGTACCGCGCTTACTGATCCTACGGATGTTGATGTAAATGGAGTTGGCAAAACCTATTACCTTAAAGACAACACGCGGCTCATTGATGCGCGCTCGGCCTGCAAAGGACAAGTTTCGCGCGCGCAAGGATGTGTTTTATTTGACAACAAAGAAAATCCGTCAAAACTTTGGAGCGCGGAGCAAACCTATTTCTTAAGCGACGCGCAAAGAGGCGCGCTGGTCAATACCGTTTCTTCTCAGGAAACTATTTGTGTAGGAGGAACCCAGCATGGAAAAGTTTGTGTCGCAAGCGGAGCAGGAGTTGGGCAAGTTCTTTCCTCAGCATGTACAGGCGGCGGCGGAATATGCCGAGCAGGGGCGGCCAATAACACCAATACGGTGCTCAAAGTTCAGCGTGATCGGGTTTGCGCGGAGTGGTTCCAATGCGCCTCCGCGCGATTTACCTATGATGATCAGCTTGGACGGTTTAAGACGGTATGCGATATTTTGGGCCGCTGTAATGCTTCGGCCGCAACTCCGGAGGAAGGAAGCGTTTCCATTAATACCTGCGGTTCTTGGGTTCCGCGCCCGCTTTTAAATCTTCGGCCGCAAGTTGATCCCGCCTCATGCGCCAATGCCGGATTTGATTGGGATGGCCTGGCGCAGAGATGTACAATTAACGATTCGGCAAAATGCGGAGAGTTAGGCGGCATTTGGCACCCCGCCTCTGGCGGTTCGCCTTCCCGCTGTGAGTTAGGCATTCTTAAGGAAACTATGTATCGCTTGCGCGACCGTACTTTTTCAGGACAAGACTATACTGGTTACTCAATTGCCAACCTTTACCGGATTGATCAGCTTCAGGAAGTAAATGTTGGTACGCGAGAAGCTCCAAAATACGTGCTTGCTCATGTACTTAGCACTCCTTGCACGCCGGGGAGCGGTGCAGGAGGATGTCTGGGTTCACAGGATTGTACCGCGGATGGCCGATGCGTGATTTCTCCTGATGGAGTGAGTTTCAATACAACGCACTCGGAAGAAAAATTCTGCCGTGCCTATCCGGAGCGCGCCTCCCCATTTCCAAAAACGGAAAATACAAAAAATAATCTAAGCTATGAAAATATAAAGCTGTGTGAAAACGAAGTGGAACCTGAACACGCGCGCGAACTGTCAGATTCTTCAAACTGCGAATGCAAGTATCAAAAAGTTGAATACGGCGGGGAGACGCGTTATTTCCCGCTTTTGGCCGGAACCGCGGGAAGCTCAGTTGAAATTCCGGACAATCTCTGTGTTGGATTTCCGGCATTTAATAGCACTAAACTGGCGTGCGAAACCGCCGGAGGAACCTGGCAAACAAAAGGAGCCGCGCGCACGGTTATTGGCTTGGCCGGATATTGTCTTGAGGATGATATGGCGCAAAATCGTTCTGTCTTAAATGGCGATCAAACGACCTATCCTTGTCTTACATGGCTTCCGGTTGACCAATTGCCCTCTGAGCAGGATATTTACGCCCGCGCGGTTCAGGCCAGCTATACTGTTGGCAATCCTGACAGTTTGGCTGAAGGGCCGTATGGGAGATATTATTGTTTGTTGGGAGGGGAGAGTTCTTTCGAAAGAATCAAAGAGGATATTGAGTTTCGGGCGTTAAGCACCAGCGATGGAGAATTGCGCGCTTTAACCTATGACATGCGCAGTAAGAATATTTATCGGTATGATATTCAAAGAGTTGTGATTAGGGTAAATGGAAAAAATGGGAGTAATACAAGCGAGCGGGATGGGGAGTTTAGTATTAATCCCGGGACAGGAAGAATTTTGAAGGGTTCGTACAATGCAACCTTTCCTGCTCAACACACCGACGGAGATGTAGAGATTAGTGATGAAGCTTTCTACATGTTTGATATGCGCTTTAATCCGGAGGAAGCTTGGTGGGCTTGGGGTGCGGATAATAATTTTGATGGAGAGAGCGGAAATGATCGCGGACCTAATGAAGCGAATGAACATGTCATGACCAATAAAATTATTCCTTTGCTTAAAAATGAAAGCAGCTTTCCTCTTATGAATAATGGCAACAGTGCAGTGAGCTGTGAAGCAGATGGAACATGGGATGATGTGGGTGTTGAACAATACGAGGGTGCTTTTGTTCTCCTAAATTTTGATAATGAAACTCAAAAACTTCTTTGGTTGCGTCTAGCACTTTGCAATACGGGGGGTGGTTCCTATCCTGTTGAGTTTGATGTAAATTTTCATTATCATCCTCACTGCGACTATATTGCAAAAATTGATGAGGCCCTTGGAGCTCGCGCCAGCGCGCCGGATACGGAAAAACTTTGGTCACAGTGCGGTTCAGGTGATGCCGGATCCAGTGGAAGCGGAGGCGGTAACGGAATTGAGAGATGTTTGCTAGATGGTGTCGCTAGTATTTATCTCTCAAATAAACAGCCAACGCCTTTTGCAAGCTCATTGGGACAAAATGATCCGCCTACTGCTTTAAATTCTAATCCCTGGTTTTTGAATCATAATCGGCTTGATTCGTTTGCCCTTGATGTGGCAGGAAATGTAGTGCCGTTTGCCGGCTGGCCCTGGGCTTGCGCCGATATAGAGGATGCCGAGGGTGAAGGTGGTATAGAAGACTGCGCAGTGCAATATCTTGCACCATCAGGTTCAGACTTAACTGGTGAAATTACTCCACAAACCCCACCTTTGCCGGTAAGCGACGAAGAAACCTTAACTGTTGGAACCGTAACTCGTGGAATAGCACGTTTTGAAAAACTTTTTGCCAAATCGTCGGGTTTGGGGGGTCTCTTTGGCTGGAGTACGACAAATAAATGGTATTTTCTTGCAGGAAATACATGGGACAACCGCATGGGAATTAATACTACCGGACTAATAGCAGGTTCTGGTAGTAGCGCAAGAGCGCCTCAGATTCGGGCCGCGATAGGCACAGCGCCGTCCTTAACGCAGGGCAGTGCGACTGAACCGCTGGCCATCAATGGTGAGTATGCTGTGGGATCACAAGTCATTGGCGTCAATGGTTTCTTAGTGGCCACCGCGCGATATTTTGCCTTTGCCGCGGATCAGCATTTGCCTATTCGCCGGATGCGAATTGATTGGGACGACGGCTATATTACCGGAAGCGCGGATGGATTGTATAAAAATGCCAAAGCGGCCGCCCCTGGTACTACAGAATGCAAACGAGAAGACACAACTCACGGACTTGGTACAAGCTCAAGAGCGTGTCAAACCGAGCCATACACTGTGGAGCATTTATACTCCTGCGCCGGCACTGATGATCCGAATTGGGAAACAGGAGTTGCGTGTCCGAGCACTGATTTTAAATCGCTCTATGGTGGGTGTTGCGTTTTCAATCCAAAAATTCAGGTCGTAGATAATTGGGGATTTTGCAATGGAACCTGTCCTGGAGATGTCGGATTAGCTAACGATGCAGCCAACTGTATTGATGTAGAATGTGATGAAGTGAATCCAGTAATTGGAGGAGATAATCCCTGGACTCCATTTGCAGGGAATATCGTCATAGCTCCGTAGCAATTAAAATAGACCGGCGCGCCGCAAGGCGGGCCGGTCTTGTTGTTCTATCTCCTTCTTAGAAATAGTAGCACGAGTCTTGGTACTTTTTGAGCTTTTCTTCAAGCGGGGTATTTTCGTCGGTATCCGAGCAGACTGTTCCTGTGCCGGAGGAATCGCAAACATAAACACCACCTTCACAGAGATCATCGTCGTCGCCGTCACAGTTGCCGTCAAGCCCGTAGGGATAATCCCAAAAGCCGTCATCTACCTGCTCGTCGCAGTCATCATCCAGTCCGTTGCAAAGTTCTGGAATTGTGTCGGTTTCATCCGTGCAGACCACACCTATACCGTCTGCACTGCACACGTATTCGCCTTCCTCACAACTGTCATCGTCATTTCCGTCGCAGGATCCGCCGGGACGCCAATGGTCTCCGTCAGTCTGGCCGTAATCAACTTCTCCATCGCAGTCATCATCTAGCCCGTTGCAGAGCTCCTCCGGGTAATCGAAATTATTATCTTCTAGGAAATAGCAATGGCAGTCTCCACCGACTCCATCGGGAAGCGTCCACTGGCCCGGATAAGTTCGTCCATCGCCGCAACGCAGGGTGCAGGGAGAATATTCCTCTGCCTCCATACAAGCGTAATAACTATCGTAGTCGCTGGCGTCCCACTTGTCGTTGAGGTCCTCCTTGGGCAACAATTTACCGCAATGATCAAATTGAGCACACTGGCTTTGCGATTCGCAGGTAGACCGAGTGCCTACCACACAAACGTTGTCCTCACCCTCCGCCTCGGATTCGCCCTCATTGGACGACGAGTCATCGTCCCCGCCGCCACAGCCGATGATGATCAGCCCCAGGATCATGCTGAAAAAGAACGTCTTCATCTCTCTTCCTCCTCTTTTGGCGCCGCGCATGCCTTTGCCCTTCGGGCTGCGGGTCTGTGGCACCCGCATACTCGGAGGACTTCGCTACGCTACGCCTTGTTGGCCCCTCACCCTACCCTCTCCCGTAGGGAGAGGAAAGCCGTTAGGCCGGTGAGGGGATTTTGGTTTGAACCTGCTTCCACCCTAACTCATTTGCATTTGACTGTCAATTATGTTCGTGGGGTTGAACATGGCTTGCACTCGAGATACCAAACGTCCAAAAACGAGACGGCCGTCTCGTTTTTGGACGCAATGGAATGTATAAAAACCGTCTCGGGGCCGGCAAGTGTGATAACAGTACATTTGGAAAAAGCGCGGGCGCGTGCCAGGAAGGGCCAGACGCGTATTACCGTTATGACCATGTGTATTCTTGCAGTGGTCCGGGCGATCCGAATTGGAAAGCGGCTACGGGCGCTAATGCCTGTCCAGATGCTGATTTTAATGGACTATATGGCGGGTGCTGTGTGTTTACGCCAAAAATTCAGGTCGTAGATAATTGGGGATTTTGCAATGGAACTTGTCCGACAGTTGTTATATCGCCCGCAACAGGGCAGTTGCTAAGTCCATCTGACGGAAGCAATTGTATTGATGCGGAATGCGATGATGTTAATCCGTTTACTTCGGATAATCCTTGGACTTCATTTGCCGGAGATATTGTAATAGCTCCATAGAAAAAGCTGAGCTTTTCCCCAACCAAAGCTCAGCTTTGGATTTTGTGATGAAAAAAATAGACCGGCGCGCCGCAAGGCGGGCCGGTCTTGTTGTTTCTCTCTCCTGATTAGCAGCCGTCGTCGCCGCCACCATCGATGACACCATTGCAGTTGTTGTCCATACCGTCGCCGCATATCTCTTCGTATGGGCCAGGGTAGTCCGTGCAGATGGTGCCTGTGCCATCGGAGTTGCACATGTAACACATGTTGCTACCCTCCTTGCCACACGGTTGGCCGAGGTAACCGCTATCGTAGAAGCCGTCATCTACCTGCTCGTCGCAGTCATCGTCAAGCCCGTTGCAAAGCTCTGGAATCGTGTCGGTTTCATCCGTGCAGACCTGATCTGTGCCGTCTGCACTGCACACCCATTCGCCTTCCTCACAGCGATCGTCATCGTCTCCGTCGCACGGCTGGCCGACATCAAAGCCGTTATCAACTTCTCCATCGCAATCATCGTCTAGCCCGTTGCAAGTTTCCTCAATGCGTCCAAAAGTGAAATCATCGTCGAGGAAACGGCAATAGCACCCTTCATTAGGCGTCCACTGGCCCGGATGAGTTTGTCCATCGCCGCAACGCAGGGTGCAGGGAGAATGTTCCTCTGCCGCGATACAAGATTTATAACTTTGATAACTATCTTCGGTCACGTTGTCACTATCGTCCCCGCCGTCATCCGCCTTGACCAGAAGTTGATCACAGTGATCAAATTGAGCACACTGGCTTTGCGATTCGCAGGTAGACGGAGTGCCTACCACACAAACGTTGTCCTCACCCTCCGCCTCGCTTTCGCCCTCATTGGACGACGAGTCATCGTCTCCTCCGCCGCAGGAAATGGTGGTCAGCCCCAGGATGGACAGGATGAACGCGAACAGCAGGGAACTTGTGAAAGAACGCATCGGTCTCTCTCCTTTTTGTTGCGAAGCGCCCTCACCCCAACCCTCTCCCCCAGGGAGAGGAAGCTCAGACCATGGTCGGAGCAGGTGAGGAGTGGCCCCGCGTTTGTTTTCACCTACCTGCACCCTATCTGATTTTTGGGGTTGTTGTCAATACCGTGTAAGAAAATACTGTGTAAGAAAATTACAAAAAATACCTCGCGTCCAAAAAAGCAACGGCCGCATCGTTTCTGGACACCATATTTTGTGGTAGTATGTATGTATACCCGTTGTTACAACTCCGGTGCCGGATATATAACTGTGGATAAATCATTGAATAAGTCATTCACGGAAGTAATCTCATAATTTGTAATGTATGGCCAAGAAAGCACAAAAGTCATCTCGGTTAAATGCGCGCTTGAGCGTTGCGCGCGGAATGTTGCAAGAATTCGCCGAATTTTTCTCCTGGGCAACTTCCGGTAAACAGTATCTAAATATTGAGCAGTATCAAGAGTTGAGACAGCGTGAAATTACTAAAGAGGAGCGCGCACGGCTTCGGTATCTTAAGCAACAAAAGTTGATTGAGATGCGCAAGATCGGCAAACGCTTATGCTACCGGCTTACGGAAAAAGGATGGACGCAAGCGCTACGCGATAAAATCAAAACATCAAAAGCGCAATGTTCCGACGGAAAATGTTTTGTGATTTTTGATATTCCCGAGAAGGAACGCGCTATGCGCAATATGTTGCGCCAATTTTTGAAGGAAAGCGGTTTTATTCGTTTACAACATAGCGTATGGGTAACCGATCGAGATGTGGTTGAACCTCTGCGGCAACTTTTGCAGAGAAAAAAATTAGAGCGATGGATTCGCATTGTCGTGGGGAAGATTGTTGCCGCCTCACCCTTGGATCGTCTTGTCATTCGGCAAAATTACAAAACATAGGAAGAATGGGAAGGGTGGTAGTGATAAAAAGTTTTGTATCTCAAGCCAACTCAATCTGCGTCTTAAATATCTCAAAGATATTCCATATCCAGAAAAGATGCGGCCGTCGCTTTTTTGGACGCGAAGCATTTTAGCTTTAAGATATTTTAGCTTTCTTGTTTTTTAGTGTTTTTTAGTTTTTCTTATTTTAGTTTTTCTTTTAATTTTCTAGCTTTTTGTTGATGAAAAATATTAAATTAGAAAAGACCGGGTCCGAAAAGTTCGGAGCCGGCCCTGTGGCGTTTGGTACGGGTGTACACCACCTGGTTGACCCTCACCCTACCCTCTTCCTAAGGGAGGGGAGAGCCGTTAGGCCGGTGAGGGGATTTTGGTTTGAACCTGCCTGTACAATAGCATTATTGTGTGCCTAAGTCAGGAAGTGGTATACTTAATAACTGTATGATGCAATGCTTCAAGAGGAACAAGAAGCAGTGGATTACTTTTTTGGTTGTCTTGGCAGTTGTTTTTGCGGTGTTTTTGGCGGTCTCTCCGGTTTATGCGGAGGCAACACCAGGTGATAAAAATGCCGGCGATGATGGCAGTAATTGGATTTTGCGGGTGCTTACCAATATTATCTGGGCTTTGATCAAATTGTTAGGCAATCTTTTGAATATTTTGGTTTCCGGCATTGTTTCATTTTCAAAATACAACGATTTTGTAAATTCTTTGGCCGTGGTTAATGGCTGGGTGATTGTGCGCGATATTGCCAACATGTTTTTTATTGTGGTGCTTTTGATTATCGCGTTTGGCACGATTTTAGGGCAGGAAGAGTATCATTATAAAAAACTCCTTCCTAAAATGCTTATCCTTGCTGTGCTGGTGAATTTTTCACGCACGATTGTGGGAGTAATGATTGATTTTTCTCAGGTCATCATGCTGACTTTTGTCAATGGTTATCAAGCCGCGGCGGGTGGAAACTTTGCGGCTATTTTTCAAATTATTGATTTGCTTCAATATAATCAAGATGCCTGTAAAAGCACGGCAAGTCCGCAGGGCACATTGTCAGGCGACCAGGGCATACTTATCGGAGCGCTTCTGGCGCTTATTTTTGTTGTTATTTCAATTATTACCACCGCGGTGATTTTGGCGGTTTTGGTTTTGCGCATTATTTCGCTGTGGCTTTTAACTGTGCTTTCGCCGATCGCGTTTTTAGCCGGAACTTTTCCGCAAGGGCAAAAATATTACACGCAATGGTGGGATGAATTTAAAAATAATGTGATGGTTGGGCCAATGCTCGCGTTTTTCTTGTGGCTTTCGCTTGTAACGGTGGGTGGAGGAAACGCGGCGGCACAGCTCGGCTCCGCAAAAGTATCTTCCACAGACCAAATACAATTTGCCTGTACAAATGTCGGAAACACCGACGCGATTATTTCATTTATCATTGGCAACATGATGCTTTTGGCCGGCGTGCAAATGGCGCAACAAATGGGCGGAGCCATTGCCGGGGTAGCTGGCCAGGCCAAGAGCGCATTACGAAGAGGAACCAAGTTAGCAGCGGGGCTTGCCTATAAAGCGGCAAAACCAGCAGTAGGGTATGGGGTGGAACGACTTTCCGCGGCTACCGGCATTGAAATGCGGCCTTCAAAATGGAAAGAAGCATATAAGCATATGCGCGAAACTTCACAGCTTAAGCGGCAAAGATCAATTGCGCAAAAAGGAATGCAAAGATTGCAATCCAAGAGCGGCCTAGTCCGGCTTTTAGCCGCGGGTGCTTCTCCAATTGACACGTTGGAAAATCCCATGGGATTTTTAAAAAGCGCGGCTAAAGGCGGTCCGAGCGAGGCGCGTGATCGTTTGCTTAAGGCGCAGGAGTTGCGCACAAAAATGATGGATCATCAAATAATATCGCGCGGCATGGGAGCATATAGTGAAATGCAGGAACAGGATGCGGGACATTCCGGCGCCATGGTTAAGCAAGGAAAAAGCAATCTTGTCAGATCTAGACAGCAACATTGGAAAGATCAAGGCAAAAAAGCCGGGGAAGCAGTTGAAGAAGCTGAAGGCGAGGAAAAAGACGCGCGTAAAGGTCTGGACAGCGCGCTGGGCGGCCTTTCCAAGGATGATCGCGGCAAAGCAAGCGGTTTGATTAAGGATTTTGAAAAAGACAGAAAAAAAGTGGAAGCAGAGTTTATGGACAATACTGAAGAAGGCGCGCGCATTGAAAATGAAGAAGCGCAGATTAATCTGGAGCTGGAAATAGACACGGCGCCATTAAAAGCGCAACAAGAGCGTCTAACCTCGCGCAAAAGCGAATTAGAAACGACGGGATATGCGCGCACTGATGAAGAAGAAGCAGAATTTAAGGATATTGAAAATAAGCTGCCACAGCTTCAAATTGAGGTAGACAATAGAACAGATGAGCATGACAAAAAATATGAAGAACCGCGCCAAGCGCTTGAAAAGCGCAAAAAAGATCATGATGATAAAACGGCAAGTATTACTGACAAAGGAGATGATCTTTATTCTAAGTTTTCCGACGCGCTTAGAAGTATTAGTCCTGATGTAGAAAACGCGCATACTGATGTAAAAGGAGCGCAAGGGGAGGTTACTAAAAAGAAAATGGAGCGCACAAGGATAAAAGTAAACGCGGAAATGGGCGGCGTGGCATCAGGCACGGATGCTGAAAAAAAGCTTTTAAGCATGGTTCAGAATTATCGCCAGCGCCAGCGCGATGCGGAAAGTACGTCCGGGCTGGATGCAGACGCGTTGGCCGCACGCTGGCTTGAGGATAGGAACAAAGGCATTGATATGCGGATTAGAATGACTGCCGCCTCCGCAACTGGAAAAACACTGGAAGAGCTCAGAAATGAAATTAAAACCACACTCCAAGATAAATTGGCGCCAAGCGACGCGGAAGCTCTTGATCGCGCAATTAACTCGTCGGAAGCGCGAGCGATTTTGAACAAATATGTGCGCAAGTAATTATGGACAGCAGGATATTTTTAGCGTATAATTGAAATAGATTAAAGATATGGCAGAGCCAAAAAGACCAAAAGAAGAAAAAAAACCCGCTGAGGAAGGATTTGAGCTTAATATAGCTGAACTTGAAGCAGAAGAGGCGCGGTCAAGATTAAGCGCGGATGAGGCCGCGTATTTAGAGATGATTTTGACAACTTCCGAGGAGCTTGAGAGAATCGCGGCTATTCCGGATGAGCAGGAGCGGACAAAGAAAATGAAAGAGTTTGATACTCAAACCGCGCTTATGCAAGAGCAAGCGCGCCTTGCCGCGCTTCCGGATGCCGAGCGCAAAAAAGTCATCGCGCTTAATAAAGCAGAAATGGAACGGCTTAAAGCTGAAGCAGAACAGCTTGAGCGTGAGGCGCGGACCTTTAAAGCGCCGGAAATGTTTGAAGCCATGCGCCAGATTCGCGAAACTTCGCTTAAGAAATTCAAGGAGCTGGCCACTGACAACTGGTCGGAACTGGTGGGATTTTTTGAAGATGCTTTGCATCATAAAGATGTGCCGCGCGCGGATGCGATTATGAGAAAGCTTACCAATGACGGAAATGAAAATGAACTTACTAACTGGTTTGGCTATCCCTCAACCATGCAGGGAATGCATGATTTTGTTAATGAAGTGCTGATTGGCCGTACAGATAAAGATCCGGTAACGGGCAGAAGCATGCGCGATGAAGCCGGCGAACCCATTTGGAGAAAACTGGACCATCTTCCGCAAGATCCCAGCACTCATCCATTGGGCATGGGCGAGCAGGAAGCGTATATGCTCCAAAGCGACATATCTTATGCGGCTGAAAAAATCGGGCATTGGGAAGTTGCGCGCGTGGTCAAGCGCGATGTGAGCGGAAGATTTGTGCAAATGTCCGAAGAGGAACATGCGCTGGAATGCACGATTGAAATAGGAAAAACGCGTGATCCTCGCGCTATTGCCCGTGGACTGAATCGGCTGGCTTACGGCGGAGAAGAGATTGATTGGGAAGAAGGAAATCTTGGAGATTATCGCCGAGGAGATATTGGCCGAAGCTTTACTCCTGCGCTTTTGGGATTGTTATTTTTTGCAAAAGAAGCGGAATACATGACTGCGCAGTTTGATAAAAAGGAATTTAATTTAAATTTGAGAACAAAGTTTAAGGAATTTATTGACAAAGATCCGGCGCGTCATAAGCAACTGTTGCGCGATGCCGGATTACCTGAACCGCTGGTTAAGCGTTTGGCAGGGGAGGAAACAGAAGAAAAAGTAAAAGCGCAAACTATTACCATGGATGGATTGAAAAAATTAATCACGCGCATAGGAGAAGCCCGAAAAGTGTACGAGGCGCAAAAATTACGAGAACGCGCCGCCGCATAAAATATGCCACTTCCTACTATTTCCAAAGAACCCATGGCTTTAGCGCCGTCGTATGTGCGCGACACTTGGAATGAATTGGTTAACAACCTGGTTTTTGATGATGATGTCGCTGAAGCTTTGCAATCTTATCGTTATCTTGCGTGGCTGATAGAGGAGGCGAAAAAAAGCGCTTCTTTGGAAGAAAAAACCGCGGCCGCGGAGTATGAGCGCCTCGCGCGTCTGCTTGCCGCTTGCGCACTTCCTGCGCTTTCCGAGCAGGAAGTTGAGGAATTTTTAAGAACGCATGCGACAGTTGCGCTTTTGCACCCGGATATTGATCTTTGGCAAAAAATTGAAGCAAAACTTGTGCGCATCTATGTATTTGAAGAACGCGATCCGTTTAAACAAAAATTGCGCGCCGCGCTTGCGGCAAACGACGAGCCGCTAACTGAGGTAACTCTCCAGGAAGGAGAAAGGCGCGTGCTCGGCACTGTTGGAAATTGGACTGGCGACTATGTAAAAGCAGTAGGAGGTGGAAGAGCGTCCACTCTTATAAAAACAACATACCTTACCAGCTCTCTTAATACCAAAGGGCTTAAGGATGCGGATCGGGGAAAAGTGAAAAAATTAATTGATGTTTACGAGCAATTGAAAATTTCATCCATGGAAGCCGGAGGGATTGAAGAAGACTATGTTTTTGAACGCAATGGAAAGCTGGTAGTATTTCGCAAGGGGCGCGCTGAGGAGGTGCGCGACAAAAAAACTGAAGAAGTGCTGGCGCGAATGAAGCAAAAAGGATTTTTTGCTTATCCAAATCTTCCGCTTATTGAGCGCGTGGAGCGGTTTAAAAAAGATCAAACCGAGCTTATTGCGCGGGCGCGGCGCGCATTTTCCGAGCCATTGCCAAAAGAGGTTGCAAGTGAGCTTGAAAAACTAAAAACCACTGCGCAGTCAACCCAGCTGATATCGGATATTTGTTATGACGCGGCGCTTCCGGGGCCTGGCAAAGGGCCGCTTAAAAACAAGGCGCTTGCCGCGTTGGTTTTGCTGGCGCAGCGCGGTGCTCTTGATATGATGCTTGGCCAATCGGAAAAATGGCGCGCGTTTTATGAGGAATATCTTCGCGGCCAAGGAAAAGACGCCGCGCTTGAAGGATTTAAGATTCAGCCGTCTGCCCCGCAGTATGCGGCGCAATTTTTGCGCGCGCTTCTTATTGGCGCGCTGAAAATGACTGAAGCGGAATCGGCAAAATTCGCCGCACGGCTTGGAAATCTTATGAAAAGCACGGGCAAGCCGCAATATTTTGGCATGGCCTATTTTGACGCGCAATTAAAGATGTTTGTGTGGAAATTATAAAAAAAAGAAGGGAACGCGTGCGGGCGTTCCCTAGTGATGATCGGAGCGGCTGGCAGGGGGATCGGGGTGGCGGTAGTCAGGATTGTTGATGAAGAATCGGATCCGTTTGAGAGCGGCTTCGTGCGGATCCTCGCGCACCTCCTTTTTGGCAAGAAGCGCCTGTAGGCCATCTTTCACCGCAATGACTACGATAGCGACAGGGAGCAACACAAAGGGTATTCCTACGCTGACAATCGTTGCGACGTAGCTGTCTCCACTGCTGTGTCCGCCGGGATCTGCCATGGTTCCCTCCTTATCTAGATACGCCCATAGGATAGTATAGTTTGTCCATTATGTCAAGCGGGCTGGTATGTACCTTAAAGGAAAAAGGCAAACCGGAATATTTTGACATGGCGTACTTTGATCAAGGAAGTGGAGCTTTTAAATGGAAGAATTGAAAATGTAGAATGTAGAATGCAGGGCGAAGAATAAGTGAAAAGGTATAAAAACAAAAGTATGCAGAAAATATACTGTTACGTTGATGAGACCGGGCAAGATACTAAAGGAAACTTTTTTCTTGTGGCAGTCGTAGTATTAGACCATGATAGAGAAACCCTACAGGCCAAGCTTGAATTAATTGAGCGAGTCAGCCGTAAAGGGACGCGCAAATGGTTCCATACCAACAAGATGCGCAGACACAATATATTCGTGAACTCATCGCCAGCGGCGCATTCGGAAGATCATTATTTTATTCGAAATATGAGGATGGTAAATCATACCTTGATTTGACTATTTTTACAACCGCAAAAGCAATTCTTCAAAAAGCAAAGCATCCTTATGAAACTACTATAATGGTTGATGGGTTACTACAATCTGAATGGCATCGATTTGCCGCAGGACTTAGGCGACTTAACATTGAAGTACGCAAGGTACGAGGAGGGCGAGAGCAAAGTGATCCATTGCTTCGCCTTGCCGATGCAATAGCCGGTTTTGTTAGAGATGCTACGGAAGGCGATGAAGTCATGGTAGAATTATATGAACAGGGTATGAGTAATGATCTGATTGAAGAAATCTGACCAATGTAATGATCAAAAAAAACAAAACCCCCATGGTTAGGGGGCGCAGCCTATCTCCGATGTAACTCGGAGCACCTACCTAAAGGGAAGTATTCGGCTGTTGCTTTCACTATCATTCTATCACATGTATAATTACTGTCAAGAGGGGGCGAAACGCAAAGAATCCCGCCTTTTGAGCGGGATCCTGCAGTTGATAACAAATGACCCTGCGATCACTTGCAATATTAATATACAACTAAAAGGGGGAGTTGTCAAGAGTTATCCACAATACTATGAATGATGAAATCTTAGTTAAAGGACAAGATGGAAAATGGTATATCCTGCGCGGGGAAGAGCTTTTGCCGTATGGCAAAGATGAATTAGGAATTAGGAATCAGGAATTAGGAGTTGTTGATTTGCCGAAGGGGGTTAGCCAGGAGGAATATGAGAAGATGGAGAAGGCAAAACCACAGATACAACCAGCACAGATAACACAAAGATCATCTGTGAAATCTGTGTTACCAACATCTGTGGTTCAAAAATCTGTGGTTCCGGTTTCGCATGAGGAGCATCCTTTGCGCGTTGAGTTGGAAGAAGTGATTGATCGGGTTATTGAAAATGTCAAAGCTGAGCTTCGGGTTGCGCCTGCGGCAGAAGCTCAGCTTTTTGGAGGCGATTCATTGTTGCAAAAGCGGTTTCGAACTATTGTGTCATCGCGTTTGCGGGATGTGCGGGATACGTTGGAGACGCGTGAGATGCTTAATCGGAATAAGCGAATTGGCGGATTAGAGATTAGCGAATTAGATGTAATTCGGGTGATGAAAATTATTGAGAAAGCATTTGGGGAGTTTCAGGGAAAATGGAAGGCGCTGGAAGCAAAGCGGATTGAGGAGTGGAAAAAGAAACAGGCAGAGGATGCGGGAAGGCGGGATGAGGAAAGCAGAAAGAAAGAGGAGCAGGAGTTGGAAGAGCGGTATAGCCGCCTTACCGGCGGAATTTACAAATCCCAATTACCAATTTCCAAACAAATCCCAATTCCCAAGGAAATTCCAAAACCAAAAGTGGAAATTCCTAAAAAGGAGCCACAAGTGAATGCAGTAAAAAATATTGTTCGTGACCAGGTCACTGCCGCAGGCGCAACCCGTGACCAGGTCACTACAATGAAAACCGTACTCCCGCCTGCCACACCATCTTCCACTACGTCCTACATACTACGTTCTACCCCTTCTTCAAAAGTCACCGATGTGCGGATGGCGCCGAAATTTGTGGGGCCGATTGAGGAACTAGCAATCCTCACCCTTGAAGATTTCAGGCGGCTGGCCGGGACTTCGCAGGAGCGCGCGCAAAAGATTGTTTCTAAAATAGAGTTTTTGCAAAAGGAATCAATTGTGCGGCGCGCGCAAGGCATTGAGGCCTGGCGCAAATCGCCGCTTAACCAAGAGTATTTTCAAATTGTGCACAAGACCATGATTAGTCGCGCCTCTCCCGAGCAAGTGCTTAAGTTACAGGAACAAACTGGCAAACCCTCCCTGACTCCTGACGAGTTTCATGCTATAATGGAGCTAAATCAAAAGCTACGCTTTTGATTGTGTAGCTTGTAGCGTGTAACGTGTAACGCAAGAACATGGAACAAA
>MGDU01000004.1 GCA_001790815.1 Candidatus Uhrbacteria bacterium RIFCSPHIGHO2_02_FULL_46_47 | reverse complement strand
TATCGAAGCGCAAAATCGGCCTCTATACTTAATTAAACATAAAATAAACTTTCCCGATACATAACCTTCTATACTGTCGCCCGGCTTGTCAGGAATCCTCATGATCTAAAAAAATCTGAACCCAGCAAATTGTATTTTCCAAGTCGTTCTTCTTTAAGCTCAAAGGTCGTAACATCCCCTTGACGATCCCATTTAATCTCATAGGTTCGTTTAAAATTTCGCTCTAAAAAGCGCGCATTGTTGGTCCTGCCATCAACAAGGATAAAGGTGCCGGGTAAAAATGTCGGCTCCATGGTTAGAAGATCTCCGGACATTACTGTCCGCTCATCGCACTGAAAGCTCATCCCCCGAAACGTTCCTTGCACGTCTTTGGGCGCAGGTCCGTCAAGATAAATAAAATCCGGAACAATATCCGGTAGTTCTTTATAATAGTGACAGATCTGCCCGTTATATGTACCGATTTCAACCTCGCTAAAATACAAATGCACTCTATCTTTAAGCGCGGACGGAAGTTTAGCTTGCACATGCTCAAGCCACTGCTTTGAAGCGTCAACCGAAAACACCTGGAACATGAAGCGATTGCGTATCTCCGGAGAGGAACCAAGCGTTTGCCAGTCGCGCTCGTTTTTTTGCAAAGCATCCGCGATAATCACTGTGGAATATCCTACGCCAAATTCCAGCACCGTAAAACACTTGCGCCGGTGTATCAACTTGTGCAAACGCACCAGATCATCGGCCTGGGGGGGCATCGGCGCTCCGCCACCGCGCACCATATCAAAAACCCCCTCTTGATAATCCGCTCCCTCGCTAAAATTAATTAACTTCTCCAGCCCTTCTTGCTTAATATATTCTTGATGCTTTTCGTATTGCTCGCGCGTACTTGACATAGGTAAAATAATTATCTCCCAACATCATCCCAAGTGATCTGCGTGTCTTTTCGTATATCGCGCGCGGCAACTTTTCCAACGACATTATAGTAATCAGCCGCTTTTATCTCCCCGGTACCCGGCCGCTTTACCCAGATATTTTCCTTGGTGAACTGACCGCCTTTCTTAATATCCTGAATGGAAACTACGCACGCATAGGCAAAATCAATCGTCGGCTGTTCCTCTTTTAAGATCTCCTTGTGTCCGCCGAGTGCTTTATAGATCGCTTCGGATCCGACAATAAGCTCGCGAAGTTCTTGGGGGTCAATGGAGACCGCGATATCCGGGCCTGGCCATGATCGATCCGAAGTAAAATGCTTCTCTAGAATACTGGCTCCAAACGGGACCGCTCCAAGACAGGTATAGATTCCAACCGAATGATCGCTTAATCCCACGACCGCGTCCGGAAATGCGTTCTTAAGTTCAGTAATTCCTCCCAGTCGTACTTTCTCATAAGGAGTCGGGTAAAGCGAAGTACAGTGCATTAGCGCAAAAGGAACATTCGCTCCTCTTAGTATGGCGACGCTCTTGGCAACTGAAGGAATATCGTTCATTCCGGTGCTCAAAATAATCGGCTTTCCAAATGCCGCGACATGTTCAACCAACGGATAATTATTACATTCTCCTGATCCGATTTTAAACCACAACACTCCCATCTCGTTTAGTATATCGGCTGCCGCTCGAGAAAACGGTGTAGACAGATAGATCATCCCTTGCGCTTCAGTATAAGATTTCAGCTCTTCGTGCTCTTTCCGAGTCAAGCCGCATCGCTCCATAATCTCCCATATCGACTCTTTCGTATGTACGGGAACTATTTTTTTTGCCACTTGCGCCATCTCATCCTCAAGCACGTGCATTTGAAATTTCACGCACTCCGCGCCGCTTTTTTTCGCGTCGCGGACCATCTGCTTTGCTTTTTCCACATCGCCTTCGTGGTTAATGCCGATTTCCGCAACCACAAAAGGGCTATACTCGGGACCGATTTTTCTGTCGTGAATTTGAAGGAATCCGGCCATGTTTACATGCACAAAAATTAATCTACAAACCGCTTTTGAATCGGGATATTTGAAAAATCTAGACGCTTCAGAATCTTGATGATTCGTTGGGCAGACCGGCCGTCGCCATACGGATTCTTAACCTTAGACACCACCTTCCTAAAAGACGAATCATATAAAGCTTTCTCCAAACCCTTCCTAATCTCTTTATTGCTATACCCAACATCAATGACATTTCCCGGTCGTTCTCGGCCCTGTTGGCGTGTACCAATGTTGACGACTGGAATTTTAAATGTGGCTGCTTCATGAATTCCGCTTGAAGAATTTCCAACCAGGCAAGCGGTGTGGCGAAAGACATTTGCGTATTGCTCTGGCGACAAACTCCGAATGTATTTCATTCGAGAATTTTGGACTTCGCGTACAATGGCGCGAAAACCAGCATCATTATTGGGACAAAGTACAATCCCTTGAAGTTTTAGGGACGCAACTGCCCGTAAAGTATTTCTTATCTGCTGTCCGGAACGATCCATCTCGGTCGTAACCGGATGCTGGACAACAAGAACATAAGGATCACGCGAATTAAATCCAAATGGCGCAAGCGTGGCCATTCTCGAGGTCTTCGGAGCTTGAATCAAGGCATCAATTGAAGGACAACCTACTACAAAGATAAAACGCGGATCTTCGCCCATATGGCGGAGACGCTCTGCCGCTAGCCGAGTTGCGGGAAAATGTATATGGGCAAACTTTGATGTGGCATGACGCAATGATTCGTCAATACTACCAGTAACCTCCCCGCCTTGAATATGAGCAACCGGTATATTCATATGAGCACCGACAATCGCCGCGGCAAAATTGGCGCCGATGTCAAATCCGGTAAGAACGAGATCGGGGGAAACACGCTCGAAACTGTCAGAAAGCCGAGCTAGTATGCGCGCGTAACTGCGCGTCATTTCCGCGCCAGTATCTGGCGCTCGCTTACGATACATCGGCAAAATACCGCTAATTCGAAACCCGTCTTGACGAATAGTGCGAATATCTTCACCGTGACTCTTAAGCAGGCTTATTCCGGTTACGAACAAACGATAATCAAAAAACGGGTCGCGCCGCATCAGGGAGAGAATTGGCTTGAATCGAGAATAATCAGCGCGCCGCTCTGAAACGATTGCCACCCGAAGACGATGTCTGTTTCGATCCGCTTGCATATGCGTCAAGGTTGACTATAACTCGCACTCACACTAGCCGTACCGACCGAAGGAAATGGAATTTCCGCGCGATTAAGAAGCGCGGCGATTTCTTCCTTACTTAATCGTCGGACCGTGTCAGAATGGTACGCCTGCGACTGTAAAGGTCTGGCGCCCGGGTAGTGGTAGGCGGGGAATCCGGGAACATTAACTGAGGGAGCAATAATGAAATGGGTATCAGTCTCAAGCGCATTCGGAATTTCAGCCGGATTCAAGAGCGCTTCGGTAATATTCTCTCCGGCCCTAATCGCCCCATATGTAACCGGAACCGGTTTATCGCCGTAGCGCTCAACGCATACCTCGGCAAGATCCTTAATTGCCACGGCCGGCATTTTTAGAACGAAAATCTCTCCGCCTTGGGCATGGACTACTGCCGCAAAAACCAGCTGAACCGCATCATTGATGGTCATAAAAAAACGGGTCATATCGGGATGGGTAACAACCAAAGGATCGCCCTGCCGAATCCTTTTGATAAAGAACGGCACTACTGACCCGGCGGTTCCCAGCACATTTCCAAAACGAACCGTGGTGAACACTTTTGACTTTGACCCCTGGACATACTGGGCGGCGCAAACCAGCCGCTCGGCCAGGAGCTTGCTGGCGCCCATCGTGCTTGACGGTTGTACTGCCTTATCGGTTGAAATCATAATAAAGCGGGATACACTCGGAGTCTTTAGCGCGGCGGTAATAAGATTTTGAGTGCCAATTACATTCGTCTGAACCGTTTCAAAAGGATTGTATTCTCCTTGAGGCACATATTTAAATGCCGCGGCATGAAATATAATATCAATATCCTCACAGGCCATCAGAATCCTTTCAGAATCGCGAATATCGCCTAAAATGTAACGGATGTTAATTGAGTCGGCGAGTTCTTCCTGTAGCGCGATCTGTTTTGTGGTATCGCGCGATAATATGCGTATCACGCGCGGCTGATATTTAAGCAAATTTTTCACGATGATACGCCCTATCGAGCCGGTGCCGCCGGTTACGAGTATGCGCTTATCCTTGATCAATTCGCCAAACTTTTCATTGGTCATATTCAGATGAGATTATGGGATAACTTATCCAAAATTGTTCGCATTTTTGCCTCCGCTTCAACCCAGTCCCCCGGATTATTTATGTCGCTTGAATATTGGGGATCCATCGGGTATGCATGAACGTTATTACCATATATACTTGGATTGGAATCAAAAACAAGCCCGGGTTTAAACACATAAAGAACACCGTTGCGCTGGTACGTTTTGGGTAAATCCTGGCGACGGGAGACTGTCTTCCCTATGGAATCACCGGTAAACAGTGAAAGCCTATCGTTCTTACCGATAGTAAACTGCCAATACGGATGATACTCCGCCGGCACTTCAACCATACTTATCACTGAATCCGCCCCGGTCTTAATAAAAAGATCTATCGCCTCCCGAATGTGGAACGGCTGCACGGAGGGCGAAGTCGGTTCAAGCAGCATAGCCATGTCAGGATTGTAATCCTCCTTTTGATGAAGCCACGAAAGCGCATGTTGCACAACCGGAAGCGTCGGAGTAGAATCCTCCGCAAGCTCTGCGGGGCGCAAAAAAGGCACCTCGGCGCCAAAACGTCTCGCCACCTCGGCAATTTCTTGATCATCGGTTGAAACTACCAAACGATCAATAACTCCGCTTTTGATTGCGGCCTCAATCTTCCAAGCGATAAGCGGTTTACCACAGAATATTTTTATATTCTTTTTAGGAATAGATTTCGAACCGCCACGCGCCGGAATTAAGCCCAATACTCTACCTTTCATAGAATCAGAAATTTACGCGTTTATCGCGTACCAACCTTAACACAATAGTGTCAAGATCACCAGTGGATAAATTGTCTATCATTCCTGCGTAAGCCAATATGGCTTAATGTGATGCATTTCATCAAAATATACCAGCGTTTTTTTTCGCGCATCCCCCTCTGGAAGCGCGTCATAGATCCGCTTATATTTGCGGCGCATAATTGCCGTATAGAAGAGATAGGGATACCAATACAGCGCTTCTTTGAACGCTCGCTTTAAGGGCTTTTTATAAAACAGTACGCCGTGTCTCCGCTTAAAAAGTTTTAGATCAGGAGAAGTCTCCTCGTAATATTTCCGAACTAAGGGATATTTGGTAAACCCTAGATCATGCAAAAACGCGGCGCGCAGATGATGCAAAGATGGGGTTTGCGCGGCGTTCGCGTGTAAAAATCCGAAAGACGGCTGATATTGCCATGGGAGCTGATTAAATCCCGTAAAATCCCCGTAATGATTAAGCGTATCTTTAAGCGTAGTATAGATATGCAGCGCGCTCTTGGGTACACGCTCATGCAAAAAACACATCAGTAGGTAGTGTATCCCGCCCATATGTCCGAAATGCGGACTAAGAAACCGCGCGGTTTGGTCGTAATCAAACACGCCGTATTCTTTACACTTGGCAATATTCAAGACCATAAAATGATCATCTGTAAGTGGTACGCGATTGCCAAAATTCAACTCCAGACCGGTCAGCCACCATAACCGCACCGATACCGCCGCCGCCTGCACTTTCGGATCGGAAAACAAAGCGCGCAATTTTTCCCCGGAAAGTAGCCAGGCATCAGCATTGGTAACAAGCGCAAAATCATGACCATGTTGCTCGGCATATCTAAAAGCGTGCTTCATTCCTTCAAGCAAGCGCAGGATTGCTTTTGACATTTGGCCTACTTTGAGCATCGGAAGTCCTTCCGGATAGGCAACGTTAAAATGCCCGTCAAGATATCGCGTATACTCTTTTCTCGGAGGATCAGGGTAACCGCCTTGGGAAATCAAACGTATTTCCTCAAATATTTTCTTCCCCTCATTTTCCAATCTAAAGATCTCCGATCCCAAAGCCGTATCAGCATAATTATTCCAAACATTCCAGGCGACTGTAATCTTCATATCTTTCTCTAGGCTTGTATTAAACTATTCCAATCGTTGGAAAAACTTTTTAATCCTGCGTCAGTTAGATCATGGTTTATATTAAATTCTCGCCATGATTTTGTCAAATCAATTTCTTTGTATGGTATGGGCTTGAGATTTTCGGCCCCATACTTGAAATGTACATCCGGCACGGAAAGGCTGTTGCTACTCCATTGGTGTAAAATTTTTGCCGGCGCAGTAACAATATCTGCCTTAAGCGCAATGGCATCCAACAAATGGTCTAGAGTTCTAACGCTGGCGGTAAGCACTTCAACATGATTATCGCCTTGCTTATACATCTTGATGATATTCCCAATTAAATCCATCCCATTTTCTCCTCGGTCATCAAGCCGCCCCACAAACGGTGATACCAATACCTGACCGCGCCGGGCACCTAGTGTTGCCGCATATACCGCGGCCGCTTGCGCTTGGGTAAAACAGAGCGTCATATTGACACGCATTCCCTCTTCCACCGCGTGTTTAGCAGCCTGCAAACCTTCGGCTGTGGTGGGAAATTTTATGTGCGCGTTGGGGATCCAATGATACATCTGCCGTCCTTGCGCAAGCATCTCTTTTGCACTTGTATTTTTATCAGCGTATACCTCAATGGAAATTGACCCCTCCGGTATAAGTGCTGCTAATTCCTTCACCACCTCTCGGTAGAATTCATAGATTTCTTGTACGCTGAACTTTTTATTTTTGCTAAGCCGTGCTTTCACTTCAGCATTTCTAGAAATAAGAGTGGGATTCGTAGTCTGGCCGTCTAAAAATCCGAGCAACTCAAGAATTTCCCGCGTTTCCTTAGGATCGCCACCATCGAGAAATATTCGCGTATTCAGCCCGGTTGATCGCATATCCTAATCTATGAAGGGTAAGCAAGCTTAAGAAAGCTACAAACAGCTTCAAACGCATGCTTCATTTTCTGTTCAAAACTAGCGGGGTTTTCTATTATTCTTATATTCGGATGTCCTTGCCATATCGCCCGAAGATTTTTTTCATTCCAGCGCGCCTCCTCAAGACCGGCATAACGGGCGGGCATGTCTAAGTTATAAAATTTCTCCGCGCCCTCCGCCGCCGTTACCATATGAACTACTAAATCATAACTATCTCTTAACTCCTCAAAATTCCAGCCATGCTTTTTTATAATCGCATTGAATTCCGGAACCGGCATATAAGCGGCGAGGTCTATAACGCCGCGATCGAAAATAATAATCTTTTTATCACCTTCAGCCTCTTGGGCCATTTTATCAAAAATACTTTCCCAAAAAAGCTGCGTTTTAACATAGGCTCTTTCAAAAGGCCCGTATCTTAAGGGGCGTATCTTATTCGGTAAAAGAGCGGCGTCAATAAGTATTGCGCTTACTTCAGCCGGAAGAACGCAATGAAAACCCAGCTCTTTAAGTTTTTTCCCCACATAGTTTATCGTGGTAGTTTTACCGGCACAGGGTCCGCCGGTAAAAACAATTCTAGGAATTTTTGTCATCGCCTGTGATTTTTTCACCTTTTTCATGCTACAAATGCGGTTATGCCGCAAATAATGATTTAAATTTATCAAGCTCCTGGGGAGTACCTAAATTAAAATGAAATTCAACTGGAAAAATCCTAATGTTGGCACCCTGTTCAATTAAAATATTGTATGTCGGGGCGACATAAAATTCTCCTTTTACTCTTATATTATTTTTAATCATATATTCAGCAGATTCTATAAAGTATTTTGCTTTAGTAAAATAATAACAGCCGACGGTTGCCTTATCGGAAATAACTTCTTTTTCGGCAATCCTTTTGGCATATCCTTTTTCATCCGCCTCAACATAACTTAAAGCGCTGGAATTTGAAGCAAAATAAAAAATTCCCCCTTTATCTGCGGAGTCCAGTTTGCCCTTAACTTTATCCATGTCAATATAAAATAAGTTATCGCAATTTACAATCATTAACTCTTGTTCTGGATCTAATTTATCCTTTGCCAAAAGAACCGTGCAAGCCGCGCCCTCTGTAAATTGCTCAACCGCTATTACTTCGCACTTTCCATATAGATCTTTTAAACGCTGATCAAGTTTGTTACTATCAATATGCTCTTTTAAAGCCAAAAAAATAAATCGGGGATCCGTGATTCCGCGCAGACCATCCGTTGACCATTTGATCAATGGCTTTCCTAAGACTTTGATTAGTGGTTTAGGTTCGGAGTAACCGGACTCTGAAAATCTCTGTCCCCGGCCGGCAGCCGGAACGACTATTTGCATAATTTCATAAAACTTCTTAATTCCAAGGGACGATCAGTGCATATTCCGTCCGCTCCCCATTTTATTAAATCCTGCCAGGTTTCTTGATAGCCATCCTCGGCTTTTGGATGACCAACTGCTCCGGCTAAATCAGGTGAAATGCAATATACCAGCTTTCCTTGTGCATGGCACATATCTATAAATTTTTTGGAATACAGTTTTCTATATTCATCAGCCCAAATAATATCAACGCCATCTGATTCTATGGCCTCCTCCAGGTCATAAAATCGGTCATGATATTTTTTATCGCCAACTGATACTCCTATTTTTATATTTTTATTCCTCCTTTTTAATTCCCGGCAGTAACTCCGAGCTACATCAAATAAAAAAACTTGATTGGTAAAAGGAGTAAGGAGAGCAATAATCTTGTTAAGTGAAGAAGTTATCTTCCAGTCATCATATTTACAATGAATGGCCATATATCTTGTACCATAGCCCTTTAATATAGTCAATGCATCTTTTAATTCCAGTAAAACTTCGTTAGCCGAAGGCGGATCATGCTTAATCACAAAATTACCGTTTTGAATACGAATATCGGTTTCTAAATCAAAATCTGCCTCCAAGGCTTTCTCCAGCGCTACTAATGTATTGGCTTCTTGCTTAACCTTCCATAATCCTTTGTGGGCAAAAATTCTCATAAAATATGGCTGTAGATATTATCCTCGCGGCGAGGATCTTTGGGTCTGGGACCTTTTGGATATGCCGCCTCAACCCAACTCTTTACTGCCGGCCTTAAAAGATGTCTCCTTTTTAATAAAAAATCTAAAAAGAGACCATCAATCCTTTCTTCGTTATGTTCGTCATAAAATTTTAGATTCCGCATCGCCTGACTAATCTTTGCGCTTCGCAACCCCTCAATCCTTTTAATCATCGGTAAAAATTGCTCAAAAGGCACTTTTGTATCTCTCACCAGTTGAAGTAGAATCGGACTACCAATACACCATCCCGTATCAGCTGGGTCGTCAATACTGTAAGCTTCCCCATAAGCGCCAAGCGATAAAAGATAATCGCTTTTAAAACCTGGACCGCATAAATGATAATCAATAAAATAAACCTGCTGATTGTCGCCTACTATATAATCCCCATCCTTGCGGTCATAATTACCAATCCAAATATTAAAAACCAGATTATCCAAAATTTCTCCAAGATTTATTATATCGCTCAACTGCCGATGATTTAAAAATTCCGAAACCGAAATACCTCTAAAAGCAGTTAAGAAAACAAGGTCGTCTATCCTTTGAGAAATATCTGCTAAATCTAAACCTGATATTCTTTTAGCTGGAATTACTTGGGGCGCTAAAACCTTATGCTTAACTAAGGCGGCTAAGCGATAGGCCAGCATAGCTCGGGAGTTAAGGTCTCTAAAATCCACACCCTTTTCTAAAAGAGATTTGGAAATCTTGCCCACCAACCGAGCGCCAGTTAAATTTCTTTTTAGAAGGAAATTCCGATTATAGGTCTTTCCGATGTCTTCTATATACGAATAATAAAATAGCAATTCTTTCAATCTTCTGATATTTCTGGAAATAAAAGAATTCATGCTATTTTTCCAGTACTTTCTCCAAAATAAACTTCTTAATGGACTCTTTATCTAATCCGTAATGGCGCATGAGCATATCGGGCGTTCCGGACTGACCAACCCATTCCTTCTCTGGAAGATGACTAAT
>MGDU01000003.1 GCA_001790815.1 Candidatus Uhrbacteria bacterium RIFCSPHIGHO2_02_FULL_46_47 | reverse complement strand
CACGGACAAGTAACTGAAGCAGTCGCGAGTGTGCCGGCGTTGTTGACGGTAACCCGATAACAGCTTGCGCCATCAGTGGCTTTTAGGATCATGCCATTGCCTTGAGTGGTAATTGCCGCGTCACCGCCTGTTACTTGAAGTTTTGCACCAGGGCTTGTTGTGCCAATTCCCGTATTGCCGTTCTTTGTTATCCGCATCCTTTCATAATTCGCACTGTTAGTTTCGCCGCCTCCACCGCTAGAAGTCGTCCAGAAGGAAAGGACACCGCCATATTCGCCTACGGTTTGTTGAGCCCCTTGAATAAAAGCAAAAGGATAAGGTGTGGTGCTAAGAGCTGTCTCGCCCCCTAATGCCAATACCCCGCCAACCCCGGCTCCAGCAACATTGGTTGAATAAATGCGAGCAACACCATCTGCCGAAAAACCGCCAGCGCCGGGGGTCGTATATGACCCTCTCACGTCTAACTCACTACCCGGACCCGTTGTCCCGATGCCAAGGTTGCCTGTGTTAATATAACTATCGCCTCCGGAATAAAACTGCTGTGTTTGAGTTCCATCGCTATAAACTCCCAGCAGTCCCTGACCGGCTGAATTAACATCAAACGTGAAAGCCAAATTTCCATTGTCATTATAAATTCTCAGCGGTTCAACACTCGTGTCATCCGCATTATTGATTTGCAGTCTCGTTGCCGGACTCGTTGTCCCGATGCCAACGTTGCCATCATGCTGGAGCGTTAAAATATTCCGCACAAACGCTTCGGCATCATTTCTCGCCGAAATTTCAAGCTGACTAGTAAAATATCCAAAATCCAAACGCTTCTTATTAGCGGTGCCGTCTGAATCCTCAAAAATAACAAGTGGTGAAGTACTGCCGGTTCGTATTGTTCCAACTACATCAAGATCATACGTAGGGCTGACAGTTCCTATACCTACATTGCCATCAACTAACACAAATGTATTTAAAGGATTAATCCCAAAAACACGGAAAAACGTATTGGCCAAAGGAGAAGCGCTAGTTCCTCGATCCATAATGGCAAGTTCAGGGCCTTCGTAAGCGCCAAATTCCCATCGTTTGCCATTTACGCCATTTTCTATCACAATACCTGTGCGTCCATTCTCAGAAGATGGTCCTAATAAATGTAATCGTCTTAAAAAGCCAAGACCACTGCTGCTAGGATTGGCGCTCCCAACAGAAAGAATGTTTCCTGTTGTTGAAATACTGCCGGTTGTCGTAATATTGCTCCCAATCGTGGTCGCGGTTGACTGCGCCCAACCGCGGTAAATCAGCACGGAAAAGACCGCCACGACAAGGGTGGCAAGCAGGGTGGAGAGTTTGGTTAGGGAGCGCATATAGTTTAGACTATCACAAAAAGCAATCTGGCGCAATCAGCGCCTTGGGGATAGTTTTTTATATAATTCTTCGGTTGCCGCAACTACTTTGTCCCATTCAAAATTCCGCTTAATAAAGCCAAGCGCGAGCTTGCCTTTTGCCTCTGCAATTTCCGGGTGATTGATAAGCGAAGCCATCTTTTCCGCAAGATCATCGGTGTTGCCTACTTCAAACGGCACGCCGGAGTGGTCAATCACTTCCAGATTTTCCGGAATGTTGGAAATAAGCACGCATTTTCCAAAACTCATGGCTTCCAAAATCGTAAGCGACAATCCCTCGGATTCCGACGGATGCGCGTATAAATACGCGTGCGCGTAAAGTTGATTAAGTGTTTCTCCGGTTTGATAGCCGGTAAATACAATGCGATGATCTTCACCGGCTAATTGCCTAAGATATTTTTCATAATCCTTGGTAAAAGACGGCGCGCCGACAATTACCAATTTCATTTCTCCCTTGATAGCATCCGGCACTTGCTTAAACGCTTCAATTAAATAATGAATCCCTTTATGGCGCACGAGGCGCGCCACGGTCAGCATATACTTATCTTTCTGCAAATCCCATCGTCTAAGTTCTGCATCCGCGGGTGGCTTTTTAATTTCCACGCCATTGGGAATATAATGCACATTTTTTTTAAACCGCTTTTTGCAATATTTTGCAATTTCGTGCGAAACCGCGATGGTGGCGTGCGGAATACGCACGGCAGTCCACTCGCCCAGCCACAAAACTAAGCGCGACAGCGGCCCCCACTTTGCATGAAAACGATCAATGGAATGAAAAGTCACCACGATTTTCGCCCGCGTAAAAATTCGCGGGATCCAAGAAAGGAGTGATGGCCCCACGCCGTGAAAGTGAATGATATCGTAACCCTGACGACGGAAGACGGAAGACGGAAGACGGAAAATAGATTTCTGTCCTCTGTCCTCTGTCCTCTGTCCTCTGCATACTGCCTGCAGCGTAGCAAAAAAAGTTGACGAAATCGAACCAAGATGTTTAGTAGGAATTTCTGGCACGCGAACAAGGCGCACGCCGCGCCAAATATCTTCTTTGGTTGCCACATAACGGCGCCGTACATACACGGTAACCTCATGGCCGCGCGCGGCTAATCTTGTGGCCAGCTCCTCCACATGCCGCTCCACTCCCCCATCTCTATAGAAAGGTATGGCCTTTTGGCCAATAAATGCTATTTTCATAAGACTGCTTCTCTTTTACTGCGCACCTTATAAAGCCATGCAACCGTAAACATCAGAAAGATTACGGTCGCTGCCGTGGTTGGCAAATTAAGATATTGAAATAGCGCGACCCATTTATTTTTGGTTACGGTAAATTGCGCGACCGGGCTTGGCCGGCTTTTTACTTTTGCTTTTGGATCAAGACTTACGGCAAAAATAGTATGCACGCCGGGGGAAAGCGCAAGAATATCTTGAGAATGGCGAATAGTCCAAATACCGTCTTTAGAAGCTTTAGTGCGATAGATAACCGCTTGGGCGCTGTGAATATAAATAACCACATCTGCTTTTGGCAAGGCAGTTCCGCTAAAGGTAAAGATTTTTCCTTGCACCGGCTCTTTTATCGCTTCTCTAACTTTTTCTCGTATTGACGATATAACTTTTCCTTTTGGCTTTTCTTCTTCCACCTTTTCAGGAACGACAATTGTTACAATTTTTGGCGCAGGCACGCCTGGAAGTTCAATTGCTTCAGTTGTTTCGCGAATAATCTCTACGGATGGAACAGGAATTGACGGCGCCAAAGGCGCCTCTACTGCGCCCGGACCAACGCCGACTGTTGGCGCTTCCACCACCCCCGGAAGTGACGGCGCTCCTCTTGGCAAGGCTTCTGGCACAGCCGCTTCAGGCGCCGCAGAAGGAACTTCTTCAGTCGGAGGAGTAATCTCCGCTTCAGAAGACAAAGGAATTTGCGCCACAGGTTCAATTCGTTCAATGCGTATCTTTACATCTTTACTGCGATTGCCTGCAAGATCAAACGCGCGCGCGGTAATTTCATGCGTGCCAATTTCAAGCGCAAATGTATTTGGCAAAATAAATGTCCAGCCGCCGTTTTCATCCGCGGATACTTCAAAAGGTGTCTCGCCATCAAATGTAATTTCCACTTTTGCAAATGATTCAGTTACACCCAAAAGAGTGATCGTTTCTTCAGTCACTCTATCGCCATCATGATGGCTAAGCAGAATTGGGGAGGCAGGCGCGGTAAGATCAACAGTAACATTTACCGGATCAGATCCGTCGCTCACATTTCCTGATTCATCAATCGCGCGCACAGTCAGCACATGCTCCCCTTCTTCAAATACGAGTGTATGTTCAAATTCGCTGTTTTTATCGGTTTTTGTCGTCAAATGTTCTATCAATACTTCTTTATCATAGATATTGATTGATGAGTCTGCCTCAGCTAAACCGGAAATCTTGATGGTTTTATCCTTGGTCGGCGTTGCAACAGAAGAAAGAATTGGTTTTCCCGGCGCAGTCGTATCTTGCACAATACCAGGCGGAGGCGAAGGCGGAGGCGCGGTACTTCCGCGTCGCTCTAGCCCGGGAGGCGCGGCAAAAGACGTAAATACATTAATATGATCAACAGTTTTCTCATTGCCATGCGCGTCAATAGCCCAAATTTTTACATAATAATTGCCAGTCGTGGAAATTCCGGTAATAACCGTGGCACTGGTTGTTGCGATGGCAAGCGCGCTATCATTGTCCGACCCCCACTTTTGAGCGCTTCCGCTTCTATTTTGCACATCAGCTTCACTTGTACCATGCCAAAGCTCAAAACGGCTAAAATGCGCGTCTGTTACGGTTGCCCAATTTACTGTTGCTGAAGTTTCAGTTGCGGAAAATTTGCTAAAAGAAGCCAATCCAAGCGGCGCGGCAGTATCAACTGAAAAATCCGCTGATTCGTAAAACATGCTTTGATTTCCAAATGTATCTGTTCCTTTAAGGCGCGTACGGACATTTGATTTTTCCTGATCCGGGAAATCTGCTTCGGCATTCCAGATTATTTTTTTCTGCGCGCCTGAGGGAACTGATGCGCCAATATCTCCGGAAGCAGTGGTGGTGGCAACTGTCCAGCTTGCACCGCCATCAGAAGAGATTTCCAAGACCAAAATTGATTGGTTGGAAAATTCGTTAAGATCGTAGTTTATCTCAACCTCGCGTTTTTCAAGCGTTTGCGCAACCGCCATATTGCCAATTGACGGCGCTTCCGTATCTAAAGCAAAATCGGCTGACTGCGCGAATGAACCTTGATTGCCAAAATAATCAAGCGATCGCGCGCGCAGACGCATTGCAGTTTTAGTTTTTCCTGAAAAATCTGCTCCTGCTTTCCAAGTAAATGATTTGGTGCCAGTGGTCTGCCCTGTCCCAACCTCACCGGTTGTTGTTGTTGCGGTCACAGTCCATGTTGTACCGCCATCTTCAGATACTTCAAATGCTATAAGATGTCCAGCAGGCGTGCCATCTGTAAGTTCATAACTGATTGCCACATCAGTTGATCCGGCCCCTTGGGAGGCGCTCACATTTTGCACTACTGGCTTTTTGGTATCAAAAGTAAAATGTCCGGATTCCTGCGTGCTGACATTGCCGTATTTGTCAGTCGCGCGTATTTTTGCTTTGGCATTGCTTGTTTCGTTATTGGGAAAATCATCTTTGGCTTTATTATTGATTCTCTTGCTCTTGCCTGCTGAAATTCCAGATCCAACATCACCGCTGACTGATCCGATACTAGGAGTTTTATATGCTTGCCCATTATTATCCGAAACGGAAAGTTCAACTGTATTATCTGCTCCGGAAATGTCATCTAAGTCGTAATCAATAACCACATCCCCTGTTGCCGGCGTTTGACTTACATTGATATTAGTTATTGCGGGCCCCAGCGTATCAACTGTAAATGCTGATGAAGTTGCTGTATTGCTATTTATAAGCGTATCCGTGGATTGCAAGCGAATATAAACTGTTGAATCTTCTGTACTGGCAATGTCAGTAGCCGCATCCCAGGCAAACACATGATTTGTTCCACTTGCGCTAAAAGCAAGACCGGTTAAACTTTCAGATCCAACTCCGGATTTTTCAGTCATGGTATTCCATACTGTTCCATCTCGCAAATACTGCTCAAACACAAGGTTATTGGTGTCATTTTGCGCATCAGTGCCTGTATAATTAATCGTAACATAGGAAGCACTGGTTGCTTGTGCGGCGCTTACAATCGCAACTGTGGGCGCTGTATTGGCTATGGCCGCCACGGCAGATAAAGCGCTTTCACTGCTGGCGCGATTTAACGTATCAGAGATATTTCTGGATTTCACTTTAAATCTATATTGCGCAACTGGCGAAGAAAGACCAGTAAGCGTAATTTTACCGGAAACTCCAGAAATCTGTCCCCACTCACCTGCGCCCACTCCCAAGGTTTTCCAATCCGGACTATTTTTTAAAGTAAGCGGATTAGTATCGCTTGCGTATTTATTAGTAGTTTCTTCGTAAATCGCGTACTTCAGTCCTGCGGCTTCGCTGGCATGAGGATTAATCGTAATATCTACTGATGTATTTTGCGGATTGTTTACGGTTGGCGCCTGCGGAGTGTAGGGTTTTACGTATTTCAGATCAGCATTGGGAGAAGTATTTTCATTTGTCGCGCTCTTGCCAAAATCATCAGTATGCACGATTTTTACTTTTGATATTACGTCATTTCCGTCTAAGGTTGCGCCTACCGCAGTTGCCTGATCAGCAGGCGCGGCAGTATTGCTGCCTCCCGCGGTAGCTCCGCCATATCCTCCATTTAGAGCAACAAAGAACTCACTGGTGTTGGGATTGCTCTCAGTAAATGATCCGCCAATAAGCACAGTAGTGTCACCAGCACTTGGCTGGGCTTTCAAATCCGCGCTTGTTTGCACAACAGGCGCTTTGGTATCAACACTAAAATTTGCTGATTCCACAAACGCGCTTACATTATTTGAACTGTCCGTACCGCGAAGCCGTATTCGCATATCTGTTTCATCATTTCCAGAAAAATCCGTGCCTGCGTTCCATGTAATCGTTTTGGATCCTGCCGTAATTTCTGCGCCAATATCCCCTGTTACGCTGGTGTCTGTAACACCCCAGGAATTCCCCCCATTGCTGGAAATATCCAAAACCATGGTTACTGGCCCGCTATCTGAAAGCGTGTAGGTAAATACTGCATTTTGAGAATTAAGTGTTTGTGATGCGGAAAGATTAGAAATGGTTGGGGCTTTGGTATCTAAAGAAAATGCGTTGGATTCAACATTGCCGCTGGCATTGGCAAATGTATCAGTTGCGCGCACACGCACTTTCAAATCAGATTGCTCTTGTCCTGAAAAATCCGTACCGGCGCTCCAGGTAATTGTCTTGCTTCCAGCGGTAATTCCTGACCCCACGTTTCCGCTTACGCTTGTATCAGTTACACTCCATGTGGCGCCATTATCTTCTGAAATATCAAGTTCAACCGTGGAGGTATTGGTATCCGCAAGTGTATAAGCAATCGTTACACTGGTGGAACCGGAATTTTGAGAAGCAGTAACACTCCCAACCACAGGATTTTTAGTATCCAGTGTAAAGTTAGCAGAGGAGGCATTGATACCGGCATTGCCATACGCGTCAGTCGCGCGAACGCGTACGCGCAAATCAGATTGCTCTTGCTCATCAAAATCAACGCCCGCGCTCCAAGTAATTGTTTTTCCCGTGCCGGATGCTACACCGCTTCCCACGTCCCCGCTTACATTTGTATCAGTAACAGTCCAAGTTGCGCCGCCATCTTCTGAAATATCAAGTTCTACATTTGATTGCGATAAATCAGTCAATTTATAGGTAAAAGTGACATTATTAGACCCGCTCACTTGAGAAGCATTGACTTGGGAAATCACAGGAATTTTTGTATCAACTGTAAACGCGCTGGAAGTTGCCAGGCCGCCATTTGATGTGCCGTCATTTGCTTGCAGGCGCGCATAAACTGTATTATTTTCTTTATTGACTAGGTCAGTGGCAACATCCCATACAAAAGTGTGTGTTTGTCCAGCGGAGCTTGTTGACAGTCCGGCAGTTCCCTGACTTCCCGCTCCTGTCTTTTCCGTCATAGTTTCCCAAATCGTGCCATCAGTTGAGTACTGAACCACAACTAAACTCACACTCTCACTTTCAAGATCGCTTATTGTGTAATTTACCGTTACATACTTTGTTCCGTCTGTTGTTTGTACTACGGAATTAAGCGAAATGGTTGGTGATTGGTTGGTTGAGGAAGTTCCGCTTGAAAGAGCGCTTTCACTTGAGCTGACGTGCGCGCCGTCAGAAGTATTGCGCGATTTTACCCTAAATTGATACAAGTATGAGTGTGTGGCTAAACCATTCACGATAATTTTCCCGGACACGCCGGAAGTTTGACCCCACTGACCTGCCCCGACTCCAAGAGTTTGCCATACGGCAGATGCGCCAAGAGTGCCATTGCTTTGCACATATTTTGTCTGCGAAGTTTCAAAAATCGCGTATTCCAAGCCAGTTGTTTCTGAGGCGTGCGGATTTATCAAAACATCAACTGTGCCAACTGCCGGATTATCCACTGTCGGCGCCGAGGGCGTGTATGGCTTTACATACTTGAGTGAAGTTGTGGGAGAAGTATTTTCGTTCACCGCGGCTTGGCCAAAATCATCAGTGTGGACAATCTTTACTTTGGAAATATAATCATTGCCGTCAAGGGTAGCTCCCACGGCAGTGGCTTGGTTTGATGGGGTGGCAGTATTTCCAGTGCCAGAAGTGGTTGAACCGTACGCGCCTCCATTTATCGCCACGTAAAAATCATTGGTGTTGGGATTGGTTTCCGTAAATGATCCGCCAATAAGCACAGTGGTGTCTCCGGAGACGGGCTGGGAAAGGAGATCGGTGGAAGTAAGCACAGCCGGATTTAGCGTATCAAGGAAAAAATCAACTGATGAGGCATTGGCAGATTGATTATTATAAGGGTCATTTGCGCGCACGCGCACGCGCAAATCCACTTGTTGTTGCTCATCAAAGTCCGTGCCGGCGGCCCAAGTTATTGTTTTACTTGCTCCGGCTGATATACTGCTTCCCACATTTCCGGAAACTGATGTATCCGTCACAGTCCAAGTTGCGCCGGAATCCTCGGAAATATCCAATTCCACAAGTGAGGTATTTTGATCAGCAAGATCATAAGTAAATGTAACATTGGTAGAGGCGGCAACTTGCGCGGCGCTCATATTGGTAACCCGCGGCGCTTTGGTATCCAAAGAAAAATTCGCTGAAGAAGCGCTGACGTTATTGCTAAATCCGTCCGTGGCTGTAATTCTGATTTTCATGTTGGTCTTTTCCTGATTATTATAATCAGTCGCGCCATTCCAAGTAATTGTTTTTCCCGTGCCTGGCGTAACTCCCGCGCCCACCGCGCCAGCGGCGGAAGTTATAGGCACGGTCCAGGTAGACCCTCCGTCACCTGAAATTTCAAGTCCCACTGTTACATTCCCCGCATCCTCGGAAACATCATAATTAAAGGTAAAAGTATTAGCCCCGGAATCTTGCGCCGCTGTCACATTGGAGACCACCGGATCATTGGTATCAACCGTAAAATTCGCGGACTGCGCGTACGCGCTGGCATTGCCCTTTGTATCAGTAGCGCGCAAGCGCACGCGCATATCAATTTGATACTGATTATCAAAATCCGTACCGGCATTCCAGGCAATTATTTTTCCCGTGCCGGCTGTTACGCCAGCGCCTAATGCGCCTGAAGCGGAAGTTGTCGTCACAGTCCATGTTGACCCGCCGTCTTGTGAAATCTCAAAAACCACGGTTGAAGTATTATGTTCTGTCAGATCATAAGTAATTGTTACAGTGCGCGCGCCAACATCTTGCGCCGCAGTCGCGTTCGCAACAACTGGCGCTTTATTATCTACTGCCAATGCTGATGCGGTTGCAGTTGTCCCGCTTAAAAGGGTGTCATTTCCGCGCAAACGCACATAAACCGTGTCATCCTCAACATTGGGCAAATCCGCTCCGGAATCCCAAGCAAAAATATGCGCGCTTCCGGTTGACAAAAATGTCAAATTCGCGGTTCCTTCGGATCCCGCGCCGCTTTTTTCTGCCATTGCCGACCATGTGCTGTTATCAGTGGAGTACTGCGCAACATCAAGAGATGCAATATCGCCTTGGCCGTCCGTGCCGGTATAGTTTACATTGACATACTGTGTGCCATCTGTGGGTTGCGCCACTGTATTAAACGTTATAGACGGCGCGGTATTGGTAATTTGCGCGGTGGCGGAAAAAGCCGACTCCGAGGAAGAGGCGTGCGCGCCATCTGAGATATTGCGCGATTTTACTTTGAAAATATAATTTGCCACCGGCGAGGTCAGCCCGGTTACGCGCACTTTTCCGGATACTGCAAGCCCATCGCCCCATTGTCCGGCTGATGTGCCAAGCGCGCGCCACACCGCGGAAACGCCTAAGGTACCGTTGCCTTGCGCGTAATTGCCCGTTGTGGTCTCCTGTATTGCGTACTCAAGGCTACTCGCCTCAGACGCATTCGGATTTACAAGAAGATCCAGTCGTGTCGTCACTGGGTTGGAGAGCGTGGGCGCTTGCGGCGTGTATGGTTTCACATACTTGTACGCAGTGGCCGACGAGGTGTTTTCATTATTGGTTGCTTGGCCAAAGTCATCAGTGTGCGTAATTTTGACTTTGGAAATGTAGTCATTGCCGTCAAGGATGGCGCCAACCGCGGTGGATTGATTTGACGGAGTGGCAGTATTTCCGGTACCGGAGGTGGCTGAACCATAGGATTCGCCATTTATGGCAACATAGAAATCATTGGTGTTGGGATTGGTTTCAGTAAATGATCCACCGATAAGCACAGCAGTATCTCCGGAGACGGGTTGGGAAAGAAGATCAGAGGCAGTAAGGGTTACTGGCGGCAAAGTATCTAAACTAAAGTTCACAGATGCAACATTTACACCTTGATTTTGATATTTATCTTTTGCCCGCACTCTGACTTGAATGTCACTTTGCTGCTGATTTGCAAAATCCGTACCTGCGGACCAGGTAATGCTCTTACCAACTCCAGAGGTAACGTCGGAGCCAACATTGCCTGAAACAGATGTGTCCGTCACTGTCCAGGTTGCTCCTCCATCTTCGGAAATATCCACTTCTAGCAAAAGATTATCAGCGGTATTGTCGGAAACATCATAGGAGATGGCCACATTGGTTGTGCCGGAAGTTTGCGCTGCAGACACATTAGATACAGTTGGCACAACGTAATCAACCGTAAATGCGGATGAAGAGGCATACGCGCCATTTGTGATTCCATCGTTGGCGCGCAAACGCGCATATACGGTTGTGTTATACACCGCGCCAAGATCTGCTCCGGCATTCCAAACAAAAGTATGGGCTGTGCCAGTAAGAGAACTGGTTAGTCCCGACACGCCGCTGTGGTTCACATCGCCAGTATCCGCAGTCATGGCTGTTTGCTCGCCGGCAAACGCGCCGGTAAGCGAGTATTCATAAGTTACCAAACTTGAGGGATCGCTGTTGTCATCTTGCAAATCATAAGTCACATATACCCGACCATTTGAGGTTTGCTGTGCGCCGGCTAGATTCAAAATATCCGGCGGATCATTATCAGTATAGCCAATCGTAACAGTATCCAAAATAACCTGCTGGGTTCCATCACTTTCCAAAAATGCATTCCATTTTATTTGATTTGGCGCGGTTGGAAAACTTGCGATGTTTGTATTTACAGCTGTTGCGGTATTATAATTTCCAGCGCCGGCTGTTGCCCATGATGATCCATTCCAGAATTTCCAGGTTACTCCGTTATCATCGGAAAGCTGATAATATATTTCCCCACCATTTTTTGTCGCGGTTTCAGTAAATGAATTCCAGCTTGCCACGTGACTAGGCGTAAGCGCTGTGTTGGGATAAATTGTTGGCCTACTGGTGTCAAAAATATTGGTTGTTTTTGTCCAATTAAGTGCCACATTATCAAATCCTAATGTAAACGGACCGGTTGAAGATCCCGGAGTTTCTAGCCATACCGCAACTTTTAAATAATAAGTGCCGGCGGTGGTCACTTTTGCGGACACATCAAAACTACTGACTGCCGCCCATGCGCTTGTTCCAGTAATTTCTCCTGATGTCCATACTTCTTGTCCAATTACCGGAACTCCTGTACCAGTATCAACAAACGCAAACAGCTTAAAAGTTATAGGAGCAGGCGTAGAATCAAATGCCGTCACTTGCCAATCAAAACTAACCGTTGTGGTTGGATTATCTCCGGTGGTGGTAAACCCTTGTCGCCAATATCCGCCAAATTCATCATTTGATCCGGATGGAAAATTCACATTAATCCATCCGCCGGTATTTCCGCCGGATGACTGGTGCGCTCCAGTAACATTTGACTCGCCGCCGCCTTGATCCCAATCCGCATAAGTCCAGCCTGTAGCATCAGTGGTAAACCCGGAGTTTGTCGTAGCACCGCTGGTAGTAGTTCCTAAATTTTTAAGTCTAGCAACTCCTCCAGTTACTTCAATTTTTGAACTATCAAAGGAAAAATCACTTGAAGCACCAAAAGTCCAATCAAATGTAGCGGCAAGTAGCGGCTGTACGCCAAGAAGATAGGAAGACACAATACTGATAAATAATATCTTGGCAATAAAAATTCCTCCGGCGCCGCCGATAGTCGCAATGCTTATTTTTCTGCGCATCGCGTAACTTTTAAGATGCGGATGCTCCAACTTGCCTATTGGAAAAATAAATCCTTTTTCCTGAAGCTTGTGGGGCGAAACAAGCAAAAAAAGCGGAAGCGATATAATCGCGAATATAAACTCCATTAAAATTATTACTACCGCGTAGAGGGCAGTTTTGAACAATCCATTCGTTTTAATCATTTTCTCCTTTAAGAAAAAGATGACTGCCGATGTTTTTAGAAAAAATTGCAACAATTTCCGTGCCATACGCTAGAGAGTCAATGCCGTTAAAAAAATTCCAATGGCAAGAATAATGATAACTGACCAATTTGCCAGAATATCTATATTTTTTATCAGCCGATCAGTAAATGTGCTGGTAACTTTAAAAAACTGCTCTGAGGCAATATTGCTACGCGCCTGAATATCCTTATCATAGCTAAATACAATAACGGAATGGTTTCCCTCATTTAACTTAAAATTTTTCTGAGAATGCCGGATGGCAAAATGTCCGCTTTTATCAACAGATTCAGTATAAACTGCCGATTGCTGACCGGAAAGCAAAAGTACTATCTCGGTTCCGGATTTTCCGGTTCCGAAAAATACATAATCACCGCCTTTTTCTTTGCGGACCTCAACAAGTCGCGGCTTTGGCATTGTTTCAATGATTCTGGCGGTTTGGATTTGAGTGTCAGCCGCAATAAGCTCTTTATTTTGCAAAGGAACCGGACTAATTTCAGATACACTATATAAACGCAAAGGACCATAAAACGCCGGCACAAAAATAATAAGCGCGAGTTTCAAAAGCCAAATAACAAGTACAATGCTTACTCCGGTAAGCGTAAGTATTCTGCGCAAATGGTAATCAAAAGCGATTTTTGCATAGCCGCCCTTTTCCTGCAAAAACGCGGTTACGGTCGCCGGCTTCAGTCCGACATAAAGAGGGAATGAAACAAGAGCAAGTACACTTTCCAACAAAACAAGCGCTGCAATATCTCCCGCGGATTTCAAGCCCTCATGTGCTAATACGCTCTGTTTGCGCGCGTAAATGCGGTTGGTCAAATGAAGAACGAAATTTAACCAGCGATCACGCATACAATTATTCTATTTTAAAATTTTTTCAATTCTTTTTCCCAACATATCCAAATCCGTACGCGCTTTTACAAAATAGTCCGCGGCGCCAAGCGTTTTTGCGTGATCTATATCTTCTGTATCTCCCAGATTTGAAAGCACAATTACAGGGGTATTGCGCAATGCCGGATTTGCTTTGACATACTTTAAAACATCAAAGCCGCTCATCTTGGGCAACATAAGATCTAAAAGGATTATATCGGGTTTTAAACGATCTGCCATTTTTGATCCCGTATCGCCATCAGTTGCTGACGCGATGGTAAACCCTTTATTTTCAAAAAATAAGTACAGCGCGCGCAGCAAAATTTCATCATCTTCTATAATCAACAAGATGCGGTTTTTCTTTTTTGCCATATCAACTGAATCATTTAACTCGCTTTTTTATGGCTTCAACAATTTTATCAAATTCCGTATGTGTTTTTAAAAAATACGCTTCGGCGCCAAGCGCTTTTGCGGATTTTGCGTCTGCCGCTTGTTCCAACTCAGACATCACCACTACCGGAATCCGTTTTGTTTTACTGTCTGCTTTAAGCTGCTTGAGTACTGCAAAACCGTCAAGGCCCGGCAAAATTAAATTCATCAAAATAATATCCGGTAAAATTTTCTTCGCGGTACCCAAAGCTTCAGTTCCACTCATAAGAGCGGTCACATCAAATCCTTCGTCGTGAAATCGTTTGCTTACCATTTGTATCAAAAGCGCGTCATCTTCTAAAATAAGCAATTTCGGTTTTTTAGGGCGTTTTCCAAAAAGCATACAGTTTATTATTATAGCACATAATACCGCAAAATCCAAAGCTGAGCTTTGGTTGGGAAAAGCTCAGCTTTTGCTGAATCCTTCGCGTGCTGTCTCCCAAAGCTGGGGGTAACCTTTTAATTTCAACCACCACCACCATTCCGCGCCCCAGGCATAGATCTCATCAACTCCGGTGCGACGAGCATATTCCAAATCGGATTTCATTTCCTCCGGGCTTAAAATTTTCATCTGCTCTTCAATGGGCATATTCAAAATACCTTTTGGCGCCCAGGCCTCCAATTGTAGTTCAGTGATAATAAAACGCGGCGCCCATAAGCGCAAAAGCGCGCCTTTACGGCTATAAAATGACGGTGGCAAAGGATAGGTAATAAATCCAAAAGTCGGGCTCCAGACCTCGCGATACAGACTTGTTCCAACAACATCCGCGACAAACGCCGATTTTAATCCGGTTGAAAGCTCTCCGGATTCGGTCATAACGGTAGGACGCGGGTCAAGGCCGCGCACAAATTCTACTTCACGGCGCACAAAAGAATTTTTAATTGGCGGACAATCACCAAACCAGCCGATAAATCCTTCGTTCTCCACTTGCCAGGCCTTGATATTTTGTCGATTCTTAAAATGTTCAATTACGGCTTTCATCATTGCAAATTGCGCTTGCTCAAACTCTTGCCGACGCGGCCCCACTCCAACATCAAGATAACGCTTCCACATTGCCCAATCCTCCGGGAGCCACTTCACTGCCCACTGTGGAGCGCGGCACTCGGGCCAGCGCGGCAATTTAAAACCAATAGCGGGTAAAATGGTAACACCGCGTTTTTGCGCCTCGTCCATCATCCAATCATAATCGGAAAAATCAAATTGTCCTTGCGTTGGCTCAATTTCATCCCAGTTTATGCCGATGCGTACTGCGCGTATTCCAAGATCATCAAGAATGGCCAGATAGGTTTGTTTCCAGTCCAGCCCCAAATACTGCGCGTAGGATTTTGTAAATGTCACGCCCCAGACAATGTTGTCCGCTGGCTTAACAGTAACAGGGATAAATAAATAAAAACCAATAACGATAACAACCGCTGCAAACGCAAGGATAATTCTTTTCAACCAGCTAAACATAGTAATTTAGGTGAATTGCGGAAATTCGTCACTTACTAAGTTCCGCTTCAATATCATCCGCTTTATTTTGGATAAGATTGGAGTAACTATTGCAAATGCTCTTGGTGCAATTTCCGCTTCCTGATATATATGCTTTGGACGCGCGAATCTCGCCTGCTCTTGTTTTACTGGACGCGCCTCCGCGGGCAAGTTTTAAGGCCGCCGCGGTAAACGCGTCTTCCAAATTCCACGGACTGGGAGGATTATGCCCTGTAAGTTGCGCCACTTGCGCTTCATAAGCCAGCCAAGTATTGGGCAAAAATTGCGCCGCCCCCATTGCTCCGCCCCAGCCATATGAGGGCGCTTTGGAAACTTTTGTTGTATCAGGATCAAGACCAAGCTTGCTCGTAATTGCAAGAAATGCATCGTGATCGCGCGGGTGCATATCATCTTTCCAATTGCCTTTTCCAACATTTATCCCCAGACGCGATTCTACTTCCAAAACCGCGATAAGAAACGCGGTGCGTATGCCGGTGCGAATTGCTGCCAACTCACCATAGCGCACCGCTTCTTCAGCTGAAACGCCAACCTGCGCCAAATAAGTAATCTGCTCCTTGATTTTTTGAAGATCGCGTTTTTTGGTTTCAATCGTACTGATGAGCTTATTTTTTTCCTTTTCTATCTGCTTTAAAAGCTTCGCTTGTTGTTCTTTGCGCCGCGCGATAATTTCCTTTTGCGACTGCTCAAAACGCTTCAAACGCTCTTGTGTCTGTTTCTCTTCCGCAATATCCTCGCGAGTTTTTTCCAGTTCCGCTTTGGTATTCTTGAGCTCATCAAGTGTATTTTTAAGCGAATCGTTAAATTGTGCAAGCTCACTTAATACCGAAAATACATCGGAAAGCCGCTCGGACTCGGCAAATCGTAGCAAGGTCGGAGTTTCCTCACGCTCGCGAATCAGGCGGAGCGAAAACGCGATCCGCCCGCGCATTTTATCCATTTTTCCGGCAACTGTCCCGATTTTTGACTCGGCTTGTATTAATTTATATCCGGCTTCTTCCACTGCCAGATTCAAACTCTTAATCTCCAGTTCGCTTTGCGCGATTTTTTCTTTTAAAATTTCAATATCATTCTGAACTGACTCGCCTTTGGCTTTTTTCTCATCAACGGATTTCCAATATTCTGAAATCTGCACTTCCAAATCAGCGATCTGTTTTTGCCGCGTTTCAATCAATTGCTGAACCTGCTCCGGAGTCTCGGCATGCGCCGTAGGCGCAATGTAAAATGTAAAATTAAAAATTAAAAATGTCGCAATAAGAAATTTTACATTTTGCATTTTACATTTTAAATTAACTATCGTGCGAGTAGCCATAAAGCAATTACCAATAATCCAAGTCCAATATAGTGCGGCGCGCGCAAACCTTCGTGAAAAACGAAATAGGATACAATAACGGCAACCGCGAAAGCGCTGGAAGTAATGAGCGGAAACGCGATTGACAGTTTCATTCTTTGCAGGAGCAAATTGTAAAGCGGAAAATTTGTTATAAATAAAACCGCGCCCAGCAATATCCACGGATTGCTTAAAATCTTCGGGAGATTGGCAATAAGATTTTTAAGATCCAATGCTGGTAATTTCTGCGTCCCCAATTTCAAAAATACATTTGCAAACGCATTCGCTAAAATTGTTATGATGAGAATTATCGCGGTTTGGATTGACATAAATTTCGCACACGTTTTACTGCCCCAATCTCTGCAAGATATTTCCTTACCGATAGCGGCACCAGTTTAAGCCAGTTCTGACCCTGCGCCATGCGGCGCCGGATCTTTGTTCCGGATAATCCGGGAAATTCCTTAATCCGCACAACCGGCAATCCGGATTTTTCAAATATGGAAACTACGCGCTTATCGCCAGACCAAGAGATGTCAAACTTCCCTGCTGTTTTTGCCACCATCTTCACCCAGGCTTCATCACTTGCCATATCCGGCAACTCAACAATCTCATAACCCCGACGCCCTGATGGGTCGGGGCTCCGACCTGCAGCGTCGGAGTTCCTGATTCCTAATTCCTTCATTCCTTTCTTAATCATTTCCATTCTCTCCTGCGCGGTAAATGGATCTTGGCATGACTGCGCGACATTTACTGATCCCAACCCGATTATCAACTGCTCTACCTTGCTCGCACACTGTTTTATCATCAGCAAATGCCCATAATGTAGTGGCTGAAACCGCCCAATAAATAATCCTATTTTCATAAAAGCATTATAGCACATTTCAAAAACAAAACCACCCCCTCGAGCAGTAACATTTTCTCTCACTCCATCCCTCTATGCGAGGCGTGGATCAATTGATATAGCGCAGACCACCGAAGGGCATGCCCGCTAAGAAAACCCTGGCGCAGCCGAGCATTGCTTTGATTGATTTCTGTTCAAGTGGTTATTGCGAGGCGAGCCGGAGCGCGGCGAATATAATCTTTCTTTTACCTCGCGGTAGCGCCGACGCGAGTTTTCGTGCGGGCTGACCAAGGTGGTCTAGCTTGCGTCACAACTCACGCCGAGCTTATTTCTTCCCCAAAATCTTGAACATTTTCGTCCCGCACACCGCGCATGCGCCTGTCATGGCGCGTCGCACGGTAGCGCCCTTTCCCGGCATTTCTACCTCGGAGGCGTTTTTCATCTCCCGCTTTTGCTTGCATTTTACACAATATCCGTCTACGGTTTGACTTTCATTCATAATTCTAAATTCATCATTCCTAATTCATCAATCCAACGGCGCGCCTTCCGGATAACTATTATATTCCGCGAAATTTACCGGCGCGACATGCTTCCATTCAAATTTATATTTTTTCATAACCTCTGCATTTGTGACAAGCCGCCGCGCCCCGCCTTCAAGATACCAAACTCTCGTATCGCCAACCAACCGAATAAGCCGCGAGTCTCTGTATGCCGCCAGCTCCTGAGGCTGAACTATGACAATTTCGCGCGTATCATTTCCGTAGGATTTAAAAACCTCAGAGCTTGGAATGCGCCGCTTTAAAAATGTTTCGGTAATATAATAGATATCATCTTTGTCCGCGGTTTTTATTAGTCGCGCGCGCGGCACATTTTCAATTTGCTCGCGCCCGACTTTACGCATCTGCGCGTAAAAATTCCGCAGATTTGACAACAAGCTCGGCGAAGGAATATAGAGTTTTCTCTTTTGGGACGGTGTTTCTCCACCGCCAACGGTTGCGATACGCCAGACGCGTCCTTTTTCATCCTGTAAAATCTCAGCGACTCCTATGGCAGGTGGCGCAGGAGGAGGTGGAATGTTTACCACCAAAAACCCTTTTCCGGCGCAATACCACGGATCATCACAGGTATAATCATACACATTGGGTTCCAGCGGTTTGGCATCCACATCTTTTTGCAATTGCTTGTTTGCTGTTTCTTCAAGTTGCGCGCGCAAAAGATATGCCAGCCCGTTTTTGCTTGCCACATAATCATACAAACGCGCGCTATCCTCCGCTCGTTTGGGATCTTGCGGCATTTTGCTTATAAATTTGCCATCAATAAGCAAGCGACCCATCAGCTCATACCGCACGCTTGCTACCTGATCATCCGCGGACGGATACACCCCGCGCTCTTTTTTAAATTTCTCCAGCGCGTTCGCAATATTTTTTAAATCCGCGATTCGCTGCGAGTCGCGCTTGCGAATCGTGGCCAAGGTTTCCGGCTCAGCGACTGTATAATCAACGCGTACTTTCAATAAAAATGGCGTTGCGGAAGCGTCCTGCGTTACCAGCACGGCCTTAAAACGCAAATCATTGCCCTTGTTTGTAAAATCATGTGCGACTGACGGCAATACGCCTTCAAAATGCGCTCCGCCATCCCCGGAAAGAAAGTATTCAATCTGTGTTCCAGTAGGCAAATCTGCTTCGGCCGTAAGCGTGGCTTTTGTAAAATACTTATTTCCGCCTGCGCTGGCCAATTTTTTTGATTGCGCCGCGGCGGAGGCCACAAACCCCTGCAGCTCAAGCTCCACCAAAAATGATTTTCCTTTTAATTTTCCGCCCACCAATACTTTGCCTTCTCCTGATTCAAGCGTTTTGACTTCCGCGCCTAAAAGTTCTGCAACGCGGCCGCCTGTTAATTCAATGCCCTGAGCCAAACTTGCGTAAAGTCGATTTTGATCCGCGACAAAGGTAATTTTCCCGTCTCCAGCGACAAGCGCGTTGGCCTTGATTTTTCCAACAGGAATGCGGCTGAATCTATCCGCCACTTCAGCAAAGCTGGTGGTTTGCGGAGTGGATATTGTGCTCTCTGCCGGAAGCGTAAGCGCGCGAATTGAATATTGAAGCGGCAAACTTACGGCTTTGTTTTTTGTATCCCAAAAAGCGTAAGTGTTACGCTCTTCGCGCCGTGAAGTATTTCCAAAATCTTCAGTCACAGATCCACTGTCTGCCGCGTAAACAACAGCCGGCAAAATACCTGCAAAAAGAATAAGAATACTAAAAAATACGCGCTTAATCATAATAGCTTTACTATATCAAAAAAGAGGCGGTATGTCAACTATTTACCGCCTCACTACGCTGCTCCTCCGCCATGTTCTTCTTCTGCGGCGTCATCCATCTGCATCTTACGCAAACGCGCGTAAGCACGGTGAATGAACCAGAGTCCAACCCCCGCAAAGAGAAATACCAGCGGGATGCTAAAGAAAAGATCAAACTTCGCAAATCCGGTCAGTGCCACAAGCAAGGTGCTGACAACCGCGATGAATGAGGACAGGATATCAAGAAGCACATGAACGCGCGCGCTTGCCATGAGATCATCATCATGGGTATGGCCGTAAATTCGCACGCAGAAAAAGTTCGCGGCAAGTCCCACTGCAAGCGAGGCAAGCGCCCACACTCCATTTACTTCATGCACGCCACTATTATGATAGATGATCGTGATTGTCAGAAACAGCGCGGCCACGATCAGAAGGAAGCCGTTGACTTTCGTGCCTTTTGCCTCAATGCGATGCGCAACCCGGAGATCTTTGTGCCTTTCCGCGGATCCAACCGCGATAAAACCCACCCATGAGGCAAGCGCGTCAAACGCCACATGGCAGGCGTCCCCAAGCAGGGTCACGCTGCCAGAAAATACCCAGCCAACAACCTCAAGCATGAAAACCGCGATCTGAACAATCCCGACCCGCAAATACTTCTGCTTTTTTGACAGGCCTGTTGCAGAATGCAGGTGAAGGTGTCGTGTACTCAAAGAACTCCTCCTACCTTCACCCTACCATGCCGCGCGTAAAAGTCAACAAAAAATCCTTTTCTATTTTTTCTCTACCCCCATTGAGGAGGAAGCTATCGGGAGATGCCTGCTGAGGAGACCCGCAGGCCCGCTTTTTTCCTTTCCTCAATACGGCCGTGGTGCATCGGCAGACCACAGCAAACATTCTGCGGAGGCCGAGCGGGCATAATATCTTTTCATTTTCTTCCCCATGAGGAAGACGTCGAGAGATGTCTGCTGAGGAAACCCGCAGCGCCGCCTATAATTACTCATATAAGAGATCGTTGTACGGCGCGAGGACCAGAGCGAGGAACTAGAAAAACTAGAAACACGCTCAGCCTAGACCGAGCGTGTTCCGAAGCAGATATTCGCGACGTCTTCCGAATCTCCCTCCCTACTCCCCTCCTCTTGCCTTCCCTACCTCGGAGAGCAATACATTTTCCACGCGAATGCCGCGCGGGTAAAAAATTCTTTCCAATTCGTTTTTGATTTGCTCTTCAACGCTGTCGCGCTGATTGCCGACAAAATCCGCGTAGGTAAATCGCGTTGCAATCATGCGCAAGCGAGAACGCACTGTTGGCCGCACGATTTTGTCCACAAAATCCTCACCAATGTTTTGCCAAATGTTTGGAATTTGCGTTACATCCAGTCTCAACAATAGAGTTCCTTCAATGGTAACAGCTTTGCCATCCATAGTTACTGCCGAAACCGGTGTGTCCCCCATTGCCCGCACATTTTTCAGATTAAAATCTTTAGAAAGCCGATATTCAAGCGTTTGCGTGTTAAATAATTTTGCTCTTTGCCAGAACGGCACTTTAAAGTGCAATCCCGGAAGCAAACATTTCTTAAGCACCCCGCGCCCAAGATCATACACGCAGGCCACATATCCCGGCGGCACATATACAAAAAACCCTTTTAACACATCCTCCACCACGAATGAATACATCATGCGATCTAATGATTCTTCCATATTTTACAATAATATCACACTTTTATTATATTGTCCAACTAATGGTGCGCGCCGGCTTTTGCTTTTTCCCCATTTCCGGCACTTACAATCTTTTCATGAAGGCGGAGTGCGCTATGTTTTACTGCTTGAAGTTTGCGCGTAAAAAATGGCCGGAACAAGTGCACCACATAGGAGAACAGCATAGCAGTTAAAATAAACACGGTTTTTACCGAAGGAAGACTGGCTAAAATAAGAAAGGTAAACAAAGGAAAGGCAAAACGAAAAACAAGATCATTCGCGATCAGATTGCCTTTGCGTTTGCGCTGACTGCGCCAGATTTGCCAGTACAAAAGCAGGCCGACTATTCCGGCGGCATAGTAATTGCGTACTGCTATATCAAGCCATAGAAATTGCGTGTTGATAATATCAGGGCGCGATACTGATGGATATAGAGCATTAAGTTTCCCCCCCATGCCGCCTACAAATACCTGATACAATAAAATCAAAGTAAGCAATTGGAACCCAAGAAGCAAAAATGAAGCCCATGGACTAATTCTATTGGCGCGCAAAATGGCGCGAATTTCTTCTTTGCGCGCAACCGGATCGTCTTTGAATTCTTTTCGGATAATCACAAGATCTTCCTGAATTTTTTCGTACTTAAACGCGCTACGTTCGGAAATAATGGAAAACGGAATAAGCACAACGCGCAACATTACCGTCATATAGACAACGGCGAGTCCAAGATTTTCAAAAGCCACCCCGTTGTAAAGATAAATCAAAAGATTCAAAAGCGGGGCAAACAGATAATCATGCCAAAGGATGCTTAACATATGTCGTTTATTCTAGCACATTTCTCCGCACTCGGTAAATAACCCCGGCTTTGTCATCTGAGACATATATCATGCCGCCGGGTTGGACTAAAATATCAACCGGCCTGCCAAGCGCAGTGCCGTCCGGCTGAAGCCAGCCAGTAATGAAATCTTCCGTGCCTTCATAATTGCCCTGCGCATCAAGTTTTACACGCGCTACTTTATAGCCCGTTGGCTCACTGCGATTCCATGAGCCATGGTAGGCCACTAACAAATCATACCAATAGTCCTCCGGCCATCCTTCTTCCCGCCCATCAGGGCGAGGCTCGCCAGAGGCGGCGGGAATAAACGCCAGGCCAAGCGGCGCTGAATGTGCTGGCAGATCAATATAACTGGGTTCTTTATCTTCGCATACGTTTTTACCTGCCCCGCGCCGAGCTTGCTCTGGTGCGGGGTCAAAATTACTATCGTGCACATTTTTTCCATAACAAATTGGCCAGCCATAATCAAAAACGGTATCCGGAGGTAATCTTTGCACACGAGAGGAAGGTGGTGGAATAATATTAATCTCATCTGGCGGCAAATCATCGCCAAGTAAATCTCTTCCCATCTCCGTTGCCCACATAGATCCATCAACCGGATTCCAAGTGAAAAATACAGCGTTGCGCAAACCGCGCGCCACTCCTTTGAAATCACTGCCGTCAGGATTCATGGAAAAAATCTTTGCTCGCCGCTTATCCTTCTCATTGCATACATTGCATGACGAACCAATGGAAACATACAGCCGCCCGTCCGGTCCAAACCCCAGCGTGCGCGTAAAATGCCCGCCGCCAGAAGGAAGATCTACGATTTTGTTGAATTCTGGCCCAGTTATTCCAGGCGGTGCATCATAAAATTCAAAAATTCGATGTTCTTCAGCAATATAATAATGATACTTATCAGCTGGATCAACCACTATTCCATGTGGCTTTTGTAAACTACTAAATGCTAAAACGGGTCTTGTTGCATTGCCATCTACATCAAAACCAATATGCGCAATCTTCCCTTCCGAGGTTTGGCTGACATACATACCACCACTACCCATTGCCATCACCCGCGCCCCCGGCAAATCTTTTGCAAAAATTTCAATTGAAAATCCATCCGGAAGTTTTAATGGCAATTCTCCCTCCCCTCCCCCTCTCCCTGAGGGAGAGGATGGCTGAAGGCCAGGTGAGGGTGGCAATACTGCCGGCCATGCTCCGCGCAAATTTTTAAAATAGAATCGCGCGCCCCATATAATTCCAATGACTGCAAAAATCCCTATACTGATTACAGTAATCCTTTTCATAATATATCTAAGTATACCATGCTTCAGTCCTGCGCGCGAGTATGCTATACTATTGAAAATATGGAAAAACCAACAGCATCTCCGCCAAAATCAAAAATTCCTCGCAATGTAATTATTGTTGCTTTTGTCGCGCTGGCCTCAGGATTTGGACAGGATTTGATTGTTCCGATTTTGCCAGGATTTTTAGCAGCCCTAGGAATTTCCCGCGCCGGCATAGGACTTATTGATGGATTGCTTCAAGGATCAACCAGTATTTTCCGTTTTATCTCCGGCATACTTTCGGATAAGTTCAAAAATCGAAAGTTTTTTGTTTTTCTTGGCTATGCGCTCTCTTCTGTGGCGCGGCCGCTTCTTGCGCTGACCGGAACTCTTTCTGCAGTAGCAACACTGCGCACCATTGATGGAGTTGGCAAAGGCATGAAAGACGCGCCGCGCGACGCGCTGATTGCTGATTCTGCGCATGAAAAGGCGCGCGGCCGCGCCTTTGGCTTTCAGCGTTTGATTGATACAGCTGGTTCAGTACTTGGTCCGCTTGTCGCCGCTGGATTGCTTTTGCTATTCCTACCTACCCTCTCCACCTATCGCCTTATTTTCGCGCTGGCTATCATCCCCGGCGCAATCGCGCTTGCCTTGATTGCGTTTGGAATTCGCGAACCAAAACCAACTGAGCGCGCGCCCCTGCAACTGCGCAAAAAATTTCCCTGGCAATTTTGGCTCTTTACCGGAGGCACGACCATTGCCATGCTTACCAAAATAAATGAATCACTATTTTTAGTGCGCGCCCATGATGTGGGTATTCCGATTGCCTGGATTCCTGTGCTTTTTGCCGGCTTCACACTGCTTTATGCGCTACTTTCCTATCCTTTAGGCATCTGGAGTGATCGCATTGGAAAACTGCCGCTTATTACAGCGGGTTGGTTCGTACTTGCCATTGTGGAATTTGGATTTGCAAAAACGCCGCCATTTGCGGCGACATTATTCTTATTTGCGCTCTATGGATTATTCTTTGCGCTCACTGAAGGTTCAGGCCGCGCGCTTATCGCGGATCTTGTTCCCCAAGGCGCGCGCGGAAGCGCTTACGCGGTGTTTCATACCATTGTCGGACTGGGCGTCATTTTGGGCGGATATATGCTTGGCCGCATTTGGGATACAATTTCTCCTGCTACGGCATTTCATGTTGCTTCAGCCGGCTCGCTTCTTGGCTTTCTTGTGCTTCTTATGCTTGTTCTTGCTGATAAATCTACTTTGTCACGCGCTGCAAAATTTTAAATCCTTACTTACAAGTGTGGTTTGGATACTGCCGGATTGCCTTTAATATAAAACCGCCAAGGAATTTTTGACCAATATGGTCCGGCATAATCAATACCCACCCGCGGACCGGCGATAATTTGTGAACGCGGCACGCGCATTCCTCTATCCTCAACCCACAGTCGCGATGATTTTGTAACATCTTCGCTATAAAAAGATTTATCCAACTTCATCCATTTGCACAATTTCCCCGGCCCATTAGCCCTTCTGCTTTCCTCTCCCTGAGGGAGAGGGCTAGGGTGAGGGGCCGGCTCAACCGCCCTAATCAACACACACTCCGGCACACCGGATTTTCCAGTGGAGATATTAAATTGAAAGTGCATGCCATAAACTAAATAAATATACACATGCCCGCCAATCATCCATTCAGCGCGATTGCGCGCTGTTAACTTTCCACCAAAAGCGTGCGAGGCGCGATCTTCCGGCCCAATGTACGCCTCGGTCTCCACGATTTTCCCAACGAGCACTTGTTTGCCAATTTTGCGTACTAAAAATTTCCCCAACAAATCCTTGGAAACCGTCAAGGTCGGCCGTTCAAAAAACCCCCGCCCAAGTCGCTTGTACATAATTTAATCACTACACCTCTCGTTCTCCAATTCGCGCGCCTGTCCGCCTCTGGCGGGAATTGGAGAACGAGGAGTTTTACTATTCCTCAAAATCCTCCAACATCTTTTTTTGCTGGCGGGAAAGATGTTCCGGAACTTTGATGTGAATTTCCACGAAATGGTCGCCGCGGCCGCCACTGCCAAGATGCGGCACGCCCAGTCCTTTCATTTTTATTACGGTGCCAGATTGCGTACTGGCCGGAATCTTAAGTTCCTTCAGGCCATCCACAGTAGGAATGTCCACCACTCCTCCCAGTGCCGCGGTTTTAAACGCAATAACCGCGCGGCTCCAAATATCATTCCCACGCCGTTCAAAATCTTTGTGCGCTTTCACGCGCACTTGTACATAAAGATCGCCCGGTTTTCCGCCGCGTACAGCCTCGCCTTCTCCGGCAAAGCGAATCGTTCCGCCGTCATCAATACCTCCCGGAATTTTTATTTTCAGCACGCGTTTTCCGCGTGCTACCCCTTTGCCATGGCAAGACCCGCATTCTTTTTCCGGATATTTTCCAATACCATGACATGAGGCGCAGGTTGTCACTGTCTGTATTGCGCCAAAAAATGAATGCGTCATTTTGGAAACTTTTCCGGCCCCGCCGCAGGTTGGACAATTTTTAAATCCGCTTCCGGGCTCTGCTCCACTTCCGCCGCATCGCGCGCATTGATTTATTTTTTCCAACTCAATCTCGCGCGTTGCGCCATGCACTGCTTCTTCAAACGGCACGCCTACCTCAATTTCAATATCGCGCCCGCGCGCCTCCCGCCGCCCCTGTCCGCCTCTGGCGGAAAAGCCAAAAATATCACCCAACCCGCCAAACAAATCCGAAAGATCCCCAATATCAAAACCCATCTCGCGCGGATCAAAGCCAGCGCCTTGAAATCCTTGCCGGCGCAGCTGCTCAAAAGATGAGCCGTATTGATCGTACTGCGCGCGCGTCTGCGCATCGCCAAGCGCTTGGTAGGCCTCATTGATTTCTTTAAATTTCGCTGCATCTCCGCCGCGATCCGGATGATGCTCCATTGCTTTTTTCCGAAACGCTTCCTTAATTTCCTGCTGCGACGCGCTGCGAGAAACCCCTAAAATGTCATAATAATCCTTATGTGCCATAGAAAAACCATTCTACCACGAAAATATACCCCTGTCCATTATGCCGCCCGTGGCAACGCGTCCTGTTCCCATATATTACCTACTTCCTCCGCAGGAATGCCGCCGGGGAGGAAACGCTTTACCCGAATCTGCGCTTGCCCGGGACGATCGCCCGCACGATAAGAAATACTGATTTCGATTCGATCTCCTTTTTTAACCGCCAGAGGATTCTGCAACATGATGGCCAAATCATTTCCCAAAAATTCACTCTCATTGCGGCGTAAAAAATTTCCTTTGCGATTCGACATTTGGATGAGCGAAAAAATAACCACGCTATCAATCACCCCATCCTTTGCAATAGTCTTTACAATACGATTGCGCATTCCCACCGCCTGCCGCTCCGTAAATTGAAGTACATCATACGCTTTGGGATCCGATATACCTTTCGGCGCGCGCGGGTCAATCCCCAAATCCTTTACTACCACTGCGGTTTTTTGTGCCACTTCAAAACGCTTTGGCGGCGGCAATTCGCTTAAAAGATCCATCAATTCTACTCCGTTTACCATCGCGCGAGGAATAATTTTATCTTGTGATGTATCCACAAATTGCAAAAGATAATCATTGAGCTGTACTTGTAATTCATGGAATTGTCCGGTGTACAGATTTTCACTTATCAGCGCGTCAAAGGATGGCTCTCCTTTTTTAGGTTTATATTCTGCCGCATCACCAAGTCGAATTTTGACTTTGCCACTTTCAATAATCCCGCGCTCCTCACATCGCGCAATCACGCGCCGCGCAAATACCGCGGTCACCGGATTGATCTCAATGGCCTCGACTTCTTCAGCGCCAGTACGGGCTGCGGCAATTGCCAAAATGCCCGTACCCGCACCAGCTTCAAGTACACGATCTCCCTTTTCAATTTTTTCTCGAATGGTATCAAAAAAGTAAAGCGTTCGTATTTGATCTTTAAAACAACGCAGCGCATCAAAAGTGCGCAGTCCTGCTTCTATCCCGAGTCGTTTACGTATACTATCCAATTCCTGAAAGGCCTCTGTCTCATCCTGATACGGCTCGCTCTGGCGCTGGATGGCGCTCATGAGTACATCCAAGTCGCGTCCCTCTACCTTATATTTCATCTGCAAATAGCGCCGCAATACCGGGTCTTCGACGAGCGCTTCAGTAAATTGCTGCCATTCTTCAGTAATAAGCGCCTCCAACTCATCATATAACGCTTCGCTTTCAGGAGAAAATTTTTGCTCCTGCGCCGGCTGCCAATCCCGTGACATGGTTTCCTCGGTAATTCCACCCTCAGCAAGTTCGCGCAGCTCATTTTCTAAAAGCACCCCCGCGCGGGAATAATCAACCACCTCCGAAATAACCGGCGGACGATCCTGGCCTCCTGTAATCCGATGTTCTTGACGACCTTCACCCATGCGCATATTTAAGCAACGGCATAACTATGACACTCTCCCAGTCGTGCGACTCGGAGACTGTTGCGATAGGACGTAGAATTAATACTATTTCTTAAGATGAGATAGAAACGATTGTAACATCCCATGCTTTCGATTTAGATGACACCACACAAATGAGGACTTTTGCTCGCGCTCAATAAAATCGCATTCGACCAGTTTCTGAATATGCTTGGAGGTACTTTTAAGTGAGAGTCCGATTCGCTTCGCGAGCGTATGAATAGTAATTGGCTCGCGGCGCACAAGCTCTCGTAAAATCAGAAGCCGCCGCTCATTGGCAAGTGCTTTCAAACATTTTGTTAACTCCCGCATATGAATATCACGTTGACTTGTATAATGCATTTACCTATATATATCGTCATCATACCACACCTCCACCAATATGTACAGTCTCCCAGTCGTGCGACTGAGAGACTGTGAGATCATGATGTTTTAATAAGATCGGCAAACTTTTTGCGGACTTTTTCAAGTTTTGGGTTAATCACTATTTGACAATACGACTGATCTTTATTATTTGCGTAGTAATCGCGATGATAATTTTCCCCCTCGTAAAAATGCTCAAACGGTTTTACTTCAGTTACAATCGGTTTGCCCTGCTCCGTTGATGCATTAAGTTCTTGTATCATCCGCTCCGCCGCACGCTTCTGTGTATCAGTAGTATACAACACGGTAGAGCGATACTGCGTACCCACGTCCGCGCCTTGGCGATTGAGTGAGGTCGGATCATGCGTGGCAAAAAATACGGTGAGTAATGTCTCGTATGAAATTCGTGTGGGATCATACTCAATGCGTACCGCCTCCGCATGGCCAGTCGCGCCAGTACTCACTTGACCATACGACACACTATTCCCTACGCCTGTCGAAGGGCCGCCAGCATAGCCAGGCATTACACTTACCACGCCTTTGAGCATTTTAAAAATTGCCTCCGTGCACCAAAAACACCCGCCGCCAAAAACCGCGATTTCATTTTTTTGTGGCATAGTTTATGTTATTTCAATAATTTTTTGGCGTGAAGTATAGCCAGAGATAATCCGCACGCGTGATGGTGCTATGGCAAAATGCTTTGCAAGCGCGCGCACAATCCCGTCATTCGCCCGCCCTTTGAGCGGCGGCTCTTTCACAAATACTTCAAAATGCGTGTCATCAATCTTTTCCACATATTCCTCCCGCATCCCGGGTTTAGCTTTGACAAAAAGTTTCATGTTGATCAAGAAAAATTCAGATATTTTTTCCAATAATCATATAACTCCTTGGTAGCATGAAGGTCGCCAACATTGTATTTGGCAATTTCCTTAAACTTGCCATCTTTGAAAAGCGGCCCCACATCATCGCCGGTAATACCTTCTGATTTTGGGCTTTTTATGCCAAAGGCGCGGCAGTACAAATGCAAACTGCCTTTGCGGCGGGTCGCGCCGTAAAAACTCATTTGATCCATAAGATCAACATGCCGCTGGCCATTCCACTGCCGGCTAAGGTAACGATTGGACATCAAATCAAACGTCGGACGAATTCCGTGGATAGCGGAGCGAAGTATCAAAAATGGCGCGTCAAACCCGCGGCCGTTGAAAGTTACAAACTCTTGATATTGTTTTGCGCCGTTCCAAAAACTCTGGAGCATCTCCTTTTCAGTCATTTGCCGAAAAGTCACGCCGTCTTCTTCAAAATCTCCAAAATCCTGCCCGGGCGCTTGAAAATAAACCACCGCCTTATCTTTTTCAAAATCCAAAACGCCGATGGCCACAATTTGTCCAGTAAGCGGTGAAAAACCAAGACCGTCTTTCAACTCTTTTAACGCCGCTTGATATTCTTCCGCGTTATCCGATTCTTTTTTAATCCAGCGCGTCAATCCCTCTTGCGTTGTCTTATCTAATGCGTCAAAATCCTCTCCCACGGTTTCAATGTCAAATACAAGTGTAGACATAGTCTCATTTTATCTTATTGTTTCATTCTACTCTTTTTATCGAAAATTAGCTATTACTCCCCGCGACATATCCCGTTGTCCAGCAAAGTTGCAGACTATAACCGCCTGAGGGGCGGTCGATATTGAGGACATCGCCCACCAGGTAAAGATTGGGCACTAGACGCGATTGCATGGTCTTAAAATTTACTTCTTTAAGCGCAACTCCACCGGAAGACACGACTGCTTTACTGGCACCAAGCAAACCCTGGACATGAAGCGGGATTGCTTTTAAGAGTGCGACTAATGTAATCCTGCCCTCACGCCGCACGCTATGATTGACAGTTTCACCATCTACTTTACCAAGAGTGAGTACCGCAGACACAAGTGATGCCGGAATAAGTTTGCTCAATGTATTTTTTAATTTCTTATTGCTTTCAGTAATCAGAAGCGATTGAAGTCGCGCTTTAAGCTCTTGATCATCAGTACCCGGAAACAGATCAAGGGCGATCACAACTTCGCCATAATGCAGTAGCTCTCCGACCGCTTTGCTCATATTTAAAACTGTCGGCCCGCTAATCCCAAAATGCGTAAAAAGCAGTTTACCTTTGTACGCCTCTTGTTTCTGTCCGTTTTGAAAGGTGGTGAGTTTAATATCTTTGAGGGTTACTCCGCCTAAATTTTTTGCCCATAGATCGGTAAGCGCGATCGGAACAAGCGCAAAATCATTCTCAATAATAGTATGGCCAAATTTTTTAAGCCACAAAAATCCTTCGCCGGTTGAGCCGGTTTCCGGTCGCGAAGTGCCGCCCGTGGCAACAATGCAGGATTTCGCGATTATCTCTTTTTTCTCTCCCTTACCTTGAACAATAATGTAGTGAGTCGCGGGATCAAAAGATAACCCAACGACTGCGGCATTGGTCTGTACCTGCACACCACCCACTTTCATATACTTTACCAGTACATCCCATACCGACTGCGCCTTATTTGAAACCGGAAATACTCTCCCTTCCGCTTCCTCAATCGTTCCCATCCCGTGCCGATTAAAAAAATCCAAAGCATCCTGTACGCTAAATTGGGAAAAAGCGGAAAATAGAAATTGATCATTGCCCTTATACTTCCCAAGCATCGTGCGTATCTCGGGTTTGTTGTTGGTCACATTACAACGTCCGCCTCCGGTAATAAGCAATTTTTTTTCCAGCATGGGATTTTTTTCAAGAAGAAGTACGCGGCGGCCCATCTCCGCGGCCCGACCCGCGGCCATCATGCCAGAGGCCCCTCCGCCGATCACCACCACATCCCAAAGCGTACTATCGTGCATTTCAATGTGCGTCTTTCCGGTCATACTATTTTAACCAAACATAATCATCCGCCAGCATGCTATGGGGAAACGTGACATCCGGCCCGTCATAACGTGAAGAAAGTGGACACGGGCTCAGATCGCGATCGCCTTCCGATATAATCAAATCATCCACGCGGACTCCGTACTTCGCATATTCTTCAACCACACTCTGTCTCGCATGACCAAACAGAGCATCAACAGCCGGTCGGCGCATTGGCTGGGTAAATTTCAAACCAATATCAAAATTGTCCGTTGTCCCATCAGGGCCGCGCTTCAGGTATGCCGTCCCAATATGCTGACCCACAGTCACCTTCGTACCGTTCTGCAAGCCCTTATCAAGCGTGATATGAAAGAAAATAAATTGCCACTTTAAGGCCCGACGAAGATTTGGCGTTAACCACACTTGACTTCCACTGTATAGTTCATTTTTAACAACCGAGATCTCGCCATCAAACGGCGCAAACGCGTCTACTTTATCAATCGTACCGCGAAATTCCGGCTTCACCACTACGTAATGCTTCATCGAACGGGGAGATTTTTCCATCTCTCCGGCAAGCGTCGGGGCGCGATAGTCATGCCCAACGCAACTGCGATATTTTGAAAATCCTTGAATCTGCTTGAGATTAAGAGGGTTGGCGGTAATAAAACGTTCAGTCATTATCTCCTCGCTTGGCAACCGGGCCAATCGACTTACGAAAACGCCAAAACCAATTATGACAATTGCAAGCGTTATTATTATATATTTTTTACGCATGACAGAATGACTACTAGTGACATTCTCACATTCTCAAGAATGTTGGAATGTTGTAATAAATTTACAAATGGTGCGGCCATAGGGAGATAAAGCATGCACCACATTGCGACCGCGGTAATTCTTATTAAGCAATCCGGCCTGAACAAGCCGACGCGTATGTTCGGAGATCGTTTTCATATTGCCACCAAGTACCTCGGCAATCTGCTCAAGCGTAATTCCCTTGCGATCCGCAACTAAAAGTAGGATCTGCAAACGCCAATGATTTGCAATCCCCTTAAAATGCCGCTCAAGCTGCTTCGCGGTTTTAATCTTCTTTTCCATAATTCAAATAATTTTCCACACTCCCCATGTTGTCATTATACCACAACCACGACATTCTCACATTCTCAAGAATGTTGGAATGTTTAGTGTGCGTGGAGGACAGAAAAACAGAAGTGTCCGATTTTTATCGTTCCCAGATTTTGTCGTCCGGGGCGAAGTCTACTTGGTACTCGGGAATGCCTAGGGTGATGCCGTATTGCTTGGCGTCTTTGTAGAGCATGTGGTTATGCAGATCAACTTTGAAAATCTTTCCGCGATAGATAATGTAATGAAATTTGTCATTTTTAAAATCCGCGTACCAACTGTGTTCCTTTTCTAAATCCTCACTCAATTTTTGGGCAACCGCATCGGCCGCTTGTTCCACAACTTCCACCGTATGCAATGTCCACTGTTTAAGCCACGGCGTTTTGTGCTCTTCCATAACCGCCTCTACCTTAGTATCCACAATGACCACATTCTTGAGCACCCCCTTCCGCTCAAGACTTTCCTAAATGATGAGGGCTTTGTAGGTCATAATTTTATTGGTCGCACAGTCGTGCGAGTGGGAGAATGTTTTCAAATGTCATCGCGAGCGAAGCGCGGCAATCTTTCGTTCGCCAGCGGTAAACATCGGTATGTTGACAAGATTTTATATGCGGTATCTCTAACTCATGATATACTATCCTAAGGATCTTTTTCACAGTCAATTCCTCCGTTTGCGCCGGAGGAGGCAATCATGGTGATCACATTCTCCAAAGATCACCCATCGAAGGGAGCAGCCCCGCCGCCGCAAGGCGTCGGGTGCGCAACACTGCTGACGTTCTTACCAAACGTGGGCGGGGCGGTTGCCTTCGGTGGTTTTGTTATGTATCCCTATTGGCGATGCCATATTGGCCAGTAGGGGCACATAAGCTCCACCAGAGTTGGTCGCCTGGTTATGAAGTCCATTTAAAGTTATGGATACCAGTCAACCGATCATTGTTCGGGAAATCGATTTTACAGGTCTACCACCCGGCAATGTACAAGTCGTGGCTGAAGGATCTTTATTAAAGATCATTTTGATTCCACGAATGCAAAAAACCGCATAATCGCGGTTTCCTTGTACCGGACCCTCGTAGAAATACGGGGGTTTTGCGTATACTCATTTTTGCTAGCGGGGCTTTTGTTTTACCTCATATACATATATGATGTCAAGGCAAAACAAAAAACACGCTTGAAGTCTATTTACATAGAAATCTGTGAATAAATAAAGTTATCCACATGAGTAAAAACTATCATTAAATGATTATATCACTTTTTTGGCGGGACACCAAGCGCCCGTTACAGGCTGCCCGTAAGTACAAATCCGCACATACTACTATTATAGAAAAAAGAAATGATCCTTTTTCTAAGTCCGTGCACCATTATAGTCCTTTTGGCAGTAACTTGTTTAAATCCTTGGCGTCAATAATAACATCGCTGTCACTCTTTGATTGAATGTCGGCTTGAATCTCCACTTTAGTACTTGTGCTTGCGCTATTGTTGAGCTGAACTTGATTTTTATAGGTAAAATAAAATCCAGCTACCACTTCTAAAGCGGCCAACAAAATTAAAAACCCAAATTTACTAATTGTAACCTCTATCAAACTTTGAAACCAAGTCAATTTTCCTGAAGTTGAGTGCTGTTGACGGCCACTAATCAATATTTCTACTGATAATAGTATCGTCAATGTTATACCGCCCATTACCAACATAAACCACATTGCGGAACCCAAATCATTTATTTTACTAAATACCTGAACATTAACAGCAATGAACGTGAAGAGTGCCACGAAAATTCCCAGTGCCTCAATAACATTAATTTTGCTGGAATCTATTTTCTGTTCAACTTCCTTTATTTTTTCCTGGACATAAATTTTTACATCAAAAGCCTCTAGCTTATCAAGTTTTTCCTTACTCTGCTTTATAGATTCCTCAAGAGAAATGAGACGTTGTGGATCTTCTTTGTCATTCATAAAATTATTGATTCTTGTAAAATCCCCGTATTACCCATACACCATTTATTTGATCCGCTTCAATTGCATCGTTAACAAAATCAAAAAGATTAACTCCGCCAAAAACCACACCTGGACCAAAGGAAACACCGGGCCCGAAAACTATTCCATTTATATTAACAGGACTAAGTGGGGTAAGTGCGCCGTTCTCGTTTCTTCGAAATAATTGCGTAAATTGAACTCGCATAAGATTCATTTCTATCAATTCGGCAAGGCGGAGTCTGGCGCAACTAAAATTTTATTGAGATTAGTGTTTGAAATGCCTAAACCTAGATTGCGCATTACATTGAATGCGTCATCTGGGCGCCCTAAATAATATTTCTTTCTATCCTTTGGATAAATATAATACGCCTCACCATGCGATTCGACATCTAACAATATCTTGCCAGCTAGCGACACTGGAAAAACTGTGGTGTTCATTATGAGGTCGTGCTTTGCTCCCAAACCCAGCTTACGCATTACATTAAAAGCATCTGCTGGGCGTCCGAGGTAATACCTTTTTTGATTTCCGGGGTAAATGTACCACGCCTCACCGTGAGATTCTACCTGTAACAATATTCTTCCAGTCAAACTATTATTTTTTGTTTCACTTTCTTGAGATATAGTTTTTGTTGGTGTCAAAGAAAAAATATGAAAACCATCTGCCTGTTCATATTTCCCATTATTAATAATATACAACTCCATTTCAAAATTATACGGTTTATTTAAATCTAGATTATTGAGTGTGAAAAAATTATCTTTAGTAGATACAAACTCCTTCGATCTGTACCCTTCATTGCATGTATTCCACTCGCCCCATTCTTTAGAACCTGGCTCAATGCCCAAATTCCACCATATATCACCCTTCGAACTACATTTTGACCATGTTCTTCCTTCCTTAAAGCGCACCTTCGTGTCAATAATAAAATCTTTATCATTAATACCATCCCATTCGATATAAACGCTATTGGTTGGAATAGAGACGGGTTGCACTTTAGAAATATCCAAATAGATAATCTTCAGTAAGTCTCCCTTCATTCCGTTATCGTAAGAATAAATATAAATCTTTGTGGGACGATTTTCATTAATCTTCCGACCCAATGGATTTAATTCTATTAATGGTGGTGAAATTTGATAATGATAGTTCCAATAAACTGGATTTGTAATATTACCTTGTTCATCCTGAGCCTGAATTATCAAATAATAAATACCCTCTGTATTGATTAATCCATTAAAATTGCTAGTATTTGTGAAAACTCCAGCAGTAATTGGTTTAGCGTTAATATCAGAGCCGAAATAAACGTAATACCCACTAATACCACTAGGATCATTAAATCCACTCCACTCAAAATAAGGATTTCGAGAATTTTGAGAATTACTAAAATCCAAAACTAAACTTTTCTGTGAGTCATTATAAACAGAAGCGATAGCATTTGATGCATCAGGTGGTGTAACATCTTTACTTACCGTAATATTGCTTTGTATATCCGGCCTGAATACCGGCAATGATGTTGAACCCAACATTGATTGCAACCAAATTTTTAATTTATTCACATCCAGAACATAACTTAAGGAGTTAAGTGAACCGGCAACGACGGCTGTCGGCACACCAATAAAATCTCCGTTAAAGGTATATGCGGAACCGCCTGAATTTCCATGCTCAAGTGGTGCTGTTGTCTTTATGTAGTTTTCTTGAATACCGCTCATTACACCATTGACGTACGTTACCGTGTTGCCCCCTATTGATGGATAACCAATGACCTCAATACCATCTCCTAGCTTGAGATTACCAGTATCGTAACTAAACGCATTGACCGAGGGGAATGTTGTATTATTTTTGTTATCAATATATAAAATCGCTGCGTCTAAATTTTCGTCTGTCGTATAATATTTAACTTCGGCAGTATAATCGAATGATGGCGGTCTACTAATACTTTTTGTAAGCCCAATTGCACAATATCGTATGATATTACCAGACTGATCGGTAACAACATGCTTATTAGTTAGAACAATACCTTTTGAATCAATGATCGTGCCTGAACCACTAAACCAAGTATCATTTTGACCAGGACAGACGACATGTACTAAGGAATTGATTTGGGTTTGTGTGATTGCTTGACTTGAATGGAGTGGTACTAATGCAAGGATCAGCAACAACCCAATTTTTAAATAGTTTTTCATATATTGATTCTACTTCATTTTGATTAAAAACACAAAGCCCGCCGCCAGCGATGGCCTTGCGACCACCCATGCCTCTTTCGAGACATGATCCAGTAAGAGTGCTCTGACGACGAGCTGTTTGTCCTGTTGAGGGATTTTGTGCCATGCCCGCGGGTTTATCCTACGGGTTTAGGCAGAGAATTGTGATTAGTATGATACAGTCAGGACGATGATTTTGCAAGTCGGCGACATTGGACTTAACGCAAATACCAAACGGCTCAACTATTTGCGATCGCAAATTATTGAGCCGTTTGGGGGTGGGGAGATTGCACGGACACCCTCACCCTCCCCTCTCCCATGCGAGGGAGAGGGACATATCTCATAACCCACCCTACCCCTCCCGCGCCTTAAGGGAGGGAAATTATTGCTGGATCCCCGCTTTCGCGGGGATGACATTGATTAGGGCAGGCGCAATGACATTGTTTTACTTTAGCTTCTTCGTTGTTTTTGAGGATGGTAAATAGTTCTCACCACTGACGACTTTTTTCCCGGTTTTATTTTCCAATTCTTTGCGGGCGTTCTTGGCGATGCGGCCGCCTTTTTTAGCCGGAATTTTATTTTCCTCAAAACCTTTCGTTTGCATTGTTTCGGCAATCTGCCGCGTAGAAAGTTCTGCCAAAGCCGTGAACACCAGCTCGGCATCCGACATGTGATCGCGTAAATTCTGGGTATTCAGATTCTTCAGATCCTTATGCTCTTTTACCGTCAAATCGCTCCATTCTTGATGGATAATGTTGGTGAGTATCGCATACTCGTCCTGTTCCTTAACCTCGCTGTTTTTCCAATAATCCGTAAGCTTGTTTCGTATCTCTTGCCCCATCATCCTTTGCTGGATCCACTTTTCGCTTCGCCTCATTCTTTGCCAATTCGTTCTGCCTCGATTAATAGATTTTTCAGGATCCGTGGTTTCTTGGATTCTTTCGTAGCCCACCCGCGCAAGCCATAATTTAATCGGCTCTGCTTTTGGACTGGGTACGGATTGAATAAGACGCAGAATTGTTTCTACGTCCGCGGCGTCGGTGAGGTATAATTTTCCGTCGGAGGCCGTAAATTTCAGTTGGTGACAATTTGTCACCGACTCATTTCCCTCCTTTTTGAGCCGTTCTTTAAGCTTATTCCAATACTTTCTGGCAGTTTGATAGTCCGCCTGTTGAATAAGTGCCTGAATAATATCCACCACCGAAAAATACCATAGCTCTTTTTCTGCGTCCCAGTGCCGGCGGATTTTTTGACCTTCAAACAAGGCGATCTGTTTATTGTGTTTCATATTTATTTCTGTGCCATGCCCGCGGGTTTCCCTACGGGTTTAGGCAGCTGATTGTGATTAGAATGATACACTCGAGGAGATGATTTTGCAAGTCGGCGACATTGGACTTAACGCAAATACCAAACGGCTCAACTATTTGCGATCGCAAATTATTGAGCCGTTTGTGCGGTGGGGAAATTGTTGAATTGTCCCGCCCGAGGCGGACAGGCCTCCCCTCTCCCATGCGAGGGAGAGGGACAAACTGGATCCCCACTTTCGCGGGGATGACATTTAAAGTGATGTGGATAAAGGATGGTTGACAAACAAGCGCTTGTTATGCTATGATAGTGATATCACTATGAAGAAGACCCTTGTGCGGTTTCGTCTGCACCGGGGGCTTTTTCTTTATATTTATATGCCTCAAATTTTTTCTGCTGAGTAGCAAGATACAGTAACGGTATATTCTGCTCTCGTAATAAATACGAGCATTTATTGCTTGGGGAGATAACGATACGGAGTGCGTTTTTCTCTTTCAGAAACTGGACCAATTCAGCATAATCACCGTCGCCTGAAACGATCACCGCGCCGTCACATTTCTTTTCATAAAAATCACAAACAGTTTTTAATACGAGCGCCGCATCACAATTGCCTTTTACCATGCCTCTACCGTCATAGGTTACTTCTTTATATACAAGGATAAATCCGGCTTCCTGAAGATACGTATAGAGGTTCTTATTCTTTGCGACAAAACCAATAAACAAGTAGGCATTCACCACATGATATTTTTCTTTCAACCAGACACGAAACCGCCGATAGTCAAGTTCCCATCCCAAATCCCCTATTCCCTTATGTAAGTTTGCGCCGTCGATGTACGCAAAATTTTTCTTTTGAGTTTCATATTCTTTTATTTTCCCCTGTTCGGTTTTTTTATGCCATGCCCGCGCCTTGACCTACGGGTTTAGGCAGCTGATTGTGATTAGTATGATACACTCGAGGAGATGATTTTGCAAGTCGGCGACATTGGACTTAACGCAAATACCAAACGGCTCAACTATTTGCGATCGCAAATTATTGAGCCGTTTGTGCGGTGGGGAAATTGTTGAATTGTCCCGCCCGAGGCGGACAGGCCTCCCCTCTCCCATGCGAGGGAGAGGGACAAACTGGATCCCCACTTTCGCGGGGATGACATTTAAAGTGATGTGGATAAAGGATGGTTGACAAACAAGCGCTTGTTATGCTATGATAGTGATATCACTATGAAGAAGACCCTTGTGCGGTTTCGTCTGCACCGGGGGCTTTTTCTTTATATTTATATGCCTCAAATTTTTTCTGCTGAGTAGCAAGATACAGTAACGGTATATTCTGCTCTCGTAATAAATACGAGCATTTATTGCTTGGGGAGATAACGATACGGAGTGCGTTTTTCTCTTTCAGAAACTGGACCAATTCAGCATAATCACCGTCGCCTGAAACGATCACCGCGCCGTCACATTTCTTTTCATAAAAATCACAAACAGTTTTTAATACGAGCGCCGCATCACAATTGCCTTTTACCATGCCTCTACCGTCATAGGTTACTTCTTTATATACAAGGATAAATCCGGCTTCCTGAAGATACGTATAGAGGTTCTTATTCTTTGCGACAAAACCAATAAACAAGTAGGCATTCACCACATGATATTTTTCTTTCAACCAGACACGAAACCGCCGATAGTCAAGTTCCCATCCCAAATCCCCTATTCCCTTATGTAAGTTTGCGCCGTCGATGTACGCAAAATTTTTCTTTTGAGTTTCATATTCTTTTATTTTCCCCTGTTCGGTTTTTTTATGCCATGCCCGCGCCTTGACCTACGGGTTTAGGCAGCTGATTGTGATTAGTATGATACACTCGAGGAGATGATTTTGCAAGTCGGCGACATTGGACTTAACGCAAATACCAAACGGCTCAACTATTTGCGATCGCAAATTATTGAGCCGTTTGTGCGGTGGGGAGGTTGTTGAATTGTCCCGCCCGAGGCGGGCAGGCATAACTCCCCCTACCCCCTCTTAACTTAAGAGGGGGGGGGAATTGTTGAATGAGACAAACCCTCACCCCACCCAAGGCGGGCAGGCCTCCCCTCTCCCGTATGAGGGAGGGGGATCGATTGTGAAATTGCCATAACATCCTCTCACCACCCCTTACCTTAAGGAGGAGAAAGTTGTTTTTGATTAAACGCGGCGAGTTCTTGGCGGACTTTTTGCTCCATGTCTCTTCGCGATACATTGCCCGGGGTGTCCAGGATTTCTTTGTCATTCAGGATCAAGAAGTCGTCCAATTTGGCAATCCAATCTCTCATATACATGATTCGCTGTTCAACACTTTGCACTACCGCAAAAAAACTTCTGCGCATAGTCCGCTTTGGGGTTATAGTCAACGCTTGTCGCAAATACATCCCGTACTTTTTGGTAAAAATTCGCTTCGGAGGTTCGGATTTTTCTGATCCGTTCCTCCCATTCTTGAAAATATGTTTTTGCGACTTTGCCGTTCTCTAACCGCTCATCATCCATAACAAATCCCTTTATAATATACTCTTTCAACTTCTGCGTTGCCCAAATGCGGAATTGCGTGCCGCGCAACGAATTGATACGGTATTATCGTTTTGTTTATTGATACTAATCAACAACCCCGCGGCAAGCCGCGGGGTATGACCAACGGCATGGCCCTAGGTGAATAAACGAAGCTGAGGCGGGGTATCCATTGTCTTTCCCTG
>MGDU01000002.1 GCA_001790815.1 Candidatus Uhrbacteria bacterium RIFCSPHIGHO2_02_FULL_46_47 | reverse complement strand
AAATAAAAGAAATTGGCGATCAATACGGCGCGCATACTATTGTTGATTTTTTTGAAAAAAGGTTTGGAAGAAAAAACAAAATCTTAACGGGTTGGTTACAATTATTTTTGCTTGTTATTTGGATTGGAATTCAAGCAATTGCCATTGCATCGCTCGCGTCCGTTCTTATAGGAGTTGATTATGTAATTGCATTGTTCTTTTCTGCGGCCATTACAATTCTTTACACCGCGATGGGCGGATTAAAAGTTGATATTATCACCGACTTTATTCAATTTTGGATAATCGTTCTGGTGTTTATCGCTATGGCAATTGTTGGATATCAAAGTATAGGAAGTTTTGGCGATTTGTTCGCGCAGTTACCAAAAGGCCATCTTGACCCGCTGGCTTTCGGCGGATTAAGTTGGTTCATCGGAGTAATTCTAGTAAGCGGATTTTTGTATCTCGGCAATACTACGCATTGGCAAAGAATTTTTTCCGCCGAAAGCCAAAGCACTGCCAAAAAATCATTTTACCTTGCGATTCCAATTGCCGCTTTTCTCGGATTTTTAGTTTTGTTTTTGGGTCTTGTTGCGGCAGTTAAATTGCCAGTTGGAATTCAGAAAGAAACCGCCATATTTACACTGATGAAAGGAATTTTACCGCCATGGTTAGTTGGATTTGGTTTTGCGTCAATTCTAGCAGTTATCATGTCCTCTCTTGATAGTTTGTTTGTCGGCGGTTCTACAATTATCTACAAAGCCTTGTTTAGTCAGAAAAATCTTGATAGCAGAAAAGAAATGATATATGCCCGATTGCTCACCGCCGCCTTTGGTGTTGTTGGGTTTGGGTTGGCGTTTATAATTCCCAATATAGTTACTTTGTCATTACTGGTTACATATTTGGCGTTAATTTTTGTGCCGCCTATTTTTGCTGGAATTTATTCAAAAAAGATTTCAGCAAACGCGTGTTTCTATTCAATTTTAATTCCTTCCATTGTTTTGTTTGTTCTTTTCCCGATTTTGAAAGAACAGGTTTTTGTGGTAACTACTTTGTTGGGAGTGCTGATAATAACTCTTTATGATAAGATTTTTAAGAGAAGGGGTTTAGAAGTAATTCAAAATCAGAGTTAAGGGCGGCGCGCCAGTGCGAAAAAGATTAGAGAACGTTAAACAGAATGTCTTAAAGAGATTGTTAGCCATTGATAGCAAAAATCAAATTTCAAATTTAATTGAGTATATTTTAAGCAGTCCATCATGATATGAGCACAATAACTAAGTTATTATCTGATAGAAAAAAATTAAAGAGCCTCGCATCCATTAGCATTTATGTCGCTCTAATGGTTATTGCTGCGGTAGTATTTAGTAAATACATTGACAGAGAGAGTTTACAAGCACTGGTTCAAAATAGCGGTGGTTTGGGAATAGTTGTTTACTTCTTAATTGAAGTTGTGTATGTAACACTTACCCCGCTTTTTAATACGGCTATTTTAATTGCCTCTGGGTACATTTTTGGTGGTCATGTGGGTTTTGCAATTAATTTCTTTGCAACAACTCTGGGATTATTTCTGATAGTTTTTCTCGTAAAAAGATACGGTCGCCCTTTGCTGCAAAGAGTTATCTCGGAAAATTTTTATGATCGATTTGACCAACTTACCCAAAAGATAGGTCCGATTACATTGTTAGTCGTTTATGTTTTACCACTCACGCCTGATGATGAGTTAACTTATATTGTTGCCGCTGGCCCAATAGGATTTAAAAGGTTTATACTGCCAATTTTTTTGGGAACTTTAGCCAAATCGGCATATAGCTATATTGGTGATATGGGAACAAGGGGCATAGTTATCGCTACCTATGCGAGGTTAATTCTTTTGGTTGTCGGATTAATTGCTGTCGGGTTACAAGAACGCTTCCTTTTGAAAAAACGGACTGGATAGGAGTAAAATTCAATAGCCGCCGGATTTTTTCGCCGAAATGCCCGAGCGTTCCGCCGGAGCGCCTGCCCGCCGAAGCCTCGGCGCAGGCGGGAAGCGGAGGCGGTCAATCAGGATTCTCCGTAAAATGGGTTCTGACTTTTTCAAACAAACACCACCAAAAACTCCCGATTGCAATCGGGAGTTTTTGCATATTGATTTTTTTATCAAAATAGAATAAGGTAGTGGCAGGAGGAAGTACCTTTCATGGAACTCACCATTCGCAAGCCAGATGATTTTCATGTGCATTTGCGCGATGGCGAAATGCTTGCAACTGTCCTGCCCTATACCGCAAAACAGTTTGCGCGCGCGCTCATTATGCCCAACCTTAAGCCGGAAGCAATACGTACGGCCCAAGATTTGATTAGCTATCGAGCACGCATTCTTGCACAAGGCACTGATCTGACGCCGCTCATGACGATCAAGATCACGGATGAAACTACGCCTGATAGCGTGTCCGAATCATTTCAGGATGGCGCGATCGCCGGCAAAGTGTACCCTACTGGCTCAACAACCAATGCCGAAGATGGAGTAAGCGACTTCGGAAAGCTTCGCCCGGTGTTTGAGGAAATGGAAGCGCTGGGGATGGTGCTTTGCCTGCATGGCGAGATCCCGGATGTGTTTTGTTTTTACCGGGAGACCACTTTTTTGAGTGTGTTGTATTGGCTTACGGAACAGTTTCCTGAGCTCAAGATTGTGGTGGAGCACATCACTGGCGAGGAAATCGGAACCGAGATAGAAAAACTTCCCTCTACAGTTGCCGCTACCATCACTGCTCACCATCTGGTGCTCACGCTTGACCATGTGCTGGGTGGAAAATTTAAGCCGCACAACTTCTGCAAGCCGATTCCCAAGCGGCCGCAGGATTTGATGTGGCTTATGCAAGCCGCTACGAGTGGAAATCCGAAGTTTTTCTTTGGCAGTGATAGCGCGCCGCATCCACGTGAAAAAAAGGAATGTGCGGAAGGAGAAGCAGGAGTGTTTACCGCGCCAGTTGTGCTTGCAATTCTTGCCCAGCAGTTTGAGGCCTTCTATCGGTTAGAGCGGTTGGAGAATTTTGTCTCACGCTTTGGCGCGCAGTTCTACGGCCTGCCGCTTAACAACGGCACTTTGACTTTGGTCAAAGAGCCGTGGCAAGTGCCGGAGGAGATTGGCGGCGTGGTCCCATTAAAAGCCGGTGAGATGCTGGAATGGCAAGTAAAATAGGAGGCAGTGATGATCACACTTTCAACCTGGGCCGTGCGCCGCGAACTTCAAGTAAGACAGGAGAGAAAAGCGCTTCCGTAACTGGGGCGCTTGCTTTTTATTACTGGCTCGTAACCGGCGTGCGGTAAGCATGCCACAACAAGAAGGCATGGAGGTACAAGTTCCAGGGGCGTTGCCGAAAGGTAGCGCCTTCATTTTTTTCAGCAGGTGTGATACGCTACTGGCACTATGAGTTTTTCCATTGGTATTGTTGGGCTTCCTAATGTTGGCAAATCAACTTTATTTAAGGCGCTTACAAAAAAGAGCGTCTTGATTGCCAATTATCCCTTTGCCACCATTGACCCCAATGTGGGCGTGGTTGAAGTTCCGGATGAACGCTTGCAAGATCTAGCGCGGGTTTCCAAATCGGAAAAAATTATTCCAACCACCATTGAATTTTATGATATTGCCGGACTCGTGCGCGGGGCCAGTACTGGCGAAGGCCTGGGCAATCAATTTTTATCGCATATTCGCGAGGTGGATGCTATTGCGCAATTGGTGCGCGTGTTTTCTGATCCTAATGTTATTCATGTGCACGGCAAACCTGATCCGAAAAGCGACATTGAAGTAATTGGAATTGAGCTGGCTATGGCAGATTTGAAAACTGTGGAGAAGCGGTTATCTGATGTTTCCGGCGAAGCCAAGTCCGGACACAAAGACGCAATTAAACTGAAAGAAATTTTGGACAAAACCAAAGATGGTTTGAATCAAGGCAAATGGGTGCGCGGAATTTTAAGTGAAGATGAACAAGAGGTTGTGCGCGATCTGCATCTTTTGACGGTAAAGCCGGTTTTGTATGTTTATAATGTGGACGAACCCGACACAGGGCTAAGCCCTAAAGATGCACAGGGCTTAGCCCTGGACAATACACTTCCTGGACCGCGCGTGGTGGTGTCGGCCAAGATTGAAAGCGAGTTGGCCGAATTGCCGCAAGAAGATGTACAGCAAATGATGAAAGATTTAGGAATGACGCAATCCGGTCTGGATCAACTGATTGTTGCCGCGTACAAATTGCTTGAACTTATTACTTTTTTTACCAGCGGGCCAAAAGAAACCCGGGCTTGGACTGTGCCCAAAGGTACCAAAGCCCCGCAAGCCGCCGGGGTAATTCATTCAGATTTTGAAAAGGCATTTATTCGGGCGGAAGTTTTTAATTCCAAAGATTTTGTGCAAAGCGGCGGAGAATCCGCGGCTAAAGAAAAAGGATTACTACGGCTGGAGGGAAAAGATTACGAAATGCAAGACGGCGATGTGGTGCATTTCAGGGTTACGGTTTAATGTGGTATGATATGTAAATATGGCACACACGAAGGTGGTATTAAATGTAGAAGATCAACAATATAATATTTGGCGCAAAATGACGGGAGCAAAGACAATAAAGCTTGCCTCGGATTTCTCAATATTTTTAATACGACTCTCAAATTCACATAAACATGGATTTCGAACAACTTCTCGTACGAACCGCGAAAGCGCTGAATAAGCTTGGGACCCCTTATTTTGTGACGGGCGGCTATGCCGTGTCTGTCTGGGGAAGACCGCGAGCTACATTTGATATTGATGTGGTGATTCAGCTCGCACACCCTGACATTGCTAAACTCGCAAAAGAGTTGCGAAAAATCGGCAAGGATGTATATGCCGATGAACAGATGATGAGGTCCGCGTTACTTTTACGGAGTGAATTTAATGTTATACACCCGGAGAGTGGAATAAAAATAGATTTTTTTATATCAAAAGGCGATACGTATGCCGCGCGAGAATTGGCTCGCAGAAAAGTCATGACGATTCGCGGGGTGAAAGTTTATTTTATTTCAGCGGAAGATCTGATTTTAAGCAAGATGCGTTGGCACAAGCTCGGTGGTGGTGAGCACCACTTGGAAGATGCGCGTTCAGTTCTTAAGCGGGCTGGTGACGCGTTAGACATGAAATATATTAAGCAACAGGTTGAAGCGCAAGCACTTACGAGTATATGGAGGAGCGCTAAGATTGAAATGTGAAAACGAAAATCTCGCGTAGGACGCGTTGGTCAGGGCGGGAGTAGGTTATTGAGTAGGTAGTAGGTAGTAGGTAGGATGTAGAAATATTTTGAAGGAGGAGGGGGGTTGGGGTGAAGCCCAATTTTTTTATTTGGGGTAAAACTTGGGCAGAGGTTTTAGTGATCTGTCCGGCGTTGTTAAAGGCGGGGAAGATGAAGACCACTTTTCCGCCAGATTTCAGTATTTTTGCAAACTCATAGAATGCAGAAACATACAATTTAGTTAATTCATTCATAATTCCTAATTCATAATTCCTAATTCCCCTGGTTGGTCCCATATACGGCTCGGTAATAATTGCGTCAACTGATCGCGGGGTAAGATGTTTTGAAAGTTCCTCCACAGCCCCCTCCCTTAAGGTAAGGGAGGGCTGGGGTAGGTTATGAGCATCTCGTAACCCCTCCTCACCTCCCTCGCCTCGCTTTGCGGGCGAAGCGGGCCTTACCTTAAGGGGAGGAAATTGGCGAAGCCATTCGAGGTTGCGGCGAGTCGCGTCTATCATATGCGGATCAATGTCAGAACCAATTAAATTTTTATAACCCATGAGCGTTGCTTCAGTTAGAATTGTGCCTAAGCCGCAAAAGGGATCAAGCAGAGTCGCGGTACGCGGAGCACGGGCAAGATTGATAAGAATCTTGGCCAATTGAATCGGCAACATACCGACCCGCATAGAACGTGCTGGTCGGCCAAAATCGCGTATGCTTGCTTCTTCAAATTCTTGCACCGCAAGCGTGCGGCCGATAAAGTTAGTACGTAGTATGTAGGACGTAGAAGATTGATTTGTATTAGGAGTGCCATAAAACAAAACAATTTCTGCGCCCTGGGTAAGCAATTTTTCTTTTTTCACTATAACTGAGGAAAGGGCAACTTCGCGTGAAGTAACTAGACGCACCTTGTGTCCGGATTCTTGAAGTGCACGTTTTACTTCAATGCCAAGCTCACGGAGTTGTCGCACATTGGGCAAACGCGTTTTTTCATCAAGAGCATAAGCGCTAAGACCAAAGAAGATTTTTCTATCGTGAAGATGTAGTGCAGAGAGTGCAGCAAGCACATCTTCGTAACTCCCCCCACCCCCTCTTACCCTAAGAGGGGGTTCTAGCGGTTTCCCTCCCCTTAAGTCCGACGTTTCAGTCGGACTCCGTACCGTAGCGTCGGAGATAAGGCCCGCTTCGCCCGCAAAGCGAGGCGAGGGAGGTTGGGAGGGGTTATGAGAAATAATTTTCCCCATCTTTACTGTCCCTCCTAATCTTTTCATTATTTCTTGCACATCAAACTCCGCACACTCTGCCATCAGCACTTCGTGTGAGACTGCCACCGGTTTCCATCCGCTTGGCAGTACTGCATGAAGCTCCGCAAGACTAAGTTCTGGATTTCTGCCGAGAATAAAGAAGTGCTTCATATTGTCGCATCATACCATGGCTTAGTTCATATTGACAGGGTTTTAAGGCCATGTTATTATAGCCCCACTATGCAGAAATATGAATTATTGGCACTATTTCCTTTGACCGGCACGGATGAGGAAATGAAAGCACTTGCGCTAAAGATTGAAGAGCGAATTAGCGGCGCTCACGGCACGGTTCACGCAAGCACGTCGCTTCAAAAAGGCCCGCTGGCCTATGCTTTAGAAACAGTGCGTCAAGGATATTACCAGATGATTCAGTTTGAGATGGAGCCAAAAGTAGTTGCGGAATTTCGACGCGCGCTTATTCTTTCAGGCGAAGTACTGCGGTTTACCATTTCAAAATTAGCCGGGGAGTTTAAAGCATTTGCACCGTCTCAGCCACGGGTTGCACCGGGACGCACGCCACGCGTACCTCAACCAGTTTCTGCGGGAGTATTTAAAGCTCCTATGCCGACCTCTCCAGTTGCCCCCTCAACTCTGAGTCAAGAAACTATAGTAAAAGAAGCTACGCCCAAAGTTTCTATGGAAGAGCTTGATAAACGACTAGAGCAGATTCTTGGAGAATGAAAAATGTAAAATGCAAAATGTAAAATTATGAATTTGAATAAAGCAATGCTAATTGGAAATGTCACGCGACAGCCTGAGGTGCGCACCACTCCGGGCGGACAAAGCGTGTGCTCATTTGGTTTGGCAACCAATCGCCGCTATACTGATAAAGAAGGTGTGAAACAAGATCAAGCCGAGTTTCATAATATCGTGGCCTGGGGCAAGCTCGCGGAAATTTGTGGACAATATTTAACCAAAGGCAAAAAGATTTATGCCGAGGGGCGTTTGCAAACTCGCAAATGGCAAGCTCAGGACGGCAGTGAAAAACAGCGCACTGAAATTGTGCTGGAGAGCATGCAAATGCTTGATCGCGCCGGCGGTACAAGTGCTGGAAGCCCAGCCATACATCCTGCGGCAATGGCTGAGCCAGTAAGTTCTCCGCCACCCCCTGATGATGATGAGGGAATTAAAGTAGAAGCAATTCCATTTTAATTATGGCATCAATTCAAGAAAAACCATGTTATTTTTGCGTGAATAATAGTACCGGTCCTGATTTTAAGGACGTAAATTTACTCAAGCGTTTTGTTTCCGCTGGCATGAAGATTATGCCTCAGCGAAGATCCGGTCTTTGTGCCAAACATCAGCGCAAAGTTGCCCGAGCAATCAAGCACGCGCGCACACTGGCCTTGATGCCCTATATGCCGGAATAAGGTATGTCATGGAAAAGGTTGCAGGATAAACAACTACAAGAAAGGTTAAAGACGCGCGCGCGGATTGTACAACTCATCCGCGAGTTTTTTATTAAAGAGGGATTTTTGGAAGTGGAAACGCCGATAGTTGTGCCGTCGGCCGGCCAAGAGCCATATTTAAATCCGTTCAAAATAGAATTTTGGGATGAGCAGGGCCACCGCAAACAAGGATATTTAATTACCTCGCCGGAGTATAGTCATAAAAAATTGTTGGCCGCGGGATTTGAAAAAACTTTTGAAATTACCCGCGCGTTTCGCGCCGGCGAGCATTTTGGCGGATTGCATAACCCGGAATTTACCATGCTTGAATGGTACCGCGCGAACGCGGACTACTATTTGATTATGGAAGATGTCGAGAAGATGGTAACCTATGTCATCAACGCACTAGGACATAAAAACATTGAAGCAACTGAGTATCAGGGAAAGATGATTGATCTTTCTTCTCCATGGGAGCGGCTGACCATGCAGCAGGCGTGGGAGAAATACGCCCACATTTCAAACGGCTCAACTATTTGCGATCGCACATATTTGAGTCGTTTGTGTGGGGAGCGTGGATACGCGGTAAAAGCCAATGATACCTATGATGATTTATTTTTCAAGATATTTTTAAATGAAATAGAGCCAAAGCTTGGATATCCAAAGCCAACCATTTTGTATGATTATCCAGTATCTATGGCCGCGCTGGCGCGGCTAAAACCCTCACCCCAACCCTCTCCCATAAAGGGAGAGGGGGAAAAACAGGTTCCTCTCCCTGAGGGAGAGGAAGGACGAAGGACCGGTGAAGGGGTGGCAGAGCGGTTTGAGGTCTATATTGCCGGCATAGAACTTGGTAATGCATTTTCAGAGCTTAATGATGCACAAGAGCAACGCCGTAGATTTATAGAAGAGCAGAAACTGCGCAAACAATTGGGCAAAGAACCCATTCCCTTGGATGAGGATTTTCTGGACGCGGTTGGCCACATGCCGCCCTCGTCCGGAATTGCCTTTGGCGTGGATCGTTTGGTAATGCTTTTAACAAATGCCGCGCGAATTGAGGATGTGCTGGCGTTTCCGGCAAGCGAAATATTTAAAAAAATGTAGCCGCAACTCTTTAGGTTGCGTAGCGCGGCACCTTGTGTGCCGCAATCTTAGCGGGGCATAAAACCCCGCGCTACAATTGCGCAGGCTGAAGACCTGCGACTACAACATATATACTTGTCAAAAATCGCATATTCATGTACAGTGTCCACATTATTCGCAATTCGTAGATTGGCATGAAATTTGTATATTGGCATTATATTTATGTCCAAAGCAAATGAAATTTCACGAGGGCTTATCATCAATTATAAAAATGAGCCACATTTGGTAGTTGATTTTCAGCATGTAAACCCAGGCAAGGGCTCGGCCTTTGTGCGTTCAAAACTTAAAGCCTTAAAGACCGGCAAAGTGGTAGAAAATACTTTTAAATCCGATGAGGCCGTGGAGTTTGTGGAAATGGAGCGCAAAAAAGTGCAGTATCTGTACGGGACTCCTGCCGAACATACTTTCATGGACATGAAAACCTACGAGCAGTTTTCAATTGGGCCGGATGTTGTTGGCGAGGCGGCAAAATTTTTGAAAGAAGGAGTGGAAGTAACGCTTTTGGTGGACGAGAGCGGCACGCCGATTACCGTGGATTTTCCCAAAAAAGTAACGCTCAAAGTAACGGAGGCGCCGCCGGCAGTCAAAGGGGATACTTCCGGCAATGTAACCAAGGAAATTGTGCTGGAAAACGGCCTGAAAGTCCGCGCGCCGATGTTTATTAAAGAAGGGGATCTGGTGATTATCAATACGGATACGGGGGAGTATGTAGAACGTAGTACGTAGTAGGTAGAAACATAGAAAGCAACAAAAAGGCGGCTAGCCGCCTTTTTGTCTACATACCACCCACTACATACTACATACTATTCTACCTCTGCTCCAACTCCCGCCAGGGCTTCTTCCGGTTCAATCACCGCGTGCTCTTTTTCTTGCACCGCTTCCAAAACTTTGGCGCGGATGGAGGCAAGAGTTGCCGGGGTGTCTTTAAGGAATTTTTTCGCGGTTTCCCGGCCAACCCCTAGACGCGAGCCGTCAAAGATATAAGAGTTTCCGGATTTGTCCACCACGCCGTAGACAACCGCGGTATCCAGCACATCTCCCGGAATGGAAATTCCTTCATTGTACATAATATCAAATTCGGTAAAGCGAAAAGGCGCCGCCACTTTGTTTTTTACCACCTTGGCTTTGACGCGATTGCCAATAATCATATCGCCTTGCTTGATTTGCGCGGCGCGGCGCACGTCAATGCGAATGGAGCAGTAAAATTTTAAGGCATTTCCGCCGGTGGTGGTTTCCGGGTTGCCAAACATCACTCCAATTTTCATGCGGATTTGGTTGATGAAAATAAGGCAGGTATTTGATTTTGAAATAATGCCGGTAAGTTTGCGAAGAGCTTGCGACATCAGACGCGCTTGCAATCCCATGTGCGAGTCGCCCATTTCGCCTTCAATTTCCGCCTTGGGGGTAAGCGCCGCGACCGAATCCACCACAATTACATCAACCGCGCCGGATCGCACCAGTGTCTCCACAATATCCAGAGCTTGTTCGCCATTATCCGGCTGGGAAATTAGCATGTCCTCCACGCGCACGCCGATTTTTTTAGCATACTCGGGGTCAAGGGCGTGTTCCGCGTCAACAAACGCCGCGATCCCGCCCAGTTTTTGAACTTCCGCCACAATGTGCTGGGCCAAAGTAGTTTTTCCGGAGGACTCCGGTCCGTAGATTTCAATAATGCGTCCGCGCGGAACTCCGCCAACCCCCAGCGCGATATCCAGCGATAAGCAACCGGTTGGGATTGACTCAATTGCCATTTTTCGGGCATCGCCAAGTTTCATTATTGATCCTTCCCCGAACTTTTCTTTAATTGAAGAAACCGCTTCTTGCGCGGCTTTAAGTTTTTCTTTAAGTGCGTCAGATTGACGGGCCATAAGATATTTTTCCTCCTTCAAGAATAAAGATTTGACGTTGAATAACGGTTGGTCTGCTATAACGTTTTTTCGCGCTGACCACAATAGTATTGATTCCGCCATTTAACACAAGCAGATGGCTAAACTGGCCGTCCGTTAGAGTCGTCAGTGGACTTCCATTGATTTCTACGGTTGCGCCCGGAAGCGTTTTCCCTTTTATTTCAATAATATTATTTGAAGTTGTCAGTCCCTGAAGCGGCGAGGCAAGCTCAAGGGGCGGCGGCGCCAGAAGACTCCTAAGATGACTTCCAATATAGCCCAAAACTGTAAGGATAAAGACAAGCGTAACTACGCGGCCAATCGTCATATATTTTACTATCCTATCATACCCCATCTTTCGGCGCTAGCCCTGTAGTAGAGTGAAGCTTCACTACGGGGCTAGTATTTCTCGCGGTTTAGCGCCTTCGCCAGGGCCAATAAAGCCTTCGGCTTCAAGAAGATCAAGCATGCGTGCGGCGCGGGCATAGCCGACTTTTAAACGGCGCTGAAGCAGTGATGCCGAGGCTTTGCCAGCTTGCAAAATAATATCTTTGGCCTCCGGAAGCAAGTCGTCATTTTCATCGCTACTGCCTCCGGCTGGAGTCATGGCCAAACTGCTTTGTACTTGCAGATCAAGATATTCCGGAGACCCGGCTTTTTTCAAATATTCAACTACGCGTCGGATTTCTTGTTCGGAAATATAAGCGCCTTGCAAACGTTTGGGTTTGCCCAGCTCGGAGTTGATAAATAACATGTCGCCGCGCCCTAAAAGTTTTTCCGCGCCGGAGGTATCAAGAATGGTGCGCGAATCAATCAGTGAGGCAACCGAAAACGCAATGCGCGAGGTAATGTTGGCTTTGATAAGTCCGGTAATAACGTCAACTGAAGGACGCTGGGTGGCTAAAATAAGATGAATGCCAACTGCCCGCGCCATTTGTGCTAAGCGGATAATTGATCCTTCCACTTCGGAGGCCGCGGCAACCATCAGATCCGCCAGCTCATCAACGACAATCACAAGGTACGGCATGCGTTCCTCAGCCGGATGTCCTTCATTAAAACTTTTTATATCGCGCGAGCCGGAGTCGGACAAAGTTTCAAAACGCCTTTCCATTTCCATAATAGCCCAGCGCAAGGCCTGCACAGTTTGTTTTACATCCGTAATAACTGGACTGATCAAATGCGGAATGCCGTTGTAGGCCGGAAGCTCCACTCGCTTGGGGTCAATAAGCATTAGTTTTAAATCATCCGGACTATTTTGATAAAGTAGGGAAAGAATAATGGTATTCAAACACACGGTTTTCCCCGAGCCAGTTGAGCCCGCAACCAGGAGGTGCGGCATGCGCGGCAAATCCGCGCACCAAGGTTTTCCTGAAACATCACGACCCAGCACAATGTTTAATGGCGAGGCGCGCTTTTGCCATTCTGGCGACTCTAAAATTTCGCGCAAGCGCACGGCGCCAACTTGCTCATTAGGCACTTCAATGCCAACCAGAGATTTGCCTGGAATTGGGGCTTCAATGCGAATGGGATGCGCGGCCAGAGCAAGGGCCAAGTCATTGGAAAGAGCGGTTATTGCCGCAAGTTTTACCCCGTCAGCCGGCCGCAAAGTATACTGCGTAACCGTTGGGCCAACCGAAACATCCCCCATATCAACATCAATGCCAAAATTTTTAAGGGTTTTTTCAATTATTTCTTGGCGCTCGCGAATATTTCCAGAAACCGGTTTACTCCCATTTTTTTCCAAAAGATCAAGCGGCAATTCAATGCGTCCAAGGCGACGGCGCGGAGCCACAGATATTTTTGGCACAGATTCTATGGATGTATCAGTGTTATTTGTGTTTTCCCCAATCTGTGGTTTTGCCTCTTTTTCTGGTTCTGCAATCGTATGTTCCTCAAATTCCAATTCCTGCTGTACTGGTTTATCTTCATATTCACCATGAATTTTTGGTCGAGTAAATAAGCGCACAAAAAACGCGCTGAGTTTACCAATAGCGCGCAAAGCTTTATGCCCGGATGAAAGAAACGCGGTAAGCGGCGCGGAAAAAATTAGCGAAAGTGAAACCAAAAGCAGGGCCGTGAGAATTATCAAGCCAGCCCAAGGTCCAAAAATTTGAAAAAGCGGGTAGGCCAGAAAAAGCCCTACATAACCGCCGCCCAATCCTTGCGCCACGGCCTTTATTCCGGCTTCCCCGGGATATTCAATAAGATGCAAAAGCCCGGCGGTGCTGGCAAGAAATAAAATACTGCCAAAAATAGCGGCGCCGCGCGGCTTAGTGCTTCCAAAAAACGCGCCGGCGGCAATGATGGCAAGCGGAAGGGCTGGCCGCAATATTCCCAAAAATCCTTTAAGCGCGCTGTCAATAAATGTTCCGGCTTGCCCGGCAATGCCAAAATATGAAAGAAGGAATAGTCCGGCCAAAGTAAACAAAAAAATCATGACAATTTCCCGGCGCGATTCGGGCTGGATAAGCGGAGGAGGTTGGGATTTGCGGCGGCGTTTTGACATAACATTATTATAACAAAAAAGCCCTTGCTCATCAAGGGTTTTGTCCAGTGTCTTCAAAGCGGAACAGCAGACCGCGAAGATTAAAGGCGAGGAGAGAGATTTGTCCGCCGCGAGAAACTCCCTCACTTGCGTGAAAGGCTTCCATATAGGCGAACGACCTTGAATCTGTCGAGGTCTTTATGTACAAAATCCCGGCTCGCAAATGAGTCAAGAAGGTACTATGCTGTTCCATTTCAAAGACGCTCAAGATGGAGATAGTGTAGAATACACGGAAAACTATGTCAACTCATTTTAAATACACAAGTAATTGTGTGTTTAAAAGGAATTGCGACGGGTTTGATTGAACTGGTACCGTCGCGAAGACCAGGGAACGTTTTTGGGCTAGTAGCGGATTCGTTGGATGAAGATCGGGCCACTCTTCGGAAGTTTGCCGGCGACGACCTTTACCTCGAAGAAGATGGTAGATAGGTCATTGCTCGGTCTCGAATGGGGGATGGTACGCGAAATATTAACGATCGCTTCGGACGTCTCACCTCTCATGTAGATCCGTTCGCCCCTCCAGAACCTCTCTGGGAACTCCTCGATCGTCATTCGATCCAGAGAAAACGTGCCGGGGGTAACCTCGTGGAAAAGCGTGTACTTCCTACCTTCGAGGATGACCTCTTCTTTCGAGTCGACTCGGTTTCGGCAGGCGACATCTGAGTCTCCAACGTTTTGCATTGGCGTGGGCGTTGTCGGGTGTGTCGTCGGTGCGGTGGCGCAGGCGGCGAGGAACATGATGGCGATGAACACGTTGCGCATGGTTGGCCCTCCTTAGGGCTGCGACTTACCCTTATGGGCTGTCGCTTCACGTTGTTTAGGAACTTTTGGGTTTTTCCGCGCACATACACATTTTACACACGCATTTACTGTTTACCGCAGTGATACACTTTTGCTCGTACGAGCAAAAGTGTTATACAGGCGCATATGTACATACGCGGGAAAACCTTTTTTAATGTACTTCTTTTCCTCCTATCTCACAACACAAGCGCTGAATCTATCAGTAACAAGTTATTCAAATCTTGCCGTAGTCGGAATCTTGTGTTGCAGGATAGGACCCCGTAGTAGAAGTTTGACCAATGCCATAGGCGAGTTACGTCAACTTATTACAGGAAATTCCCCTGCCTCGTGGTGAAAAATAATCTATAACCGCGCGGTCAAAAGTCTACGATCGTAGGGAATTGACCGCAGTGGTTGAACAGTTTTTGCTGTCAAACTTTCACTACGGGGTAGGAGAGAAACGATTGGGGCACAAGGCCTTATTCGTTTCTGATCCTATTTGAAAGCACGAAATTTCATGCGTTCAAATGGGATCAGGACAACGCGCGGTGGGAAAAGCTGGCGCGGTGTCCTGTTGGAAGGAGCGGAAGGAGCTACTCGGTAAATGAGGCGAGCGCGGCGTCGGCCTCGGTGAGGAGGTCGGCGAACACGACCTCGAGAGCTGACTCGAGCTCGGTCGCCAGATCGTCCACGAGCTGGACGTATCCGCACTCGCCGGAGCAGACGAACTGTTGGATGCCATTGCGGGTGATGGCGAGGAGATCCTCGCCACATCTGGGACACGTGTTCATGATGTTCTCCTACTCCGCGTCGGCGAGCGTTGCCCCACGCTCGGCCGTCTTGATGGCCGTGTCGAGCGCGAGCGCGTCCATCTTGTTCAGGATCGCGATGCCGATCGCGACCGCGCTGAGACACAGGTTGGTGTAGATGGCGAACTGGATGAAGAACGTGGAACTGTCCGTGAAGTGCATGTGTGAGATGAGGAAATCCAATGTGTCCCCCTTTGTGTGTCCCGCGGGGCGTGCGGAACGTTTGTATGTATAGAACTTTTGCCCCTTACTCTCAACCCAAGTTTTCTTCGGTTGAGGGTAAGGCAGGGGAATGCGCGGTGTACATCACAGGATGCTCATGGGCATCCCCCTTTTTGCCCGGGCGAAAGTTGTTGGTGCCCGGAAAACTGGAGGTGAGGTGTCCTGACTACTGTGTAGTCAGGTATGGCGGTTTTTGGGCAGGGTACATTCAGCCGAAGCCAAACAACCCGTTCCTAAACCCAACTCACCACTACCCCGAAGGGCTATGCATGAGTCTCCCCTCCATATTTCCGGACAGCAACGCAAAACGCCCGTATACGGTTTTTGTGCAAGAGCAAGAAAAGAGAGTATACACAAAGCCGAAACGAGCGTTTGGAGTCCTTTTTTCCCATGGACCTTGGGTCTCTCTCCTCTATGCCCGCCTAAATTTTTCCGCCAGTTTCGCTACTGCATGGCAGAAGCGGAAAAACTTAGGCGGGTGTGCTTTAGGTTAAGCAATTTTGTAAAGTTCAACGCGGTTTTTCAGCGTAACGACATACTATATCATAGATTTAAGAGTTTGTCAAGAGGTGAAAGGGCTTAAATAAGCGATTTTGCTTTAATTATGCAAAATAAAACTACCGCCGGCACAAAGTGTGCGCGGCGGCATAGAAATGAGCAAGTAACTATTCCACCCAAGTAAGGCCTTTTATGGCAAAGATGCGGCCAATATCGCCGCCAAGCTTTGCAAGACGCAGGACAACAGGGTTCATGAGATTAGGGTACTCGGAGGCAATCGCGGCGAAGCAGAAGGAGATGAAAAGGCGACGTACGGCTTGGTGGGGTTCAAGGCCTTGTTGCCTCATCTCCCGAAGGTAGGCCATCTCATCAAGGAGACGATAGCGCGCGAGTCCCGTGGTGTACTCGAGAATCGCGACCTTGATCCCTTCAGGGAGGCGTGCAAGGAGAGGGGTGGAGAATCTCTTCACGCCAACTTCATCAGGTACCTCGATTGGCATACTGAGGCCGGGTTGCGGTTCACTAAGGGTAATGCCGGCGGGAAGTTGCCGCTGTGCCCATTCCGCAAGTGGCATTGCACCAGAAAGCTTGTTGAAATATGGGGTATGACTAGCCTCACGGAAAATGCAACCGATCAGTCGGCAGTAATCGTCCTCATTCAAGGTGCGATCTTTCCAGCCATAGAGAAGATTATGGAGATCTGGCATATCAGTAGGACGCGCAACAAGTAGTGCCATGGCCTCATCTCGTTTTGTTTTGAAAGGTGCGATGACTTACAAAAAAACGCTCCGCCATTGGCGGAGCGCCTTCAGAAAGTCAGGGTTGGTTGTGGATAGAATCTCATATCCATCCCCTAGTATACACCTACTCCTTATCCACAGCCAAATGCGCTTGCTCAATACGTTTTAATGCCACAGCATAGGCGGCAGTGCGCAGGTCGGATTTATATTCATCATGCGCGCGCCAAACCTCAGCAAAACTTTTTTCCATTTTTTCTTTAAGCATTTCCAGTATGCGCTCGCGACTCCATTTCTCGCTTTCCATATTTTGTTTCCATTCAAAGTATGAAGTTACAACTCCGCCAGCATTAGCCAAAACATCCGGCACTATAATTACGCCGCGGTCAAGCAATTTTTGCTCGGCTTCCGGGGTAGTTGGTCCATTGGCCATTTCCACAATTATTTTAGCTTTGATTTTGTCGGCATTTCTGGCATTGATTACTTCTTCCAGCGCGGCCGGAATTAAAATATCCACTGGCAGTTCCAAAAGTTCTTCATTGGAAATTTGAGTGTAGTTTTCACAATCGCATACACTTCCTACACAATAACACCCGCCAATCATGCCGCGCTCTTTTTTAGTTTTCATGATATTTTCCGGATCCATGCCCAGATGTCTTTTGTCATAAATCGCGCCTTGAGAGTCAGAAACAGCAACTATTTTATACCCTGCCTCATGCAGTAATTTTGCAATCGTATAGCCCACGTTTCCAAAACCTTGGATGGCGACGGTTGCACCCTCACCCTGCCCTCTCCCTAAGGGAGAGGGTGGCCGGAGGCTGGGTGAGGGGGAAAGTTGGAGGTGATGGAGCAACTGCTCAAGCACTACAAACCCCCCATACCCAGTGGCTTCATTTCTTCCTTCACTTCCGCCATGCTCCACGGATTTCCCGGTAAAGGCAGCGAGCCAATTTTTACATTCTACATTTTTCATTTTGCATTGCGCGGAATATTCCGCGCTCATCCAATCCATAATCTGCGCATTAGTGTTTACATCTGGCGCAGGCACGTCTTTTTCTGGCCCTAAAATATCAAAAAAAGCACGCGCATAGCCGCGGCTCAACGCTTCCAGTTCATGGGCAGAAAGTTTTTTTGGATCAACAGTTATCCCGCCTTTGCCGCCGCCAAAAGGAATATCAACCACGGCGCATTTTATAGTCATCCAAAGCGCGAGCGCCTTGACTTCATCCATATCAACTTGGGGATGAAAGCGAATGCCGCCCTTGTATGGCCCGCGAGCATTGTTATGCTCAACTCTATAACCATGAAACTCGCTTGTCTCACCATTATCCATGGCAATAGTTATTTTGCGCTCAATGGTCTGTTGAGGAGTTTCAAGAATTTTTAAAAGAGCTGGATTTAAATGTACCAGCTCTGCCGCATGTTCTAATTGTTTGAGAGCATTTTTAAATGTGGACATATTCTATCCTTCCTGCGCCTCTAACCATCTCTCAGCGTCAATGGCCGCCTCGCATCCTGTGCCTGCGGCAGTGACGGCTTGACGGTATTTAAAGTCCACACAGTCGCCGCCGGCAAATACTCCTTCAACCGAGGTCATGGTTGTACCCGGCCGCGTTACAACATATCCTTTTTGATCCAATTCAATTTGACCGGAAAAGATTTTGGTGTTTGGCTCATGCCCAATGGCGGCAAAAAGACCATCGCAAGGGAGTGTTCTAGAAGTACCCCCCCTCCTTGCCTCCCCCACAAGGGGGGAGGAATTTTTGAGATCTTCCCCTCCCTTGATGGGAGGGGATTGAGGGGAGGGTGACAGCACTACCCCGGTAACATGTCCCACATCTGCCCCCAGCACATCAACCACTTCAGTATTCCAAATAAATTCTATTTTTGGATTTTTCATCGCGCGCTCCTGCATAATTTTTGAAGCCTTGAGCACATCGCGCCGATGCACGACATATACTTTTTTTGCAAACTTCGTGAGAAATGTGGATTCTTCCATGGCCGTGTCCCCTCCCCCTACCACCACCACAGTCTTATCTTTAAAGAAAAATCCGTCGCAGGTCGCACAGGCCGAAACTCCTTTGCCATAGAGCTTTTTTTCATTTTCAAGCCCCAGGCGTTTAGCTGAGGCACCGGTTGCGATAATAACCGCACGCGTTTCATACATTTTTTCATTTGCCCAAACTTTAAAGCCCCCTCCCCTAACCCCTCCCACAAGGGGAGGGGAATTTCCGTTTGCTCCCTCTCCCTTTATGGGAGAGGGTTGGGGTGAGGGGTTACCAAATTCCACCTTTGTCACTATCTCGCCCATAATGCGCGCGCCAAAACGCTCGGCCTGTTCTTTAAAAATTACCATTAGCTCCGGGCCAGTGATTCCTTTGGGAAAACCCGGATAATTTTCCACGTCCGTAGTTGTCATAAGCTGTCCGCCTGGCTCAGTCCCTTCAAATAAAATTGGCGCGAGGTTTGCTCGCGCGGCATAAATCGCGGCGGTATATCCTGCCGGCCCGGAGCCGATGATAATCAAATTTTCCATAGTGTGCGCAATAGGTAGTCGCCGGTCTTTAGCCGGCGCAGACCACACTATTTAATCAAAGCATCAAGCTTTTTTTGAAGATATTCTTTTTTCTGTACTCCCACGAATTGTTCAACAGGTTTGCCGTCTTTAAAAAGAATAAAAGTGGGAATGGACATTACTCCGAATTTTGAAGGTATGGCGGAATTTTCATCCACATTCATTTTGCCAAATTTTACGGGCTTGCCAGCGTATTCTTTGGCCAGCTCCTCAACTACCGGCCCCATTATTTTGCAAGGTCCGCACCACGGCGCCCAAAAATCTACAAGAACAGGTTTTTTTGAGTTAAGCACTTCAGTTTGGAAATTTTGATCGGTGAGTGTAAGCATAATATGATACGAATTTACGAATTTTTGGCGAATCAACGAATATGCGAATTTGTATATTTGTAGATTCGTCACTCATTCGCTGATTCGTATCATAATTGTAATTTTCTCTCTTTTTTATCTTCCTTATATATCTCAAGCACGTCGCCAACCTCAATTGTGATTTTGGTAGTAACGCGCAGTCCACATTCAGATCCGCCTGGAACTTCAGCTACCGGCTGTTTAGCAGATTGCAATTCGGTAATTGTTCCTTCGCCGATCTCTGAACCTGCGCGCGCAATTTTTACCTTTGCTCCCTTCACTGCTTTTCCATCCTCAACACGCCCTCCTATAATAGCATAATTTTTTTCCGCGCGAAATATGGCAAGAACTTTCAGTTTGCCAAGACTCATGCGAATAACCTCAGGCTTAAGAAGCGCTTCAAGCCGTCCACGCACATCATCTAGCAATTCATAAATGATTTTGTAGTTTTGGACCTCCACCGCTTTCTCGCGGGCAAGGTCTGCGACTTGTGGAAGGATGGCCACGTTAAATCCATATACAATCGCCTTTGATACTGCTCCTTGGAGCACTTCTGCTTCATTGATATTGCCAAGACCCTTGGCAACCACTTTTACCGCGACCTCCGGGGTTTGCAGTTTTTCAAGAGAAGCCAAAACTGCCTCCAGCGACCCCAGCACATCGGCTTTTACAATCACGTTGACGAAAGTTTGCGCCTCGCTTGCCTCAATCACCTTGGAAATTTTTGCCGTTCCTTCTTTATAGGTCGGTACGACTTTTTTAGTTTCCAGTTTCCTTACGTCAAGCGGTACCTCAACAATATCTCCAACTTCAGGAGCGACTTTGAAACCCAAAATTTTAACTGGCATGCCCGGAGGAGCGCTCGCAATCGTTTTTCCTGACCAATCTTTCATGGCCCGCACGCGTCCATAAAGAGAAGAGCCGATCGCGAGGGCGTCATTGCGTTTAAGCGTTCCATTTTGAATAAGCACAGTTGCCACTGCTCCTTCACCCGAAGAAACATGCGATTCAATAACGGTGCCCAGCGCGTAAGCATCCGGATTGGCAAGAGTGCGCTCTTTTTCCAAATCCGCAAGAAGGAGAATTACGTCTAACAGCGAATCAATGCCTGTGCCGGCTTTAGCGGAGATTGGCACAAACGGAATTTTGCCGCCCCACTGCTCCGGAATTATTCCTAATTCTCCCAATTCGCGCTTTACTTTATCAGGATCCGCGCCGGGCTTATCTATTTTATTGACAGCCACGGCAAAGGGAAGTTTTGCGGCTTCAATAATTTTAAGCGCTTCACGCGTTTGCGGTTGAACTCCATCATCGGCCGCCACAATTAAAATCGCCACATCGGCCACCCGCGCCCCGCGGCTACGCATGGTGGTAAAGGCTTCATGCCCGGGTGTATCTATGAAGGTTATGGGACGATCTTTTTTTATAGTCTGATATGCGCCAATATGTTGAGTAATGCCGCCTGCCTCGCCTGAAACCACATTGGTTTTTCGAATGGCATCCAGAAGAGTAGTTTTGCCGTGATCAACATGACCCATAACAACCACAACTGGCGGCCGCGCCACAAGGTTATCCTCCTGCTCTTGCAAAATGCGCTCGCGAATGACATCCGTGGTTATTTCTTCAGCAATTTGATCTTTTTTTTCTTCTTTTACGATAAAGCCAAGATCCTGCGCGATAATGGAAGCAGTTGTAAAATCAATGCGCTCGTTCATTGCCGCAAGAATGCCATTTTTCATAAGCTCTCCCATAACGCGGGTGATGGGAAGGCCAAGGCGGGCGGCAAAATCGCGAACGGTAAGTACGGCCGGAAGCATTACCTCTTTTTTAACTTTTGGACCTTCTTCTACTTTTGCTACTTCGGGAGTGCCATGTTTTGCGCGCCATTGCCGCATCAGGGCCGGCCAATTTTCAATAATTCTCCAGGCCGTGCGATCATCAACTTTGATCGCGCGCATACCAATATGAAAACCAAGCTCAGGAAGCATAGTCTTGAGCTCATTTGGAGATACGCGAAGTCGTCGTGCTAATTCCGCAACATTCATAGTGGTACACGGGAGTGTACCATGGATTGTTGCTTGCGTCAATCGTTTCGGGGACGATATTGAAGTGCTTCAGCTACATGGCCTTGTGCAATAGAGGGCGCGCCTACAAGGTCGGCAATGGTGCGAGAAAGTTTAAGTACGCGATGGTAGGCGCGGGCCGATAAATGCAGGCGGTCAACCGCGTTGCGCAAGATATCTTGGGTACTGGCATCTACGGCGCAAAAGGTTTTAATATCTTGGACAGGCATTTCCGCGTTGGTGCCGTAGTTGCGGCCGGCAAAACGCTCCCGTTGAATTTCGCGCGCGGTTTCAATTTGGGCGCGAATTTCAGAGGAAGGAGTAGCAACGCGCTCTTCGGTCAGCTTATCAAACTTTAAACGCGGCACTTCAATATGCAGATCAATACGATCGGAAATCGGCCCGGATAATTTTTTGCTGTATTTCGCGATTTGTCCGGGCATGCAGGTGCAAGGTTTTTCGCGATCGCCAAAATAGCCACAAGGGCAGGGATTGCGCGCGGCCACCAGCATTACTTTTGCCGGAAAGCGCAAAGAACCGGAGGCGCGGGAAATAGTAATGGCGCCGGTCTCTAAAGGTTCGCGTAAAGATTCCAAAACATCGCGATGAAATTCCACAATCTCATCCAAAAATAAAACGCCGCGGTGGGCGAGCGTGATTTCTCCGGGTTTGACTTGCGAGCCCCCGCCAATAAGGGCGGCCGAGGAAGCGCTATGGTGCGGCGCGCGGTAAGGACGCTTGGTAATAAGCGGAGTACCGGGCGGCAGAAGTCCGGCAATGCTATAAATTCTGGTTACATCAATCATTTCGGAAAAAGACATTGGCGGCAAAATTCCCGCCGCGGCGCGGGCCAGCAAGGTTTTGCCTGAGCCAGGCGGGCCAGACATTAAAACATTGTGATGGCCAGCGGCGGCAATGGTCAGTGCTCGTTTGGCATGGTCTTGCCCGGCAATATAAGCCATATCTACCTCAAATTCATGGGCAGTTGGCGCAATATCTGTCGGCGGCGCGGGTACAATTTCTTCCATAGCGCGAATGTGTTCAATAAGTCCGCGCAAATCGCGCACCGGATAAACTTTAATTTCTTTAATCAGCGCCGCTTCAGCCGCGTTTTGCTCCGGCACAAAAATTCCCTCCATCTTAGAGCGGGCGGCAAAGAGCGCCGCCGGCAAAATTCCGGAAACTGGCCGCAAACGGCCGTCCAAGGCCAACTCGCCCAAAAATAAAAAGCGCCCGAAAAAATTCGGGCCCAGTCCGGCGGCAGGTTTTAATTGCTCAGAAGCTAGGAGTACGGCGAGCGCCACTGGCAAATCATAGCCCGGTCCTTCTTTTTTCAAATCCGCCGGCGCAAGATTTACCGTAATTTTCATGGGCGGAAATTCCAGCCCGGAGTTGCGAATGGCCAGACGCACGCGTTCACGCGCTTCCTGCACAGCTGTGTCCGGCAGACCCACAATGGTAAAAGCGGTAAGCGAAGGAGTAATGCCGGCCTCCACTTCCACCTGCGCGGCTTCTAATCCCACCAGCGCCACTGAAAGAATTTTCGTAGACATAGCCCTTTAGTGTATCATCAAATTATTGTAAGGGCTAGTCATAAATAGAATGATCGCCAATAGAATGAAAAAGGGATTTTTGAGAATTTATAAATTCAAAGAGAATACGATAATGATAGTCAATAGAAAATGACCAGAACCCTTTTAAGGCGCCGGTCAATTTATGAGTTTTAAGGCGAGTATCAAAGGGGTTTTGCTTAAAAATTTCCACGCGAATTTCAACTATTTTGCGCAAATGGCGCGGAACTTTTTTCGATTCACGTTCAAAACGCGATGTATAAAGAACCTCCATATGCTATGAAGATTACCAAAGATCCTTCATAGATCGCAGAACTTTTGTCTTTCCAGCGCGATGTTCTTTTCTTCCTTCTTCAAGATCTTTCGCAAGTTTGCCAGCCATCCACTCGCGCAGAAGATAGCGAAAGAACTCGCTTTTAGAAGCAAAGTGGTGTTTTTGAGTTGCTTGTGTAACTTTTTTTACCAATGGTTCAGGAAGAGAGATATTAATGACATTACGCATAAGATATTTTGTAATATTTATTATTACATTATGTTACAATATTCATATTACATTGTCAAGTGGATAATAAAAGAAACGGCGTGGTGGAGTCATTTATTGACAAAAACTACTTTTCTTGATATAGAGAAAGGGTTCTTTAACCGGAGGGAATAAACAGATGGACCTCATTCTATTGCTTCTTGTGTTTCTGCTGGGGTTTTATCTGCGCGGAATTTGGAATTTCAACTTCCTTCTGCACACGCTTCGCTTCAATCTTGCGGACTATGAGCGGTGCACAACTTCGCAGGAACGCTTGGCGCTTCTCAAGCGGCACCTTGAAGTACAGGTAAAACTTTTCCATTATCGCATCCTTGCGTTTGCGCGCAACTATGTGCAGAAATACCCCCAGCGTATTGAAGGATGGGACCGCAAACGCGATGGCGACCCAATGGTCTTTTTGTGGGATGCAAAAACCAAGCCAAAGCGGCTTTACACAGATTTGGAGGGAGTCCTGCACATTGTACTGGGACAAGGAGGCTTTGAACTTCTTTGGGTGGTAGTTTCGCCGCCGCTTCCAGAGCAAATTCTGGAAGATCAACGCACTTTCAATAGAGTTTACGACATTCTTCTGCATAGAAGCTTCTGAGCGCATTACGCATTATGTGCAAGTAGCTTCTGTTCCAGCCCGCATGAGTTTCAAACTTGTGCGGGGAATTTTTTTAAAAAAAGCGGCCTCCTTTATCTAGTATTCTTTTTTAGGTTAAAACTGAAACAAGCACGGCCAGCGTCATGTTTCCAAAAATCCGCCGATCCATATAATGATTTTGGCAGGTGTGCGTCCGCGGCGGTATCAAGAGAAGGAAGGTTGAAGGTGGCGCAAAGTTCATATTGCTCAGCGCCAGTGATTTGATATTCATACGAAATTCCGGTTTCAGTGTCGGTGGTTGAGCGAATGTAATAATCCGGGCGCCCTTGAAGATCTGCAAAAGAAGCAGGCAGGGCGTCAGCGCGATCAAAGTATGCTTGTATCGCAAACGATAGTTGTTGTAAGTCATTTATGCGCCCATCGTCAAAACGCCGCAGACGCTGCTTACCAGGCGCGCCGGCAATATATAATCCTACTATTGTAACCGCAATGACTGCCGCAATGATAATACTGACAAAAATATGAAGGCCGGATATTTTTTTCATATTAGGATTCCTTTTCTTCTTTTCTAAAATTCCAAAGATAATAGCCAAAAATGCTTCCGGCAATGGCCAGCACGGTCAATACTTTTAGTACAAAGCGCAAGGTAAGTTCGCCGCCAAGCAAATTTGTTAAAAGCGCGATAAGATCACCAATGATAATTCCGGCGGCCACAAATAAGGTAAGATAGGTAAGCCATTTGCGGACTTTGGATACTTTCTTTTCAGGATCGCGCCGCACGGCGCTTACGGCGCGCAGGGTAAGATAAAAATAAAGAGGGAAGGTAACTATAAGTGAGGCAATTGCAAAGCGCAGTTCGCGCACGGATTCGGAATGATAAGGGTTTAGCAGGTCAGGAATCCAGCGATTGATAAAATGGAAGATGAGCGAACCAAAACTAAAGGCCGAGAGATAAAGGCAAAGGAACATTAAAAGATATAAGAATGCCTCGCGCGCGGACAAATACGGTTTGCGTTTAGGAACAGCAATCGGAAAATTAACATCCGCAAACGAAGCCAATGCCGCGGCAATCTCATCTTCTTGCCAGCTGGCTTTGCGCAATGCTTTTTTTATTTCATCGCGCGGAATCTTTTTATCCAAGGCCTCTTTGATAAATGTATGCAATTCTTGCGCCATAGTTTTTTAGTATACTCTAGTTTGAGGTTTTATGGTAATTCACCTTCAGAAAGATCAAGGACGCCAAGGTAGTAGTCAATTGCGCCATTTAGATCTTCCTCATGGAAAGTTTTTTCTAAATATCCAAAGGCCTTTTCAAAGGTATGCACTTTATCTAAAATTTCCGCGCGCCATTTGTCTGAGCGCGCGGCCATATCTTTGAGTACAGTAAGTTTTTGGTCAATGCGGAAAAGTTTTTGCTTATGGTCGGCAATTACTTCTTCACATTCGTTCTTTTTATCAGCGCGGCAGGAGCCGGCAATCTCTTGGAGTGTGGTTGTATGAGCGTCCAGCACGGCTTGGCCAATCTCATATTTTTCTTCCGGAGTAAAATAAACTTCAATATCCGCGCCATGGCGAAAATCCGACAAGTTGCCTCCGGCGGATAAAAATTGTTCGTATTTTTGGCGCGTTTCCGCGGTAAGTTTTTCGCGCACGCGCTCTTCTTCTTTTTTCTTGCCATGCCGGAAGTACAATTCTTCAAGTGCCTCGTGATAAGGCCAGATTTCGCGGCCAAAAGCGGCAATGCTTTTCTCAATGGTTTCCAGAGAAGCCGCCGGGTTGCTTGTAAGCTTCTCATACTCTGCTTTCAGCGCGGAAAGGCGCTCAGCCGGAAACAACGTATGCTCGCTTTTATCAAGCAAATGCTTGAGAATTGAAAGAGTGTAATAGTGGGGATGCATACCCGCCTAAACTTTTCCGCCTCGTGTTCGTAATCGGGCGGATTCTTTAAGAGTAAGCTTTACAGTGTTGGGCTGTTTATACATAGGGCATAGTGGTTCTTGGATATGCCTGCGGAAAAGTTTAGCGCGGGCATAGTGTAATAGTGTACCTTGCCCACCCTCTTGACGCAAGTTATATTATAGTATAGAATACGGGAGCATTAGGGGAATACCCCTATTTATAATTCTTAATACACCCGACTGAAGTTTTTGCGACCTGCCCGACTGTAACTCGTTTGAGCGAGTTGGGGCGGGAGCAAAAATTTGGGCGGGCATAATTCTTAACTAACATGCCAACAATTATTGCGACTCCAGTTTCGGAGGAATTAAAAAAGTTATTTTCGACTAAAGATTTTGTACAAGTTCCCAAGGAAGGCGATACGGTCAAAGGTACGATTATTGCAATCTCACCCCGCGAGGTCCTTATTGATATTGACGGATATAAGACCGGGATTGTGCGCGGGGAAGAGCTTCAGGATAAAGAAGCGGCCTCGCGTCTTAAGGTGGGTGACCAAGTTGAGGCAACCGTACTTGATCTTGAAAATGAAGAGGGACACGTTGAGCTTTCGCTTAAATTTGCCGGCAAAGTTCGCGCCGCGCAAACCGCGCTTGACGCAAAAATTACCGGGATGACGGTGGATGTAAAGATAGTTGATGCTAATCGCGGCGGGCTAATGGCAATTTGGTCTCAAATGACCGGATTTATTCCGGTGTCCCAGCTTTCACCCGAACATTATCCGCGGGTACCCGGAGGCGACAAAGGAAAAATTCTTGAGAAACTTCGTTCGTTTATTGGAACAACTATTCGAGCAAAAGTTCTTGATTGTGATCCTAAAGAGGACAAATTGATTTTTTCCGAAAAGGCGCTTTGGGAAGAAGAACAAAAAGATCTCCTTACTAAATATAAGGTAGGCGACGTTGTTGAGGGCGTGATTACCGCGATTGCGGATTTTGGAGTGTTTGTAGGTTTTGACGGTCTGGAAGGGCTGGTGCACATTTCTGAAATCGCCTGGCAAAGAATTGATAATCCATCCGATTTGGTAAAAGTGGACGACAAGGCGCGCGCGCAGATCTTAAATATACAAGGATCAAAAATTTTCCTTTCTATAAAAGCGCTCCAAACCGATCCCTGGAAAAACGTGCATGAGCGGTACGCAGTAGGGCAAGAGGTATCTGGGCGCGTGCTCAAAGTCAATCCGTTCGGACTTTTTGTGGAACTTGACCCGGAGATTCATGGTCTTGCGCACGTTTCAGAACTTACGATTAAACCCGGTATTACTCTTGAGGATCAGATCAAACCGGGCGATACCAGAACCTTTAAGATTGTTTCTATTGAACTTGAACATCATCGTTTAGGGCTTTCTGAAAAAGCCCTAAAGAAAGAGGAAAGTGTGGTGGAAGAGCCATCTTCCGAACCTCCAGTTGTTGCTTCTACCGAGCCTGTGGTATAATAAGCAAAACCACAGATTAAATCCTCACAGATAACACAGATACTCATCTGTGCGATCTGTGTCAACAATATCTGTGGTTCCATACCTATGCCTACTCTTTTCCGTAATTTTATTTTGTTCATCCTTGCGCTTCTTGTTATTGCCGGAGTACTTTCCACTTTTCAAATGGGTGGGGCAACTGCGGAGCGTATTGATGTTGGAAAGCTTATAACGCAAGTACGTTCAGGCGAAGTGCGCCGCATTGAAATAAAAGGCGACTCTTTACTTATAGAACTGAAAAGCGGAGCTAAAGAAGTGGCACAAAAAGAATCCGGCGAGTCACTTTCTTCGCTTCTTAAAAATTATGGAGTTGCCCCTGAGGCAGTGCAGGGGATTGAAGTTGCGGTCAAAAGGCAGAGTGGATTCGGTTACTGGATTTCCGTGCTTTTGCCATTTTTAATTCCGTTTTTCTTGATTGGACTGGTAATTTTTTTCATGATGCGTCAAGTCCAGGGGGTGAACAATCGCGCGATGTCGTTTGGACAATCCGGCGCGCGCGAAGTAACGCCGGAGGCAAAGAATCGCGTAGCATTCAAAGATGTCGCCGGACTTGAAGAATCAAAAGAAGAGCTGCGCGAGATTGTTGAGTTTTTAAAAAATCCAAAAAAGTTTACCGTACTTGGCGCAAAAATTCCCAAAGGAGTGTTGCTCATGGGATCTCCGGGAACCGGCAAGACGCTTCTTGCCCGCGCGGTAGCCGGAGAGGCGAACGTGCCGTTCTTTCATATTGCCGGATCAGAGTTTGTGGAAATGTTTGTGGGAGTAGGCGCCAGCCGGGTGCGCGACCTTTTCCGTAAAGCAAAAAAAGCCGCGCCTTGCATTCTCTTTATTGATGAGATTGATGCGGTTGGCCGTCAGCGGGGCTCAGGACTAGGCGGTAGCCATGATGAGCGTGAGCAAACGCTTAATCAAATCCTGGTGGAGATGGACGGGTTTGATCCGCATGTGGGAATTATCGTTATGGCGGCAACCAACCGGCCGGATATTCTTGATCCGGCGCTGCTTCGTCCGGGGCGGTTTGATCGCCGAGTAGTGCTTGATCTTCCGGATATCAAAGATCGCGAGGAAATTTTAAAAATCCATGCTCGAGGAAAGCCGCTTGCCAAAAATGTTAATCTCAAAACCATTGCCCAGCGCACGCCGGGATTTTCCGGAGCGGATCTTGCCAACCTTATTAATGAGGGCGCGATCTTGACCGCGCGGCGCAACAAAAAAGAAGTGGGAATGGCAGAGATGATTGAGGCAATTGAAAAGGTAATGCTGGGGCCAGAGCGCAAGAGCCATATTCTAAGCGAAAACGAAAAAAAAGTGACTGCCTACCATGAAGGAGGCCATGCGATTGTGGGTCACGAACTTCCCGGCGCGGATCCGGTGCGCAAAATTTCCATTGTTTCGCGCGGCCGGGCGGCAGGTTATACGCTTAAATTACCATCGGAGGACAGACATTTGAAAACGCGCGCGGAATTTCTCGATGAGATCGCAGCGCTTTTAGGCGGGTATGTTGCGGAGCATGAAGTATTTGGCGATGTGACAACTGGCGCATCGAATGATTTAAAAGTCGCGACTGGTCTTGCTAAAAAACTTGTAACCGAATATGGAATGTCAGAAACGCTTGGGCCGCGAACCTTTGGCGAGCGCGATGAGTTGATATTTTTGGGCCGTGAAATTACTGAACAGCGTGATTATTCTGAGGAGATCGCTCGCGTAATTGACCAAGAGATTGATAAAATTATTCGAGGAGCGCGCTATACGGCCGAGCGCGTCATTCGCGAAAAACGCGATATTCTTAATCGCATTGTGGCGCGCTTGCTGGAAAAAGAAACTATTGAACAAGAGGAGTTTGATTCATTTTTCACTTCAGGAAAGGCGGAAGTTGAAAAAAAGGCAAAGGGACCTCAAAAGATGATAAAGAAATCAGCACGAATAATTCCTCAGCTTGGCGGAGCTGTGGTATAATATAATTATATGAAGGAGGGAACATTATATCGTCATATTTTAGGAAATGCCTGGAAGCTTACCTGGCGCAATCGAGCGTTATGGGTGCTTGGGCTTCTCTCGGTATTTTGGGGAGGCATTGGCGCTTACCAGCCTTTTAATCGCGCGCTTGAAAATGTTGGACCGACTATCTCAGAACGTCTTATCCAAGGCCGTGGCGCAGGCTGGATTCCTCAACTTAGTAATTTTACTCCGGGAAGTCTCGCAACACTCGCGGTTTTTTTATTAATAACGCTTGCGCTATTGGGCGGGTTTATCGTACTGGTTACCTCCGCGCGCGGAGGACTTATTTTCGCACTGGCGCGCAGGCATGAAAATCGGCCTGCGCAACTTCGCGTTGCGCTGCGCCGCGGCGCAGAGGTATTCTGGCCGCTTTTGGGCATTGGCATTATTACTCGGCTGGATATTCCGCTGTACATATATTTGCTGAATTCCATTGTGTCCGGGCCTGCCGCGCCCGCGCAGCTATTTTTATATGTCAGCGTATTTGTTGTAGTCACGGTGATTTCTATCATCTTGGGGCTTCTTGGAATTTATGCGTCAGCACTGGTGGTTCTTGAGGGAGTACCATTTCTTAGCGCACTTAGTCAAAGTATCCGCCTATTTGCGCGTAATTGGCTGGTGTCTTTAGAGCTCGCGCTTATTCTTTACGTGATTAATCTGCTGGTCGGGATAGCCATACTTGCCGGACTTTTCGCGGCTGGAATTCCTTTTGTGCTTCTGGGATTAATCTTTACATCCCTTAAAGTGCCGGGCGGGCTAATGACTGTAATTATTCCCGCCGCGATTTTGGGAATCCTACTTCTTATTGTTGCAGGAGCCATTTTTGTCACATTTCAATACGCCGCCTGGGTTCTTTTGTATCTGCGTATTCGGGAGACGCGCGCAGTTGCAAAAATAGTTCGCCTCACTTCCCGTTTTGCGCATATTTTGCATCGCCGAATCGCATGAGTGTATGGCAAACAGCCAACTTCCTCAGGTTACATCGCAAGAAGCGCGTGAGAAATTTGAAGAAAAAATGAAAGAGCTCGCGCTCAAGGCCAAAGAAGGCGAAGTAGAACGAGCCGCCGCCGCAACCGGCACTCCCTATCTAAATTTAAAAGGTTTTCCAGTGTCTCCGGAGGCGATTAGCCTTGTTCCGGAGACGCAAGCCCGTGCCGCAAACGCGGTATGTTTTTTTTATTCAGGAAGTGAATTTAGAGTTGGCGCGCTTTCGCCTAAAGATCCCGCTGTAGATGAGCTTGTCTATCAAATAAGCGAACGGACGCAAGCGCGTGGGGTCATTTATATGATCTCAGAGCAGAGTTTAAATTACGCCCTTGAGCTCTATGAAAAACTTCCCAAAATTCGTCCGCTGGCAAAAGGTGTCGCGATTACCGAGGATGATCTTAAAAAATTTGGAGAGGAATTTCGTTCGTTTGATGAACTTCAGGCGCGCCTTAAAGGCGTTTCCGTAACAGATCTGGTTACTCTTATTGTTGGGGCTTCTCTTTCCGCGCAAGCATCGGACGCGCATATTGAAGCCGAGGAGAAAGAGATTGTAGTTCGTTTTCGTCTGGATGGGATTTTGCACGTGGTGGCAAAACTCCGCATGGCGGATTGGCCAAAAATAATTTCGCGTCTAAAATTGCTTTCCGGTTTGAAAATAAATGTAACGGATCGTCCCCAAGATGGCCGGTTTACGATATTTGCAAAAACAGGAAACGTGGACGTGCGTGTTTCAACAATTCCCACAACCTATGGCGAATCGGTCGTGATGCGGCTTTTACGTTCTACTGCCGTAGGACTCCAGTTTGAAGATCTTGGAATACGCGGCCGCGCTTATGAACAACTCAAGCGGGAAGTGGAGCGCCCCAATGGCATGATTATTACAACCGGTCCTACCGGTTCTGGAAAAACTACAACTTTGTATGCGATTTTAAATAAACTCAATGATCCGGAAACAAAAATCATTACTCTTGAAGATCCGGTAGAGTATAAGCTGGCCGGTATTGCTCAAAGCCAGATTGATTCTTCCAAAAACTATACTTTTGCTACTGGACTGCGCTCTATTTTGCGCCAAGATCCAGATGTGGTGATGATTGGAGAAATTCGTGATCTGGAAACCGCGGATATTGCAGTTCAAGCCGCGCTTACCGGACATCTTGTTCTTTCCACAATCCATACCAATTCTGCTTCCGGAGCCATCCCGCGATTTTTAGCGCTGGGGGCAAAACAATTTTTGCTTGCGCCAGCTTTAAACGCGATTATTGGCCAGCGGCTGGCGCGCAAGATTCATCAGGAGTGCAAGGAGGAAATAAAATTGGATGAAGAAACATTACAGCGCGTGAAAGAAATACTCAAGGACAGTCCTTTGCCGCAAGGACTGTCCTTGGATACGCTAAAATTCTATCACGGACGCGGTTGTGCCAAATGTTTTGACTTGGGTTATAAAGGCCGCATTGGCATTTATGAGATTATGGTGATGAATAAAGAAATAGAAGAAGTAATTTTGTCAGGAAAAGTATCTGAATATGTGATGCAGGAAATCGCCGTAAAAAACGGAATGATTACTATGGTACAAGACGGATTACTCAAGGCCTTGGATGGAATTACCACGGTTGAAGAAGTCTTTAGTGTTGCAGAATAAAATATGCGCGCTGCAGAATGGAAATCAATTGAGCACGGAATACACGCAGGGCGTGATTTAGAATTGAGTTTATTTGGGGAAGCAAATATAAGTGACCCAAACTATAAAAGAGCACTTGCAGATAAAATCCAGATTCGTGAGGGCGGACGATATGTTGACTTTAAGGACTCAGTTGAACTCGCAAAGCGTTTTCAGTCTTCTGACCCAACAAATCCTAATAAAGATTTTTTACGCGAATTACGATTGGCAATAGTTGATCAACTCAATCTTGCACCGGACACAAGTGATAGTGTAAAAGTATACACCGCAGTAAATACTCCACTTGATAAATTTCACGGTGTTGATGGATTTGCAACGTATCAATCAAGCGGTGGGGAAATTCTTATTACCATGGATGTTACAGCAAATCCAGAAAAGGTTATGCGCGGGGCAAAAGCGCAGGTTATTATTGGAGAAGTAGCAGATCCTCGCGAGAATGAAGAGGAGTATTTAAGGGAAATTGATAAGTATGCTGGGGAAATCATTGAGAGAATACATGATGAGCTTGAACGGCGAAATCGTATGCGAAAAGCTCCGCCGCGTTTTGAAGAAGAAGCCCAATTTTCTTAAGCACGTATTGTTATAATTCGTTCGTTTTCTTTTTTTCCGTGCTGGAATTTGATAGTAGTATATTTTTTGCCCCGAAGTAGGGGTTTTATTTTTTCCCCCCACTCCACAACAACGAGCGTGTCAGGCTTTCCAAGCCAATCTATTAGTCCCACATCGCCTAGCTCGCGCGCGCTTTTCACTCTGTACGCATCACAATGCACAAAGTACTTAATCCTTAATCCTTTATCCTTAATCCTATGTTGGTGCATCAACACAAAGGTTGGACTGGTAATGCGTTCTTTAATTCCAAACGCCTGTGCCAGGCCTTTAACAAAGGTCGTTTTACCGGCCCCCAGCTCGCCTTGAAGCAACAGTACCTCGCCGCCCTTCAGGCGGCCGGCAATCTTTTTTGCAAGACCAATCGTCTCGCGTTCATTTTTAGAAAAATATCGTTTCATGTTTTGGTAATTAGTTGGAAACGCAGCCAAAATAGATCTTTAAGAATAGTTTGAATAAGTTGTCTTTTAGATGATTGAAGCGGTACTCCACCTCTTTAAGATACATGGGAAAGTGATATTTGGAAACCCCGCGATAAATGCTTTTGCCTGTGGCGCCCCGTCCGCGCTTGCCCTTGCGTCTGCCGCCAAAGTAAGCCTCATCCACCCCAATTTCTCCCTTAAGGCTTGCCAGCTTATAGTTCGGCCACATGGTAGATCGATTCTCGCAGTCTATGGTACACTCGAGTAACCGCCTGATAATCAATGCCTAGATCAAGGGATAAGCGGTAAGCAGGTTGGAGTTGATAGAAGCCGGTAATAATGCCGATTTCCTTCCGTAGTTGCTTTAAGCTCTTCTGGCGCTGGCAATGATTGCGCTTCACATACCCGCGCTTAGTCTTGCAGAGCTTAATAGAGTTTGTGACGGGTATAACCTTCTTTTGTGAATACCATGAAAATTTCTAACGGGGTGAACCACCAAAAATCAGAGCTTTATTTTTTGCTTATTCTCCTTGCGGGAATCTTTATCCTCGCTTTTTTCATTTTTAAGCCTTTTCTCTACGCTCTTATCTTGGCAATAGTTTTTGCGACTGTTTTTGAGCCGGTTCACAAAATGGCGCTTGTCATTACGCGCGAGAGAAAGGGCTTGGCGGCACTTCTCGCCGCCATCTCCGTTCTCATCGTTGTTGTTGCGCCTATCGCGTTTTTAGGCATACAGATTTTTCAGGAAGCAACGGGGCTTTATTCTTCTCTCATCGAGAACGGCGGCGCAACCGACCTTTCTCACAGCATAGGCGATACCATACAGAGCCTCGCAAGATTTTCTCCTGTGCCGATAGACGATCCCGATGTTAGCCAGTACTTAAAGCAGGGATTAAGTTGGTTGCTCCAGCATCTTGGCCCTCTTTTTTCGAATGTGGCAAAAGTAATAATGGGTGTCTTTGTGTTTCTTGTCGCGCTGTATTACTTGTTTAAAGACGGCCGCAAACTCAAAGCGGCTGTTATCGCTTTAAGTCCCCTCCAAGATATTCACGATGAAACAATCTTCAATAAACTTGCTCTGGCGATCAATTCGGTCGTCAAGGGCAAGCTTACAGTGGCGCTTGTTCAAGGTGTACTAACAGCAGTCGGGTTCGCTATTTTCGGAGTTCCCAACGCGACACTCTGGGGCAGTATTGCGGCAATAACCGCGCTAGTCCCCGGCGTCGGGACGGTTTTGGTGCTTCTCCCCGGAATCATTTATCTTTTCTTTAGCGGAGAAACACTTTTTGCGGTCGGTCTTCTTCTTTGGGGGATGACGGCCGTGGGACTCGTTGACAACTTTTTGGGACCGAAACTCGCTGGCCAAGGAATGCGACTTCATCCATTTCTGATTCTTCTTTCTGTCTTGGGCGGTGTTGGCTTTTTCGGGCCTCTCGGATTCTTACTGGGACCGCTCGTCTTGAGTTTACTCTTCGCTCTCCTTGGGATTTATTCCGCGATCAGCAAAGAACACAAAGATCAATTAAACCAATATGGATAGCGCCTGGCACATTATTTTAATTTTCGCGGCTTTCGGAGGATTCCTCCTTGCTTTTTATATTCGTCACAAAAAGCAGGCGCGCGAAACAATGATCTGCCCTCTTGACTCTGACTGTGACGCGGTGATTTATAGCGAATACTCCAAATTCTTTGGAATCCCCCTTGAAATTCTCGGTCTTCTTTACTACGGAATCGTGGCGGTTGGCTACGCGTTGTTTTTGGCGTTTCCGGCGTTTGCCTCGCCGCTTGCGGTATTCGGCGTTCTTACGCTAACCATCACGGCTTTTTTATTTTCGCTCTACCTTACTTTCATCCAAGCATTTGCGCTTAAGCAGTGGTGCACTTGGTGTTTGATGTCGGCCGGTATTTGCGCCATCATTTTTGCGACCGCGCTTTCGGTTTCCGAATTCGGATTTATCTCGCTTCTTGACCGTTATCATGATCTTATCGTCATCGGACATTTCTTGGGAGTCGCTCTTGGTCTTGGCGCCGCCACCATCACCGACATCTTCTTTTTTAAATTCTTAAAAGATTTTCGCATCTCCGAATGGGAGGCCGAGGTGATGCGTACGCTCTCGCAGATAATATGGTTTGCGCTCGCGCTTTTGGTGCTCACCGGTCTTGGTCTTTATCTGCCCGAAGCAGAGGAATTGAATCAATCCGCCAAGTTTCTGGTGAAGATGGTTGTGGTAGCGGTAATCATTATCAACGGCGCGTTTTTGAATCTTTTGGTCGCGCCCAAACTCGTCAAAATATCTTTTGGCGAAAAACACAGACACGCAACCGGGGAATTGCATCATATTCGCAAAATCGCTTTTGCGCTCGGCGCAATTTCCATTGTTTCTTGGTATTCCGCATTTATCCTCGGCATGCTCCGTACATTGCCGATTGAATTTTCGTCTTTGCTCTTGATCTATCTTTTTATCCTTGGCGGAGCGATTATTGGGAGTCAGTTTATGGAACGATTTTTTGTAAAACAGGCAAATTCAAGTTAAAGTATCTTTATGGACAAGCATTATCTCAACTCACTCATTCTCTCTGCAGTTACCGCCACGGTGGTTTCATCACTTGTTTTCTTTTTGGGCGCGCGATTTGGCGGGTTTACTTCATTTCCCCCGAATAATGTCGGCGCAATAAATGAGCGCGAGATGACAAAAATGATGACCGAAATGATGGGGGTTTCGAGCGCCGAGCGGCTTCCGCTCAAAACCGCGAGCGAGAGAAAAGAGCGTTTGGAATTCAGCGTCAAAGATGGCGTCAAGGAGTTTCGTCTTTCTGCCGAGCCCATCCGCTTTGAATACGCCGAGGGGAAAACCTTACTCGCATGGGGATACAACGGCCAAATTCCCGGGCCGGAGATTCGAGTGAACGAAGGCGACAAGGTTCGCATTATCTTTACCAATAATTTGCCTAAAGCCACCACTATTTATTGGCATGGCATTGATGTGCCGTTTGAGCAAGATGGAGTTCCCGGCGTGACGCAAAAAGCCATAAACCCCGGCGAAATTTATACTTACGAATTTATCGCGAGTCCTGCCGGCACCCGTTTTTACCACACCCACGGCGGCGTGGCGATGGGCGATGAGGCAGAGCAGCTTGATATGGGACTATCGGGCGCGTTTATTATTGACTCCCTCGATTATGCTCGGAGCAAACCAGATAAGGAATACACACTTATTCTTGATGAATGGCAGACCATGCCGATCGCGGCTGAATCGCGGCCGCTTTCAAATCTTCTCAAAGAAGCCTCAGCTCACACCGAAGATGGTGAACATGAGAGCATGATGAATATGTCCATGACTATGGGCGGAGGCCATGCGATGGACTACAATCTTTTCACTATCAACGGAAAATCATTTCCGGCGAGCGATCCGATTGAAGTGAAAAAAGGCGACCGAGTGCGTCTGCGTCTCATCAATGCCGGCACTTCAACAATTCACCCGATGCATTTGCATAGCCATCAATTCAAAATTGTCGCAGTGGACGGGAATCCTGTGCCGTCCGGCACCGAGCTTATTCGCAACACCATCACTCTACATCCCGGAGAAACCTATGATATTGAATTTGTCGCGGAAAATCCCGGCATTTGGCTTTTTCATTGCCACGAACTTCATCACGCTGACGACGGAATGATCGTGTCGATTGTCTACGAAGGGTTTTCATTATCCACAATCACAGAGCCGGAAAATAAAGAGTCATTGCCCGAAAGCGAACATCGCATGATGATGGATCAATAATTGATATAAACATGTCTGACAAAGTCAAAAGAATTGTCTTTATCGCCATTATTACCTTGCTTCTCTTGGCTTTTGTTTTGCCCTTAGCGGTTGGTTATTAAAGATATAAAAATGAAAAGAGATGTCGTTCCGCCGGCATAATTTTTTGACTCAGCAGAGGAATGGTGCTATAATTGTCGAATACTATGACCACTATCCCAAAGTATCTTGCGTGGATTTTCTTTATTGGGCTTTTTGTCGTTTTTATACTTTTTTCAAGTATTGTTGCTTTCGTTACTGACTGGTGGTGGTTTTCCGAGGTTGGCCACACGCAAATCTTTATTACATCTCTGGTTGCTAAAATAGCGTTGTTTTCGTCAGCGGGAGTTTTTGCCGCGATTTTTTTGCTTGCCAACTTCTCTTTGGCGATTCGCTCGAAAATTTCTTGGACGGCAATGTTACCGGCGGCGTTAATCGGCCGACCAGTAAGTTTTGACAATCGCGTTGTTAAAAAATTAACCGTTGTTTTTAGCTTGGTAATCGCGGTTTTTTTCGGACTTGTAGCCGCTAGTAATTGGCAGGAGATACTGAAGTACATTTCCAGTACGGCTTTCGGCACGGTAGACCCCATTTTCGGCAAGGATATTGGCTTTTATCTGTTTTCTCTCCCGGTCTTGCAAACAGGATTAGGGTTGATAAAATTCCTCGTTCTGGTATCGCTCGCCGGCTGCGCGATCATATATTTTTTGCGAGG
>MGDU01000001.1 GCA_001790815.1 Candidatus Uhrbacteria bacterium RIFCSPHIGHO2_02_FULL_46_47 | reverse complement strand
TGACTGCAGCCTCCCGTAGGAGTGTGGACAGTGTCGCAGTTCCACTGAGGCGGGCCGTTCTCTCAAACCCGCTATCCGTCGTAGCCTTGGTAGGCCGTTACCCCACCAACTAGCTGATAGACCATAGGCCCCTCCGTGAGCGGAAGACAGAAAACGGAAAACGGAAGACGGAATGTTGGTAGTCCGTCATCTGTCCTCTGTCATCTGTCCTCCGTTTAGATGCGAATGATTTGCATCCCCGCATCTCCATTGGGGATTAGCCCCGCTTTCGCGGGGTTATACCCATCTCACGGGCAGGTTACCAATGTGTTACGCACCCGTTTGCCACTAATCAGTTTTCAGTATTGCTACTGAAAATAAATTCGTTCGACTTGCATGCCTTAGGCACGCCGCCAGCGTTCACCCTGAGCTAGGATCAAACTCTCAATAATGCCTGCGTGTACTCTACATGCAGGACTTGTTGTTTTGAATAGAATACCCCAGCACCATGTAAGGTGCGGGGTTTCAGGTTTCCGCTTCGCTTTATCTTGCGATAAAGCGATTGATGTATCTGCAGAGAGATTCAGAATGGGATACTCTCTGCCTTTAATTGTCAACGATCGTTTGCTTCTTTTTTGAGAAGCAAAAACAGTGAAACCCTTAAAGGTCCCGCTGTTTTTGCTTGTCCCGCAGAGGCGGGACTCCCTCGCGCCTATTGAGGGTGCGCAGCTGTATTTTCAATTACTTCATATGCCCTGATTTTAGAGCACTATAACTATACATTATACCCCAAAACCCGTCAAGAGAGCCCTCTCCACACTCTTTCCACACCTTATATAATTACGCAGTTTTCGGAATACGAATAAGTTCGCGCAGTGTGGGCGTGCTTCCAAATTCGGAAAGCGATACTTTCATGATATCTACATTTACAAGATTGCCTTTCGCGTCATAGTCAAGCACCACATTTCCCTTTACTTCAGAATCAACACTCGTGCTCGCGCCAAGACGAATAGAAAGTATTTTCGCTTCCGGGTCGTATTTAATTTTTGGATTCTTGACTTTCATATCCTTAAAAATATTTTTCAATTTTTGAGGTATCAATAATTGTGACTACTAAAATTTCCTTGCCTTTCTCCTCATATATTACCATAAGCAAGTGCTTTTTGGCAAGGTGCACATTGAAATATATCTTTTTGACCACAAATCGCGCGTGATTGAATACGGATCGACCTATTTTGTCAGGAAACTCAATAGTCTGCTCCACTTGCTCTTCCGTAATTCCACGCTCGGCCATTCTTTTGCGTGCATGTTTAGTGAATCGTATCCGCATATCTCGCCATTATATCATTTCGCCTGCTTTTTCCTCCACTCCTCCCGCCCATCAAGTGGGCGAGGCTCGCCGGCGAGCGGCTTGTGCTCGCCAGGTGGCGATCTTTTTATGATCTCCAGACAAGAGCACCTTCGGCACCTTTAATCGTTTGAGCGTGTAGCGTGTAGCGTGTAGCGTAAATACTTCTGGGCGAGTATAAGTGGGGAAACTGCCGCCACGGGATTCTTCCAAGGATTCTTGCTTGCCAAGCACGCCGGGAATTTGGCGAGCAATGGAATCAATCATAACCATGGCCGGAAGTTCGCCGCCGGTAAGAACGTAATGACCGATTGAAATCTCCTCGTCTACAAGATGCTCGGCAACGCGTTCATCCACCCCTTCATATCGTCCGCAAATAATTACCACGCGCTTGTACTTTGCCAGCCGTTTTGCATCTGCTTGCGTAAACTGCTTTCCCCGCGCGCTCGTGAGAACAACCCGCACTTTATTCATGATTCCTGATTCATAATTCCTGATTCGGAGCGCGCGCAAAGCGCGCGCGATCGGCTCCACCTTAAACACCATCCCCGGCCCGCCGCCGTACGGTTTGTCATCCACTTTGTGATGTTTATCGGTTGCCCATTTTCTCAAATCATGCACGCGAATATCCAGCAACTTTTTTTTCTGTGCACGCTTAATAATTGACTCGCCAAAGTACCCCTGAAACATGCCGGGAAAAATTGTTAATACATCAAATTGCATAGTAATTTTGTCATCCCCGCGCAAGCGGGGATCCAGACCTAGATTCCCCCGAAGGCCTTCGGGGGAATGACAAGAAAACTATACCAAAAACCGCCCCCTGGTTCAAGGGGCGGCTCTACCATAAATATTGTTTGCTTAGTTCACTCCACATCAGATTTGTTTTACATGTTTTCAATCCTTTATCTAATCTCGTCTGTCCTTATATGCTGACTCTGCCTTATCCCTTGCCGCTCTTCTCTGCCTCTCTTCTTCAATAGATTCATGGTAGCTTTCTCCACTTCCCGTTCCCTCTAAAATGCTTCCTATTAATGCCTTAACTTTATCTTTCCATTTTGTTTCTATCCATGGTTTTGACCCAGTGTCCTTTGATTGTCCCGCCCTATTTATATCGTTAAAAATCCGTGTGGGGAAACTTCCTTCAAACTTTACCTGCCCCTCTAATTCAGTTAAAATTTTTAGCATGTCCGCCGCCCAATTTTTGTCAATTATACTAGCATCTGGTTGTTCAGGTCGGTAATTAAGGGCTTTATCTATGTCACCCCACAAGCGATTTATCGCACTTAAAACTGCAGTCTTGTTTTCTAGTTTATAACGTTCCTTATCCTCGTCCCGTTTCCTAAAGTCATCTTCCATTTCCGTTTTTGCGCGGAATTCAGCCTCTTCTGCAAAGGTCGCACCTTTCCAATCTTTGTTTGATCTTTGGGTGTCTCGTTGAATCGCAGCATCGCTTTTCGCTCTTGATGCTTTTAAATCCGCAATTTCTCCGGGTGAATATTGTTTGCCACCCTCTCCTTTGACAGGTTTGGCATCGCTTAGTATTTGCGTTTCCTCGGGCTTAAGCCCCATGTCTTTTTCAGAAGGCCCACCTTCTCTACCCATATATTTGAGGGTTATGAGTTATTTTCCTATAGTACTCTTTCTCTCTCTGGATTGCAAGCCCAGTAGTAGAAGTTCGACTTTGTCCGTCTTTGACGGACATTTGATTTAGGTCTATTTTATGGAAGTTTCTCCTTTAATTTAGGGTTATTTTACCGCCTGCCCACTCTTGTATACTGTTGAACTTTCACTACTGGGCAAGGGGGTGGGGTGTGGAAAACCCCGCCCAACTTTTTGCAGAAGCAAAAATTTCAGGCGGGCAAGCAAAACCGCCCTGGCGGGCGGCGATATTCGTATTGAAATTTAGGACTACCGATTTGATGTCTTTTTCCCCTTCCGAATTTCTTGCTGAAGTGTTCGCAGAAATGTATTAAAAATATCGCGGAAGCGTTCCGGAGAAATATAGTTATACATATCATGATTATGACGGCCTAACAAAGCAAAGCGTCGTCCTGCTCCTACCTCCTTCATCCATTCTGCCCGCGCTTGGTGTGCCCATCGTTCTGATTGTTCTGCATCGCCAAGCGCCGAATACCACCCTGCCCAAGCGGCAAAACGAAGAGATCCTGAAGTGAAAAGAAATACCGGCTCTTTGTAGAATTTGACTTTTTTAGGCATACCGGAATGTTTACAAAATCCTACTCTATAATCTTAAATCCAAGCTGTTTAAACTGCCTGTCAAATGTCAAACATTTTGAAATTGCATGTTTCTTCATTAATGCGGCGCAATAACAATCCACCATGCTGATATCCTTGTCTTTTGTTTCTCGAAAAATTGTGTATCCTTGTCGCCGGACTTCCTCATCCACGCCCAGAATAATAGGGAAATCTTCTTCTTCCGCTGCATTGAGAAACGCTATCGCGCTTGCTTTGGACACTCGCATAGACAACACCGTTGCGGTTTCATCAACCACATATTGTGAAGTATAAAAAACCGCGGACTGTTTTGCCGCATCCTCCAAAGCTTCCTTCGCGCGAGTATGGTTTCTATCGTCTTGCCTAAGAAGCGATATATAAAAACTACTATCAACAAATACATTCATAACCGCACTTATAACCGATAGAGAGTTTCGTCAATCTTTGCGGACAAATCACGAGGCCCCTTCTTTTCCGCAATTCCAATGAGTCGCCGTAAACCGCCCAGTCCCATTTGCGTCTGGTTCATATGTTTCAAATGCAACCGCAATACGCCCCGAATTACCGCGGAAACAGAAGTACTGCGGGCGCGAGAATATCTGCTAAGCACCTTTTTTAAATCTTGATCTAAAAGGATTTGAGTTCGTTGCATACACAACTACTATACACCACCTTACTTTATGTTGTCAAGAGGGGGTGGAAAACTCTATTTGACAAACTCCATTTTAGTATGTAGAATGGAGTTATGTATAGCAGAATACTAAAACCCCCTCAAAATAAGAGCTTTTTTCTATTTGGTCCGCGCGGGACCGGCAAAACCACCTGGCTAAAAACGCAATTTCCAAAGGCGCTGTATTTTGATTTACTCAATGCCGAAACCTATAATGATCTTCTGGCAAGACCGCATCGCCTGGCTCAAATGATTCCGGAGTCATGGAAGGACTATGTGGTACTTGATGAGGTGCAACGAGTACCGGCATTGCTTCATGAGGTACATCGTTTAATTGAAAACCGTCATCTTTTATTTGCACTAACCGGTTCAAGCACGCGTAAATTAAAGCGTGGAGAGATAAACCTTTTGGCGGGACGCGCGCTCACTTCATATCTGTATCCATTAACTACGCAAGAACTTGGCAATGATTTTAGTATGGAGCATGCGTTGCGTTTTGGGCATCTTCCTTCAACATTTGCCGAACATGATCCGAAACGCTATGTAGAAGCGTATGTGACCACCTATTTGCGCGAGGAGGTACAACAGGAAGGTCTTACCCGCAACCTCGCCGCATTTTCACGCTTTCTAGAAGTAGCCAGTTTTTCACAGGCACAGCTTTTGAACCTCTCTGCCGTGGCGCGTGAATGCGCGGTGCATCGAAAAATTGTTGAAAATTATTTTTCCATTCTTGAGGATTTACTAATTGCCGCGCGAATTCCGGTATTTGCCAAAAAAGCAAAGCGTCGGATGGTCGCGCACCAAAAATTTTTCTTTTTTGATGCGGGAGTATTTCGCGCCCTGCGCCCGCGCGGCCCGCTTGATACGCCGGAAGATATTGATGGGGCGGCGCTTGAAACGCTCGTGTTCCAAGAAGTGCGAGCAATGAATCATTATAACCAATACGGATATGAGATATTTTTCTGGCGCACTGCTGCCGGACAGGAAGTTGACCTTATATTATATGGACCAAAGGGAATCGTCGCCATAGAAATAAAACGGAGCGCGCGCATTACTGATGAAATGTTCAAAGGATTGAACGCATTTTTGCAAGAATATCCAATGGCGCGTGCTTATTTTCTGACCGGTGGAGACCGCGATGGTTGGGAAGGCAAGATACGGGTGATGCCGGTTGAGCAATTTTTGAAAAATATCCCTTCATTTCTTTGAAGCATAAATTTGCATACAAAGCATACCAAAAACCGCCCGGATAATCAATCCGGACGGCTGTCTTCTATTATCTCCTTCTCCAATCATCACCGGATACGGCGAGTACCATCTTTAACATCCCGTTTCAATCCACTTATATTTGGATTTTCTCCTCCTTCTACTCGTTCTATCGCTGAACTTACTTTTTTTACTAGGCCTATGTATATACGGCGATCTTCTTCTCGCGCAGCGTCGCGGAAGAGATCATTGCTTGCTGCTTGCAAATCCCTCACTATCTCTTCAAAATCATCAATGTCATGTACGGAAAGATTCAGCTCTCTTCGGTTGCGCTCTAATTTACCCACACGTCCTGGTAAATCTCTGTCCATCCCTCCAAGCTCGGACTTAAATCTTTCAAATGCCATTTCTTTTCTCGCATCATACACTTGACTTTCTGAGAGCTCTAATCTTCCCTCTACTATGTTCGCTTGGTCCACTCTTTTTCCAAAGAAATCTTTTCCTTTAAGAAGTTCGGCATCACTTAGCATTCGCTCCCTTGTGAGGCGATCTTCTTCTGGTGTTGGCTTTGACTTTTGCGCTTCCCCGGGCTTATTAGACCTCATCATTTCCCTGTCTTTATCTGAAAGGCCTACCATTTCCTCCGGTGACGGTCTTCCCATATATTTGAGGATTATGAGTTATTTTCCTATAGTACTCTCTCTTAAATGCAATGGGGGGGTGTGGAAAACTAAGATTGTCGCGCTTTACGCACCATGACTGTGAGACAATGTACATCTACACGCGACTACATATCCGTAATGCGGCCGCATTGCAAATATGTAGGTATTTTGTTTCATTCTTTCCTCGCCTCTTTAATTTTTAATGACACTATAAGATCATAAAAAGAAATCTGCGCATACCAAAAACCGCACTCTTTTTCAAGGGTGCGGTTTTTGTTGTTTACAATTTGATGTCGTCGAGATCTGCGCTGGAAGACATGCCTGAGTCCGTGCGAGGCGCTCGTGGGCCGCGTGATCCCTCTGGTTCGTAAATCTTGAGGTTCACACGGGCGTTATTCTTTGCGCCGACAATTCGGAGCAAGGTACGTAGTGCCCGAGCAGTCTGGCCTTCACGCCCAATTACATATCCCATATCTTCTGGATGGATGTGGAGAGTAATGAGCACGCCGCGCTCGTCAACAGTTCGTTCAGTCTTGACGTCCCCAGGGTGATTTACAATCGCCTTGGTAATCATCTCGACGAACTCCTGATCAGTAAAGCGTTCTGCCATATCTGTCGTATAATTTTTTAAAGAATTTCACCGTGCCGTTCGGTTCGACCTTAACCGTAGGCTAATTTCTATGGTATTACTTTTTCTCGGTAGTGTCAACTTTGTGTCCGGTTGTTGCCTTCATTTTTTTCCCTTCCACCATTTTCTGGTCTACAAGGAGATTCCAAACTGTTGCGGTTGGCTTAGCACCTACGCCGAGCCAGTACTTTACACGGTCTTCCTTGAATTTGATTTCCTTTGGTTTGACCATGGGATTATAGGTTCCCAGATTTTCCAAATAATTTCCCCAAGGATCCCGGCGCTTATCAACAACAATAAGCCGATAGCTCGGCTGATGCTTTTTCCCAACGCGCGATAATCGAATGGATAACATAATAGTGTTGAGAGTATAGCAAACCTACTCAAACTCGTCAATGCCTAAATGCCTGCGCCTGGGATCGGACCAGGGACCTAACCCTTATGAAGGGCTCGCTCTACCACTGAGCTACGCAGGCAGACAAATTTATTGTGGACAATATGCCGCGGGACAGAATCGAACTGTCTACGCCTGCCTCTTCAGGGCAGCGCTCTACCAGTGAGCTACCGCGGCATACTATCCATAATTTTAATGAGCAAACTTGGTATAATACTATAATAATGTCTCAACTCCGTCAATCATTTTTCAATAATTATCCCCCTCCCCTTGTGGGAGGGGTGAGGGGAGGGGTCTTCGGACAGTGACGCATGATAGTTTCTCCCACACCATTCATATTCTCCAGAATTTCATTGTTCCAAAAACGGAGAACTGTGAAACCTTGATCCTTCAACCATGAATCTCTTCCGTGATCACTTGCGAGATTTTTTTCTTGCGCATGTTGACCACCATCTAATTCAATAACAAGTTTATTTTCAAAACAAACAAAATCGACAATGTAATGACCGATCGCCGCCTGCCTTCTGAATTTCAATCTCTGCACTTGTCTGCAACGCAAGTATTGCCACAACAGCCGCTCTGCGTTTGTGCTGTTGTTCCTAAGATTTCTTGCCAGTGGAGTCAGTGCGTAATCCATAACCCCCTCCTATCCTCCCCCATAAAGGGGGAGGGACGATTTTAAAATCTGCCGCCGGTCGGATTCCTCGCCAGAGGCGAGTGCGCCTTTGGCGCAGAACCAAAATGCCCGGAGTGGGATTCGAACCCACAACCCTTTTGGGGCAAGGATTTTAAGTCCTCTGCGTAAACCGTTCCGCCATCCGGGCAGGTGCAAAAAGTCTAACACATTATTATTTCAAAATCAAGCCTGCCTCCTTAATGCAAGCTTTGAGGTTTTCCAAAGGCACTCCGGTTTTTTGAGCAAGCTCCTCCGGATCGGCTTTAGCCAAATCATGAAGCATTACATAGCCGGCCTCAATCAACCGTTTTTGCGTTTCAGTCCCCAGCCGTTCAATTATGGTAATCGGGTACAAACGCTTATCATCAATCCATGCCGGAAGCGGCCGTTCGCGCGGATGATCCCAAGAAAGCATGACCATATTTTTGCAATGACCATACTGGATGGAATCGTGCGAGAATCGCGAATTGGTGACCAGCCAGCATTCGTCCACATGCGGACATTTTCCAATTTGCGATCCGTCTACCAAATCCAAAAACCGCGCCCAAGTGGACATTGTATCTTTGATGCTGATATAAATTCCGATTTCATGGCGAAGCTTGCACTCAATCATGGCCGTGCGTCCTTCTTTGGTTGCCAATACATCAATTTCATGAGTTGTGCAAGCGCCTTGCAAAATCGGCGGGAGTTCGGTTTTGTAACCATAAGCCGCGAGCACCCGCGCCACATATTTTTCAAAATCATAGCCAATCGGGCCGAGTTTAATAATTGCCTCGCGCAAATTAAGACGCGCGGCCACTGGCGGATGCTCTTTATTCAAAACCTCTTGCACAATGCCGTAGATTTCTTTGGTGGTCATGCCGTCCCGCGCTTGCGCTTCAACTTCTTTTGCTACCCTTTCGCAAACCTGTACCGGCGCCCCGGCTCTTCCGCATGCCCGTTTTACTTTTTCCAAATTAAGCGGCTCCCGCTCGCCAGTGGATTTAATAATGGTAATAGACATAGCTATAAAATAAGATGAACGGGAATCTTTCCCTCAATCTTCTGCGCTAATTTCGCATCTGCGGTGATCAAACTGCAATGGAAAATGTGGGCCAGCGCTACATACGCCGCATCATAGCCCGAGATATCAAATTCGCGTGCGAGTCGCGGTATTTCTTTTAGAAATTGCTCATCAGTGCCAATCCGTTTGAGTTCAAACCATGACAGCACTTCAATAAATCGCTCAACTGCATGAGTATCAAGATCATGTTTGTATCGCAAAGCATTAACGATCTCATAAAATAAAAGGTCGGGCACGAATATCTCTTCGCGTCCGAACACGTGATCATTGAGAATAGTCATCGCCTCCGGTGCGCCTTCCTCTGGAAGAAACCATTTCAGCACCACTGACGCGTCAACAACTACCATATCTATTTGTGCTGCTCTCGCCAATGACGAAGAACGGCGACAAAATCCCAATTCTTTAATTTTTCGCCGTATTGTCGCTTCCACTGCTCAAGCGCTTGCATCGCGTCAAAACGCCTCTTTGATGAAATAACCTGCCGTTCCGTTTTTAATTGTTCTTTAGTGTATTGCATATACTATTATAATATCAAGCTTGCCTAGAGTATGTCAACACCCCTTAAGCGTTTTCAAAAACTCATCGGATGGAATGGACATGATTCAATAGATATTATGCGGTCCCACATCAATAAAGTCTACCACCCCCGGTTCTGCAAAACGAAAAATCACCCGGAAGCCGTCAACCAGATAAAACGAGAGTGCTCTTCGGTGAATTCCTTACAACTTGTGCGTATGAAGACGTGGATTGCGCGGATTCTCCGCAAACAATTTTGCTTTCTCTACAAAATCTTCTTTTACATGGCGAGGCAACTTTATAAACGACCGCTCAAATCTCGATAACCTCCTGATTATCATATCGAGCGTTACTTGGGCAAATCCGAGATAAACGCATCCATGCTTGCGTATTCTTTGTAATTGCCTGCGGCAATATCAAAATCCGCCGCGGCCAAAAGTTCATCAATGGTCTGGGGTTCGTTGATCATCCGTAGTTGTTCCACATCAATTTCACACATAACCCGCTTGTCCTTTGGTTTTCCACTTACGCACCGAACCGCGGAGAGTGGGATATTAATTGTAGCCCCTTGTGGGTTCATAGTACATTCAGTATACCACGGAGAAAGGGGGTGTCAATATGCATGATTGGAGAAAGAATCCACAATGACGCCATCATAATCAAAAATAATGGTTTTGATCATATTTTGATTCGTGTAAGTTCATCGCGCAAGAACATAATGGTCTCGCGTTTGAGATGAGTGCGCATACGTCGGAATTGATCAGGGGGCATGAGCACATTAAGATCCTGATCAATAATTTTTTGCGTAATATGCTTATCCACGAAATCAATCAGGGTTTGAAAAAATTTACTTACCTCTTTGTTCTTGCGCCGCTCGACAATAACTTCCGCGCGATATCGAAATCCTTGCAGAAAAAAATGATGAATATCGTAGAGATCGCGGCCGGCTATCGCCTCGCGCAGTTCATATCGTTCAATCAGGGCCACCAGCTTGTTGGCGAACATGGTTTCTTTGGTCTGACAGGTTGCGGTGCGATCAATCTCGGATAAATGCTGTGCTTTATAAATGTTGGATTGGGTAGGAGGAAAAGTGGCATCAATCTTGATGGTATTGCGCGCATTTTTCACCGCGGGATAACGCAAAAAATATTGCGGCGCTTTTTTGCTGGCGTCTTTAATCTCCAGACCAAGATCAATAAAGATGTGCTTAAGTACGGCACGTGTCTTATCAATATCTTTTTGCTCTCCAACATAATCAAAATCCAGGTCCACAGAAAAACGATCCAACCACCCGAGCATGGCCGCGCAGGTGCCTCCCTTAAAATACAAAACCGTAGCGAGGGCGGGCGTATCATAAATTCGCGCAAGAAGGCGATAGAGCCAGGCCTTATGTACGGCGTCGTTGGGGTTGGGAAGAATCATAAGGCGAGGGGATTACGGGATATCCTATTGTTTTTTGAAGCTTGCGCACTTTTTGCCAATCAATATGTTGCGCTCCGTCAAAATACGCATGCGGGTTAAAATATAGCATATCGGCGACCGCGCGCTCTGGCGTGGCAGTCTGCACATCGTCTTGCGTGATAATCCCAGCCGGATTATAAAGATAGCGATCATTCAATTTTCTGCAACGATAACGATGCGCGCCAATGGAAAACTGTTTGGAGATATCGGAAACCAGAGTAATGGCCGAAATCTTCTGCTGAATCGCACCGTGGGTGGCAAGCACGGTCTCGGTGCTCACATAAGCAAAGCGATGGAGCGCCTTTATGCCCAAAAGCCAGGGATTCAACTCATCAATGGGTTTAAGCGCGTACATTCCTTTGTGGATACGAAAAAACAGCCCTTTTTTAGTATACCGAGACAGGGTAGTGTATAAGGTATTGGAATCGCGTATGTGCCAAAGCGAGGCCAAGTTGCTGGTATGCAACACGGTTTGGCCAAAGCGAGCTAGCCTGGCCAGGCGCCCCGCATACGCTCCTCCCTTAGAGAGTTGGTCGGGTTTTTGTGGTTTATGCATCCTGTACATATATGTACAGGATAACCTATCGCCTCTGGGGTGTCAAATACTGTAATTATTGTTCATTTTTTAATCTTTTCAAAGCTTTCAAAAACTCCTCGCAGGGCAAGGTGTTGAGCACATCTTTCGCAGTAGCCCAGCCGCGGCGGGCTTGGGCTATACCGAAGTCCAACCATTTAAAGTGCGCGGCGGCATGCGCGTCCGAATCAATTACCAGTTTTGCGCCGGCCTCTACCGCTTCGCGAATATGTAAATCTTTAAGATCTAAGCGTTCTGGCGCAGCGTTCACCTCAAGAGCGACGCCATATTGCACTGCGGCGCGGATTATTTTGTTCATATTAACTGCATATGGTTCGCGTTTTTGGATCTTACGGCCAGTGGGATGAAATAAAATGTTCACGAACGGATTTTTCATAGCGCGGATAATACGCTCAGTTTGCGCGCGCTCAGATAAATTAAAATGCGAGTGCACGGCCACTGCTACAATATCTAATTTTTTCAGCGCAGAATCCGCAAGATCAAGTTTGCCATCTTTCAAGATATTGCATTCCGTGCCTTTCAAAACTTGTAGCGTGTAGCGTGTAGCGTGTAGCTTTTTGTTAATCCTGTCTATCTCTTTTCTCTGTTGCAACAACCGCTTTTCATCCAATCCCCGCGTCATAGCTAACCCTTTGGTGTGATCAGTAATGGCAATGTACTCAAGGCCAGCCGTTGCCGCAGCTTTGGACATCGCTTCAATAGTATCATGCCCATCAGTCCAATTGCTTTGCACTTGCAAATCTCCGCGCAATGAACCATACGGAATAAGTTTTGGTAATTTTCCTGCGCGCGCGGCTTCTATTTCGCCCGAGGCAGTGCGAAGCTCCGGCGGCATCCACTCCATCCCCAGTGCCTTGTATACCTCCTCCTCTGTCCTCCCCGCCACTGGTGTTTTAATGTTTTTATGTTTTAATGCTTTAATGGCAAATACGCCGTATTCCGAAAGTTTCAACCCTTTCTTAATCGCAATTTTTCGCACCTCCACATTATGCTCTTTAGAACCGGTAAAATACTGAAGCGCCGCGCCATAAACATTTTCCGGAAGCACGCGCACATCTGCTTGTATGCTATCTTTTAACCGCACCATGGATTTGGTCAGTCCGTGCGCCAGCACCTCGGAAACTTCCGGCATATTTACAAAAGTATCCATAAGTTTGGAAGCTGAGCTTCCGTCGCGACGGAAGCTCAGCTTCCCCATATCCTTTACACTTACCAAAATATCAATGTCACCAATTGTCTCTTGTCTGCGCCGATATGAACCGGCAGTCGTCACATGTCTAACGCCCGGCACGCGCCGCAGACGTTCTTCCATAGCGCGCACGAGCGAATCAATAGAGCCCAGCAAAAAGCGGCCGGTGCCTTTTTTCAAAAACTCAATGCCTTTTAAAATTTTCCGCTCGGATTTTTCGCCAAAATGCGCAAGCTTATCAATTTTATGTTCGCGCGCCGCTTGTTCCAGCCCTTTTAAATCTTTGATCTTTAATTTTCTATACAACGTCTTAATAGATTTTGGTCCCAGCCCCCCAATTCCCATCAGCTCATCAAGTTTGATTGGAAATTTTTTCTTCAGCCGTTCATACTCCGGAAACGTGCCTTTTTTCAACAGCAATTCAATATGCGCCGCGATTCCTTCTCCCACATTCGGTATGGTGTGCAATGCTTTTATTCCACCTTCCGTATATATATCCGTAACTTCGCGATCAAGCGCCTCAATAGACATCGCAACTCTTTCATACGCCCGCGGCTTAAACTCCACATCCTCCATTTCATAGAGCACGGCCATCTCATTTAGCACACGTGCGATATCGTGATTAGATAAGTGCCTCATAGTCAAACATTATATCATATTTGACAGCTCTACAATGCTATCGTAAGGTGAAATTACGGCAAATACGAGGAGAAAAATGAAACAAGAAGAAAACGGCAAACCGCCGCTTCGCCTGCTCCAAATCACCGGACCACATGAGGTTCGCCACCCTCATATGTTTCACTTTCGCCTTTTTTTCAGCAACCAGATGGTACTAAATATCCAGATCATCGTCGAGGTGGTTGCTCCCTGGCTCCAAGCAATACCGCTCCTTTTTTCAATCCGCCTGCGCCACGGCAAGCGCGGCAAGATCATCTGCGCGGTACGTCGGCGCGACGACTCAACACATCCGGTTGGCGACTATGAGTTCTGGTACGGTCGCCGCCCAATTTCGCAAGCCGGACTGTTGCGCTACTTGCACCTTTCAGAGGCAAACCTGCGCACTTGTTGGGTCAGGCGTGCCTGTCCGTTCATCGCGCCGCATGTTCTGGAATCGCTTCAGCTCATCATGGGACAGCTTGCCCGCGGCAATATGCTACTGCGCAAAATAGGAGGATAGGCGTGATGTTCATCATCGCGTCTGTTTTTTTAACATGTACAAAAAGGGGGCGTCTCTAAATTCGCGCGCAAAATTTAGAAACGTCCCCTTTTTGATATTCCACAATGCGGGTAGGCGGAATCGCCGCTCCGACTTTGTCGGAGCGAGCCTCGCCTGTCTCGCCCAGCCATTTCATGGCTGTGGCGGACAAGGCGGGAACCCCTCACGAAAATATTTTTTAAGTTTTCTTCTTCCAGCACCGCTCTTCCAATACCGTTCTCTCATCTTAGCAGCCTGCTCAGTAGTACATCTTTCTGTATAGAGGATTACCAATGGTCGTCTATTTCTTGTTGCGTCCACCCTACCTTTATTATGATCTATTAAACGAGCATTCATATCTCCTGAATAACCAGTATAGGTCCCCTGATCCTTAAGACTGCGGAGGATGTAAACAAAAAACATAATGGTATGCGGGCCGCCTCGCCCGCCACTCTATGGCGAGGCGGGCGAGCCTCGCATTTTTGCTTTGCAAAAATGCGGGTAGGCGGAATCGAACCGCCGTTATCTGATTGGCAACCAGATGTTCTACCATTGAACCATACCCGCGTTGCATAACCCCTCCCAACCTCCCCTTATCTTAAGGGGAGGAAAATATGGAAGCGAGCGTTTTTATCCTATCTTATTTACCCACCTTGTGCAAGGTCTGCCTCACGGTGTATACTTAATACAATTATGCCAAAGATTCGCAAAGCTATTATTCCGGTCGCCGGGCTTGGCACTCGCTTTTTGCCAGCAACCAAGGCTCAGCCAAAGGAAATGCTTCCGATTGTTGATAAACCAATTATACAATATATAGTAGAAGAGGCAGTGGCCGCGGGAATTGAAGAAGTTATTTTCGTAACCTCAATTGGCAAGCGCGCGCTGGAAGACCATTTTGACCGCAACTTTGAACTGGAATATCGGCTGGAACAAAAAAAGAAGCTCAAAGAGCTTGAGATTGTTGCGCAAATTGGCAAACTGGCTAAATTCGCCTTTGTCCGCCAAGCAAAACCGCTCGGGGACGGCCATGCTGTTCTTTCCGCGCTTCCTTTTATAGGAGAGGGTGAACCGGTTGCTGTGCTTTTTGGTGATGACCTCGTGGTTGGCAAAAAACCGGCGCTATCCGAACTTATCGCGGTATATAATCGCTACAATGATCCGGTTATAGCGCTCAAAGAAGTGCCGCATAGTGAAGTAACGCGCTTCGGAGTTATTGATGGTAAAAAAGTAAACGGCAATGTTTGGGAAATACGCAAATTCTTGGAAAAACCATCGGTCGCGCAAGCGCCTTCTAATCTGGCAGTAGTAGGCAAGTATATTCTCACGCCTGATATTTTGCATATGCTTAACACAACTAAACCGGGCAAAGATGGAGAAATTCGCATTGCCAATGCTTTTGAATCCTATATCAAAGCCGGCCGCTCGCTTTATGGCGCAGTGCTAACTGGGCGATGGTATGATTGCGGAAATAAATTGGGATTTTTAACCGCGCAAGTTGAGCTGGGACTGACGCATCCGGAATTAAACGGACCATTTAGGAATTACCTTAAAAAGCTGAAAATATGATTGAAAACCAGAATGACTAAATCCGAATGACGAATCAATGCTCAAATTATTTAATGCAGTAAAATTGGCATTTCATTCGTCATTAGTCATTCGTGTTTCGTCATTCTAAACATTGTTTATGCGAAAACACGTTTCCATAAAATTATCTTTCATAATTGGCCTTATTTTACTACTAGGTCTCACCGGTCTTCGCTGTCGCAAAGGGCCTACGGCACAGGAAGCGGCGGCCACGCGTCCAGTAACAATAAAATGGTGGCGAGTTTTTGATGATGAGGCCGCGGTGCGTCCGATTACTGAGGCCTATCGCGCTCTTCATCCTAATGTTACGATTGAATATCGCAAACTGCGCTTTGAAGAATATGAACAGGAACTTCTTGAGGCACTGGCGGAAGACCGCGGACCGGATATTGTAAGTTTGCACAATACTTGGCTGAGAAAATATCAATCCAAGATTGCCTCGCTTCCGGCAACCTTAACTATTCCGTTTCAAGAAATCACCGGTACGCTTAAAAAAGAAGTGGTAATCAACTTGAAAACAGCGCCAACTCTTTCCACTCGCGCGCTTAAAGAAAATTTTGTAGACGCGGTTGTAAAAGATGTACTGGTTGAAGTTGCGGACGACAAGGGTCAGATAAAGGAACAGATCTACGGGTTGCCTCTCGCGCTTGATACCATGGTACTTTATTCCAATCGCGATATACTCAATCTCGCCGGAATTCCAGAGCCGCCAAAAACCTGGTCTGAATTTCAAGGCGCGATACGAAAACTTACCAAACTTGACGCGCAAGGAAAAATCTTGCAATCCGGAGCTTCAATCGGTTCTTCACGCAATGTGGAACGCTCAGCTGATATCTTGTCGCTTCTGATGATGCAAAATGGCGCGGACATGATTGACGCCTCCGGGTCGGCGGCATTTCACAAAATTCCTCCAGCTTTTAGGGGGCGAGCAGTATCTCCGGCAGAAGAAGCCATTGTGTTTTATACTGATTTTGCCAATCCTCAAAAAGAAACCTATACCTGGTCGCCCCAAGAGCCAAGTTCATTTGAAGCATTCGTTTCCGGCCGTACGGCAATGTTTTTTGGCTATGCATATCATTTGCCGTTTCTTCGCGCCAGAGCTGGGCGCCTGAATCTTGTTATATCTCCCGCGCCGCAAATTGAAGGTAATCCGGAAGTTAATTTTGCAAATTATTGGGTAGAGACAGTTTCCCGCAAAAGCCAAAACCAAAACTGGGCTTGGGATTTTATCCAGTTTGCCAGCTCGCCAAGAAATGTGGGCTCCTATCTTGCCGCAACTTCAAAACCAACTGCTTTGCGTTCCCTTATTGCTGGACAAGTTGAGCAAGAAGATGTCGGCGTGTTTGCCGGGGAAGTCTTGACTGCAAAAAGTTGGTACCGCGGCGGTAACGCGCGTGAAGCCGAGGCCGCGCTTTTGGACGCGATTGACGCAACTCTTGGCGGAGCTGATCCGCGGCAAGTCCTAAATATCGCGGCTCAAAGAGTTAATCAGACGTTGAGATAATATGAATGCAAAATGTAAAATGCAAAATGTAAAATGGACTTGGTTTTTAGCGGCATTTTTAATTTTCAATTTTACATTTTACATTCCAACTGCCCAGGCCCAAGGCGGGCTTCTTCCCACTCCGGGAGAAACTTGTCCGAATGATGAATGCCGCAAACAAATCTGCCCGCAATCGCCAGTGGCGCGCACCTGCGTAAGTGGCAAGTGCGTAACGGTTGACCCAAAAGGAAGTGTTGCAACTGAAACCCTTCCTTGCAACTATACGCTTGATGATTTTGTACTGGTCGGCATTAATCTTTCCAATGTTATATTTGGCATTACCGGCTCGCTGATGCTTTTATTCTTTGCCTATGGCGGGTATCAATACTTGACTTCCATGGGCAACCCCGAAGGCCTGCAAGCCGCGAAAAAAACTTTGACCGCGGCCTTGATTGGGGTTATACTTATCCTAGGCGCGACCCTGTTTGTGCGCTTTATCGCGGCTCTGGTAGGAGTTAATATCGGCGTGCCAGCAGGCGGTGGCTTGCCAAAGATTGAGGTGAGATAATTGAATACTGAATTATGAATCAGGAATTAGGAATTAGTGTAAAGATAAAGCGCATTGTTGGTAGTCGCCGGTCTTTAGCCGGCGGCTTGTAACCATATGAAAACTTTCTCCACATTAAAATCCAAAGAACAAAAAGCCGTTGCAACATTTACGCGCCTTCTGCGTGAAGCGCTCCGCGATAATCTTATAGAGGTCAAGCTGTTTGGATCACGGGTGCGAGGGGCCGCACGCCATGATTCCGACATTGATATACTCGTAGTGGTTCACCAATGGAATACGACCATTGACGATACCATTTATGATCTGGTTGCGCATACCTTGGAAAAATTGGGAGTGTATCTTTCAGTAAAAGTATTCCCTCAGGAAGAATACGAACGCTTACGACATATCCCCACCGTATTTTTCCAGTTGGTCAGCCGGGATGCCATACCAATATGACCAATCCACTACAACCGTCTCCTAAAGAAATCGCGGCGCATCTCATTCAAGCGCGCGAGCGTGTTCATTCGGCAGAACTTTTAGCGAAGGCGGGACAATTGCGTGACGCAATGTCAAGAGCATATTACGCCTTTTTTGATGCCACAACCGCCGCGCTTCTCTCCCGAGGATACATCGCAAAAACGCATCAAGGATTAGTAACGCTTTTCAATCGAGAATTTATTGTCTCCGGTATCTTTGAACGCGGAATGCTGCGACATCTGGCACAAGCAAAGGAGGCGCGAGAAGAAGCTGACTACGAAACCTACAAGACATACACTCCGGAACAAGTGGCGCATGCGATTAGCGCCGCAGAAGAATTTATTGCGAAGGAGGTATAATTGAATCAGGAATTAGGAATTAGTGTAAAGATAAAGCGCATTGTTGGTAGTCGCCGGTCTTTAGCCGGCGGCTTGTAACAGAATTATGAATAAAGATACGAAAAAGAAAATCCAAGAAATTACCAAAAAAATCGTCAAAGAATACAAGCCGGAAAAAATCATCCTTTTCGGTTCTTACGCTTGGGGAGTACCGCACGAAGACAGCGATGTGGATTTGTTAATCGTTAAAAATACGACTCGACCACCACGTAAACGGATAGAGAAAATAGACCGCCTTTTTATGCGCAGAGATATTCCTATGGATTTTTTGGTATACACCCCAAAAGAGCTTAGAGAAAAAATCTCCCTTGATAGAAATCTTTTTCTTGAGGACATTGTTAAAAACGGAATTACACTGTATGCCAGTAACTAAATATGTGGCGCGCTGGCTTGCGCGCGCAGAAGAAGATCTGCAGGTCGCCGAACTCCTTATCAAAGAAAACAGCTCCGCCAATACAATCTGTTTGCATTCACACCAAGCCGTTGAAAAATATCTCAAGGGCTTTCTAGCACATCATGAAAAACATATACGCAAAATCCACGAGCTTGATCTCCTTGTCATAGAGTGCGCAAAGATTGATCCATCCTTTGAAGTGTTGCATGGTGATGCAATATCACTTAATGCATTTTACACTCCTGCGCGATACCCCGCTGATATGCCGGAGTTTACCATGAAGGACGCGAAAACGGCATATGCGGCCGCACGGCGAATTGAAAATTTTGTGTTGCCAAAATTTTGACCGCGGCGTTTATTGGGGCTATAATTGAATACTGAATTATGAATCAGGAATTAGGAATTAAGGGTCAAAAAGGAGTGGTAGGCGCAGGTCTTCAGCCTGCGTACCATGATAAGGAGCGCAAGCTAAAGCTTGCGGCTACTATTGTATTTTTCATAATTCTTAATTCATTATTCATAATTCCTTCAACAGTGCCCCAAGCGCAGGCCCAATGTGCATGTAATTGTTCAGGTGGCAGTGGATGCTTTTCCTCTGCAGCACAAGCAAGTGCAACAGAATGCATTGATTATTGCAACGATATCCCTGGCTGTACAGGTTCTTGTGCTCCTCCTGGAACTGGTTGTTGTGTACAAACAGGCAATTGTGTTCCCCCCACTTCAGGTACTCTTTGCGCTCCCGGATTTACTTATAACGCGGAGAGTTGTACATCTACAACACTGCAAACTCAATGTGCATTTGGCAGCACAGGCGGAGGCTGTGTTGATGATGGTGATTGTTCAGGTACGAGTAAATGCATAGGTGGTACATGTACTACTCCCACCCCCACCCCCACCACCGCTGTTGAGCTTCCCAATCCCCTTGGTGAAACCGACATCCCGACCATTATCGGCAAAATGATTAAGGTCTTTACCGGCGGCGCTGGCTCAATTGCGCTTTTGATGTTTATCTATGGCGGATTTCAATGGTTGACAGCCGCGGGCAACCCTGAGAAAATAAAGAAAGGACGCGACATTATTGTCTGGTCAATTTTGGGAATAATTATAATGTTTGGCTCCTACATTATTGCGAATTACATCATTAGCGCAATTACCGGCGCGACGTTGTGAGAGAATTGATATATTGTTAGATTGTTATATTGCTATATTGACATGGAGGATAAAAAATACTTGAAACTCAATGACTTGAACTCGTATCGGATTGCTCTTGATCTTTCTAACTATGTTTGGAAGATTGTGGTACAATGGGATAACTTCGCAAAACATACCGTAGGACAGCAATTTGTAAGGGCAGTAGATTCAATATCAGCAAACATTGCGGAGGGGTTCGCGCGATACTTTAAGAAAGACAAAATACTGTTTTATCGCTACTCATTCGGATCAATGAAAGAGTCGCTGGATTGGAATGAAAAGGCAAAGGTGCGCGGGTTGCTTAAGGACAACGAGTATCAGCATATCTTAAATGAACTCCAGTGTCTGCCTCAAGAGTTAAATCACCTCATCAGCTTCACCAATGAAAAACTCAAAAAGTAATCCCCAATATAACAATATATCAATATTACAATATATCAATATAACAGTATAGCCATATAACAATATAACAGTATATTCCAACGAAGGGAGGTGATATGCAATGAAAAGCATGCATATAAAGAAGTGGGTGAAGCGAGGCGCGGTGGCCGCGCTTTGGGCTCTTCCTTTTGCCGCTGCGGCAGTGGAAATTACACCGACCGAACTTGGGATTGAGTTCGGAACTGCTACCGGACTTGGCACAAGGGATATTCGTACCACAATTGCCTCAATCATTAACGTGGCTCTTGGACTTCTTGGTATTGTTGCCGTCGTTATTATCCTTGCTGGAGGTTTTACTTGGATGACTGCCGCGGGAAACGAGGAAAAAGTTGATAAGGCAAAGAAAATGATCTTTGCCGGTATTATCGGTTTGGCAATCATTCTTTCTGCCTACGCAATCTCAAGGTTTGTAATTGAAAGTCTTGTTACCGCAACTACTGGAGTATAGATTCAACTGAGCCGGCTCAGTTGAACCCCCGCATTTGAACGTAGCGCGGGGGCCCGTCTAAATTTAATGTAGTCGCCGCTCTTTAGGCGGCGCAATGCCCGCGCAGGCTAAAGACCTGCGGCTACACAGTAAATTTATGCAGGCTACCGCGCTACTAAACATAAAATTATGCATTCTAAACTCAAATACTTTTTATTCTACATTCTGCATTCTGCATTCTTCATTTCTCCTGCCTCTGCCGTCGCGCCTGCCACTCCAACTGCTGCAGAAGAAGTTAAAGCAGGTCTTCTCAAAACCGCGGAAAAAGCCGGATTAACACGCGCAGGGGCAACAGCAAGACAACCGGCTGAAGTTGCTGGAGAGCTTGTGGGCTATCTTTTAAGTTTTGTGGGCGTTATCTTTTTTGCTTTGGCGATTTATGGCGGAATTATATGGATGACCGCGCGGGGCAATGAAGAAAAAGTAAAAAAAGCGCAAGAACTTATTAAAGACGCCACCATCGGCCTGATTGTGGTCTTTCTTTCCTATACCATAACAAACTTCATTGTTACCCGACTCTTGCTACAAGTGCAATAAATATGTTGATTGCCAACAATACCACTGCGCCACCGTCAACCGGATTACAAAGAGCAGGGTTTTTTGTTACTAAATTTGGAGAAAAAGCCGGATTTGGTGGAGCGCCTCAAGCTCCGGAGGTTATTATTGGCAAGATTATTCAGGGCGCCATGATTATGATTGGCGTGATTTTTGGCATTCTTGTTATTTACGGTGGATATCTTTGGATGACTGCGCGGGGAAATGAGGAGCAGGTAAAAAAATCAATTGGTATTTTGACCACCGCAACTATTGGATTCATCGTTGTTGTCGGCGCTTACGCGATTACAAGCTACATTGTCAGCACGGTAATTTTGGCCTCATATCAGTAATATGAACCAGGAATCAGGAATCCCCGCACCATCCCGCCAAGGCGGGAGGCGCGGGGCAGGCAGGAATTATAAATGGAAGCTGAGCTTCCGTAGTTACAGAAGCTCAGCTTCCCGATATTTCAAATTCATTATTCTTGCGGCAATCATATTCATTGCCGCATTTCCAGCGCCTGCCGTGCATGCCACACATATGCCGGGTGAGGAACATTCCCCGGCATTTGAAACAGGCAAAGGTGCAGTGCTTCAAAAACTGCTCAAAGCCGGCGGCGGAGAACTAGCCCCACTTGGAACCGGAGAAACAGACTTAGCAATTTTTACCGGCAATATTGTAAATGCCGCGCTCCTGCTTATCGGAGTTATTTTTTTCGCCCTGACCTTGTATGGCGGTGCGCTGTACTTAACCGCTAGCGGCAATGAAGAGCAGGTAAAAAAAGCCAAACACACAATTGTCCGCGCCGCAATTGGAATTTTAATTGTGCTTTTTGCCGCCTCAATTACTCGTTTTGTTACTGGCTATGTGGCGCGGCCAGTAACGCCTCCTTCAGAAGGAGGAGCCATACCTACTGAGGTAGAACCCAGCCCATTTTATACCTGTCCTGACGGATATGGACTAGTAGTTGATCGGGGCAGTGGCTGGAGTGCTTTGGAAATATGGGATTATGATGCAAAATGTGTGCTCATTGGCCAATAGCAGATATGCCCCAAACCCCTACTGAGATATTTTTGGAAAAAGCCGGATATGTATCGGGCGAAGGTAAGGATATCAGATCCATTTTTGCCGGTCTTGTATCAGTCGCGCTTTCGTTTGTGGGCGTGATTTTTTTTCTGGTGATTCTTTACGGCGGATATCTTTGGCTCACTGCTGGCGGCAATGAAGAACAAGTAAAAAAAGCGCGCACCTATATTTTGAGAGCAATAGTTGGCTTTGCGATTACCCTTTTGGCCTTAATTATTACCCGCACAGTTGCCGAAATTCTGACCAGTAGCACTACTCTATGAAACAAGTCCCAAAATTAATTTTAATAACAATTCTGGCTTTTGGCTTTTTGCTTCTGGCTTCTTTGCCTGTCTTGGCTGATGAGCCGCCACCCCCCAATCCTGATCCCTGCGCGGCATCTCTTGATCCAATTGTCTGCCGCGCCAAAACTCTTTTTGGTCCATCAGCTACTGATGATGCGATTGGCGGATTGGGAAGCGCACCCAACCCGATTGCCACGCGCATTGGCGTTTTGGCCAATACTGCATTTTTGCTTGCCGGCCTTGCTTTCTTAATTTTCACAGTTTATTCCGGAATTCAATGGATGATGGCTGGCGGCAATGAAGAAACCGTAAAAAAAGCGCGCACGCGCATAGTGCGGGCAACCATTGGCCTGGCCATTATGCTGGGCTCTTGGATTATCACCAACTTCATTTTAAATGTCGCATTTAAGCCCAGCGGTCCCTCACGCGGAGGATTGGAATATGGGCCGTTTAGATTGGAACAAAGGTAGGGGTAATGTAAAATTAAAAATTTAAAATGTAAAATGGAAGAAAAGGAAATACATCAACGCCTTAAAAGATTTGCAATTGATACAATACGACTTTCACAAAAATTGCTTCGCATACCCGGTGCTTTCCGAATTGCCAACCAACTAGTTGGTTCTGGCACATCACCGGCCGCTAATGCGCGTGAAGCTGCTAGCGCGCGATCTAAACCGGAATTTGTCAGTTGTATGGGCATTGCTCTTAAGGAATTGCGTGAAACCGAGCTTTGGCTTGAAATTCTGATTGAACTCGCTTGGATTGACAGGAAAACAGTTGAGATGCTTTTGCAGGAATGCCGAGAACTTGGTAAGATACTAGCAAGAATCATCCTTAATGCTAAAGCAAACATGTGAAGAATACAAAATTGAAAATTAAAAATGCAAAGTATTTAGCATTTATTTTTGTAATTTCATTTTTCATTTTTCATTTTACATTTTTAATTCCCACTGCCCACGCGCAAATCTCCCCAGGTCTGCAAGAAGGCATTCGCGGCACTGCTCAACAAGCCGCGGTAGTTGGGTTGGGAGAAAGCGCGCTTGCGGCAGTAGATATTCGCGTGTATGTTTTGAAAATTACGCGTTGGTCTTTGGGCTTTGTCGGCTTGATTCTGATTGTTTATCTTGTCTATGGCGGAGTAATATACATGACTTCGCAAGGAAATGACGAAAAAATCGGCACCGCAAAAAAAATTATTACCCGCGCCGCGGTCGGCACGACAATTATTTGGACTTCCTATAGTATCGCGTTTTTTGTAACACGCGGTTTGCTCAATTCCATTCGTGAGCAATTTGCAAGCCAGGTGCAAAGCTGTGCAACTTCTGGCGAAGCTATTGGGCGAGCAACCTGTTGCAATGAATGGAATGCCTATCAAAATACTCAACTTCAGACTGGGCCTTTCGGAGTGGGGGGTTCAGCCACAGAAGAAGATGTCAATAATGCCTATGACAAATGGCAAGAGTGCCAAGAAAAAGCTACTGACGCAGTTGGTCGGGACAGCAATATCTTTGACTAATCTCCCTCACCAAACCTACAATCCCCCTCTCCCTTAGGGAGAGGGTTGGGTGAGGGGCAACCGTTCCAACACCATCACTGATATTCTTCCAAACTCCTGAGACTCAACCCTCTTCCACCCATTATCCCAAAACCAGGCCGGCACTAGATTGCGGCCAATCGGATCAATCCCGCCGGTTACCAAAAATACGTGATTATATCCGCGCGTTATGTCCCGCAGCCGCGGGACATTTTCTTTTGTATTAAGCGAGATCCAATTTGTCTTTACAATACGTGTATCGCGATCATCTTGATCATCGCGCGGATAAAAGCCGACCACTGGCAATGAACCCTTGTAATATCGTTCAAACGGCAAAATCTCACTATGCGGATTTATTAACACAAGACACTCATTTTTAATTTTACATTTTACATTTTGCATTTGCTCTACCCACCCTGTCAATTTATCCCACTCACGATGCCCAATTTTTACAAGTGATGGTAAATCCGGAAAAATCAACGCGAGCATGAGTAGGTAGAAGGTAGTATGTAGTAAGTAGAATTGTCTTAAAGTAAATTTACCTTTTATTCGCTCAACAAAATTGGCAAACCCGATTCCCAGCAACAAATACAATGCCGGCGCTACTGCAATAAAGTAACGCGGGATGGCATTTGAAAACGCAAAACCAATAAGAAGTGGAACAAGTAGCCATGAAAATAGCAATCGTACCCCCCTCACCCTACCCTCTCCCTCAGGGAGAGGAGTTGGGGTGAAGGCACTACGCAATGCAAACCAAAGTAGCCCCACAATCACCACACTTAAAAGTGTTACAATAAAAGCATTATCCTGCCCAAACACCAAAAACATTTCAAGGATTGAAAGAAAAAAATTCTTATCAGGCGGAAGATAAAAAAAATATCCTTGTGATATTGGCGTAATAATTTTGAGTTTAATAAAATTAACAGCCCAGGGCAGGAATTGGAGCACTAAAAGTGCTCCAAGAATTATGAATCTAGAATTATGAATTATGAATTGTTTAATGTTGAATTGCGATTGCCACAAAAGGTAAATTAATAATGCGGCGATAATCATCCAAGCAGTGATATGCGTCCAGATAAGTAGGAGTAGAACTAAGAAAAGAGGAACAAATTTCGTCACTGAGTGATGGGCACCCTTATCACTCAGTGACGGATTCGCCTGATATGCTGTCTTTAATCTTAAATCTTTAATCTGTAATCTAACGAACAACCAAACCGCAAGCAATGCTAAAAACAAATACAGCGTATACATCCGCGTTTCGGTTGCGTAATAAACCTGGAATGTGGAAATTGCAAGAAGAAATGCCGCAAAAAGTCCGGCCACTCGTCCCTCACCCTGCCCTCTCCCTTGGGGAGAGGGTGATTGAGCGGAAGCGAGATCGGGTGAGGGGGTTTGGGCGAGAGGAGTAAAAAGCCGCACGCCCAGCACATATACCATCGGAATGCTTGCCATGCCAAAAATCATGGAAAGCGCGCGCACCGCAAGCTCTCCGCTTCCGAAAAGTTTCATCCAAAAATGAAGCAGAATAAAATATAACGGCGGATTATTTTCAAACTGCAAATAATGAAGCATCTGTTTAAGCGGCATTTCTGCAAAATGCACGGAAAATGCCTCATCAAACCAAAGCGAACCTCTTTGAGATAAAATAAAGAGACGCAAAAAAAGGCCAAGAAGAATAATGCCGATTAAAATTAGTTTATGTTGTCGCATAAATCCGAAGCCCGAATGACTAATGACGAATGAAGCCCTAATGTTTTAATGCATTCAATAATTTAGGCATTGATTCGTCATTCGGATTTCGTCACTCGTCATTTAAGATAACTTTAATCGTACCACTGTCACGAAGAATTCCGCAATATCTCTTATTCCCAATTTTGATTTTCCGTGCCGGCGATCATTAAACACAATGGGAATTTCCGCAATTTTAAATCCCGCGCGCTGGGCTTTGTACAGCATTTCTTCCTGAAACGCATACCCAGTGCTTGATATGCGTGAAAGATCAATTATTTCCAGCACTCGCCGGCGATACGCGCGAAAACCAGAGGTTACATCGCGCGCCGAAATATCAAGTACGCGCCGGGAAAACTCCATTGCCGCCCGGCTCATAAATGTCCGCCATGGCCCCCAGCCGATAATCTCTCCCCCAGAAATTCTACGGGAACCGATTACCAAATCCTTGCCCTGCACAATTTCGGAAATCATTTTTGGAAGCAATTGCGGATCATGCGAAAAATCCGCATCCATGGTAATGGTCACTGTCGCACCATGTTGCACGGCCAAAGTTAGTCCGTCGCGCAAAGCACTGCCCAGGCCGAGTTTTTTAGGACGCAAAATAAGCGTAACCGGAAAACGCTTGCGCAGAGCGCGCACCACCTCAAGCGTGCCGTCATTTGAAGAATCATCAACTACAATTACTTCCAATTCGGAAATATTCAGCGCAAAAATTTGCTTCACGAGCTTTTTGATATTTGCTCGCTCGTTGTAAGTAGGAATAATAACAGCGACCTTCATGCCCCAAGCTTTCTTTTAAAATAATCCACCCACGGAATCTGAGATGGATCAAGATTATTTTGCATCGCTAGATAAAAAGAGAGAAAACTGCCAAAGGAAAGAGCTTCTAATGCCTGTAATAAGCGGTTGTTCCCGCGTGGCGCCCATGCATAGGCGGGGATGTGCTGTTTTTGCAGTACCTCACGGGAAATTGGATAGCGTTTGGCCACGCGCGGATGATAAAGATTGGATTCCAGAAAAAGCCCGGCCAGATTTCGCGAATTGGTTTTAGGAAAAGTCAACCCTTCCATTAAATGATGGTTCGCCTCCGGAAGCGGGAATGACACGGCAAATTGTTTTGCGCTCTCATTGATCTGGTTGGCCATGGTATGCGCATTTCCAATCAAATGCTGCGAGGCAAAAATCAAAACCCCGCGATTTTTTAATTTTTCCGCCATTTGTTTTGCAGGGTTTTTTGTTGTAGGTGCGAATGAACCAAACAACCGATTGTAGTCGCAGCTCTTTAGGCTGCGCGCAATATCGCCGGCTAAAGACCGGCGGCTACCAAAAACACCTGCTGAACACAGCATCGCCAGCATTCCGATCATCGTATACCCCGTACCCAGCCGTGGCTGGCCTGAAGGATTGTGTGTAGGCACAAAAACGTAGCGCGGCACTTTATGTGCCGCAAGCCACTTGCCAAGCGTTCCACCTGTAGTAATTCCCATTATTTTCCCACCTCGTTTTTTTGCCTCTTGAGCCGCCGCCAAAGTTTCTTCGGTGCCGCCGGAATAACTAGCGACAATAACCAAAGTATCACGATTGACGTATTCCGGCAGATTGTAATGATTAACCACTTCCATCGGCACGCGCAATTCTTTCTCGTAAATACTTTTGATCATGTAGCCGCCCAGCGTTGACCCTCCCATGCCGGCAATTACAACATTTTTCACCTTGTGGTAAGATGCTGGGAATTTTATCTGAGTTGTCTCTGCCCAGGCCTGCTGACACTGCTTGGGAAGCGCGATAATTGACTCCAGCACTTTATGCTTATCGTATTTTTTAAAATGTTCCGGGTTGTCTAACATGTGCATAGTCATACAGTATAACATATTGCGGGAAAACAGAAAACGAGGCCTTTTGGCCTCGTTTCTTTCTCAACAATGGGGTGCCTATCGGGATTCGAACCCGAACTAAAGCCTCCACAGGGCTCTGTGCTGCCATTACACCATAGGCACCCCACTATTGAGAAATTCACAGTTCTATCTGCCCCGCACCTTCTCTGCCCCCAGCACGAGTCGAACGTACATCAATGCCTTAGAAGAGCACTGCTCTATCCATTGAGCTATGGGGGCGCAGAAGGTGCGGGGTCCATTGAAAGCCGACGCTCCACATGCTCCGACCACCGCGTCGGAGGTCGGCTCCCCGACCATAAAGTGCTTCGGGGCTACAGGGGCGAAGTTGACTATAAACTATCATAAATTTTTACAAAAGTCAATCCTCTGCTCTTTGCCGTGCATGAAATGCCTTGTGCACCTCGCGAAGCTGGGTGTCGGTAACATGAGTGTAGATTTGGGTGGTGGTAATGGAGGAATGGCCAAGCAAAGCTTGCACACTGCGAATATCGGCGCCATTGCGCAAAAGGTCAGTAGCGAATGTGTGTCGGAGGGTGTGCGGGGAAATGCGTTTGGTAATTCCCGCGGCTTTGGCATACTTCTCCACAATTCTTTGTATTGAACGCGGCGTAAGCGCGCCGCCTTCTCCGCTTTTGAGACGGGCTTTATCATGGCGGACAAACAAATATGGCGCCATATCACCGCGCGCGTCCAAATATTTTTTAAGCCACTCCCGCGCTCCCGGCGACATAAAGACCACGCGTAATTTGCTTCCTTTACCGCGCACGGTAAACTCTTCTTTTTTTGGATTCACATCCGTACGTTTGAGTCCAGCAAGCTCGGACACGCGCAGGCCTGTTGAAAACAACATTTCCAAAATTGCCTTGTCGCGAAGTTGCACAATACTGCCCTCTCCCTGCCCTCCCCGGGGCCTACGCCCGCTCGGCCCGTCTTCGACCCCCTCGGGAGAGGAAGACCGCAGGTCAGGTGAGGGGATAAGCGGCGCCTTAAGCATCCGTTCCAAATCTTCTGCCTCAAGAAAATCCACTTGCCGCGTAGGCATTTTGCCCAATTCAATTTTTTCCGGCACAAGGGTTTTGATATCGCGCTTGGAAAGATATTTTAAAAACGCGCGCAATGCAATAAGATGATAGTTTTGAGTATTTTTTTTAAGTCCCTCGTCAGGGCTAAGCCCTGTATGCTTTAAGGGCTTAGCCCTGTAGCGATTCAGCCACAGCCGATACTCGCGCACTGTATCTTGCGTTATGCCAGCCGGACTCTTTACCCCATGATCCGCAGACCACATCAAAAACCGCCCTAGATAAAACTGGTAATTTTCAATCGTCCTTTTGCTCCGTCCTCGTTCCACCTCAATATATTCCAAAAATTGTCGCACTAATGTATCAAGTGTCATACTTTGTGTCGCACATTCTAGTATAACAGTATGGCGCTCTTGCCACAATATTGATGTTGTGATATACTCATTTAATCTTAAATTTACCTGGTTTGGCGTTGTTCTCGGTTTATCGTACCCAACGACGATTCACTTGGAACAACGTGGCCACAGATAAAATATGTTGGATAAGAAAAAGAAGGAATCTTTAATTAAAAAATACGCGACTCATGAGGGAGATACAGGATCGCCAGAAGTGCAAATTGCGCTTTTAAGTGCGGAAATTGAGGATTTGCAAGAGCACCTCAACCAGCACAAAAAAGATTTTTCATCCCGCCGCGGTCTTTTGCGGAAAGTCTCTGAACGGAGACGGCTTTTAAAATATTTGGACATTGAAAGCAAAGATCGCGTGGCGGCATTGAAGAAAAAACTTAAATTATGATTAAACATCCAGAACAGCGTGTCGCGATTTTTATTGACACACAAAATATGTATTATTCGGCGCGCAATCTCTTTGGAGCGCGAGTCAATTTTAAAAATATTGTTGAAGACGCGGTATCCGGACGCAAGCTTACCCGCGCGATTGCCTATGTAGTGGCCACAAAAACCGGCGAAGAGCGGCCATTTTTTGAAGCCCTTAAAGGCGCGGGCATTGAAACTAAAGAAAAAGAACTGCAAATATACGGAGGCATGAAAAAAGCCGACTGGGATGTGGGCATTGCGGTAGATGCGATTAAACTCGCGGATAAAGTTGACGCGATTGTTATTGCTTCTGGTGATGGCGATTTTTATCCATTGCTTGAATATCTGAAGGGTGTGAAGGGCTGCCTTGTAGAAGTTATGAGTTTTAGAGAAACTACTTCTTCCAAGCTTCTTGAAATTGTGGATGGCTATACAGATCTTTCTTCTGATCCAAAGCGATATTTGATGAAGACCGGAGAGATTGGCAGAGGCGGTGGCAGTGGAGATCATGAACGCGATAAGCGAGCACAAAGTGAAAAACAAACAGCATCGCGTGGATTTGGACGCGGGCTTCGTCGGGTGCGGGGAGGACGCAAAAGTGAGGAAACTGAAGAATCGCAGTCAAGCATTTATCCAATTATTACACCGTGGTCTGAATAATCTATGTCAATTGAACGTTTTGAAACAAATTGGGGAGGAAAAAATTTAATCATTGAAACCGGAAAACTCGCGCATCAAGCAAATGGATCATGCACGGTTCAATACGGAGATACTCTCGTGCTCGCCACCGCGGTAATGTCGCACCATCCCCGCGAGGTGGATTTTTTACCGCTCTCAGTTGAATACGAAGAAAAACTTTACGCCGCCGGTAAAATAAAGAGCTCGCGCTTTATTAAACGTGAAGGTCGTCCCTCTGATGAAGCAATACTTACCGGTAGGCTTATTGATCGCTCAATTCGGCCTCTTTTTCCGGCTACTATTCGCCGTGACATTCAAGTGATTCTCACAGTATTTTCAGTTGACGGAGAAAACGATTCTGACATCCCTGCACTTATCGCGGCCTCGTGCGCGATTATGTTATCAGACATTCCATGGGATGGCCCGATTGCGGGCGCGCGCGTAGGATTCATTCCATCCGCAGAGGCAACCGGCGGCAAAGGCGGGGAATGGGTTTTAAACCCGACCTTTGAAGCGCGTGGAAAATCCAAACTTGATTTAGTGGTTTCTGGTACGGATCAAAAAGTGCTCATGCTGGAAGCCGGATCAGACGAGATGTCTGAAGAGCTTATTGCCGAAGGCATAGAATTTGGACAAAAACACTTGCGCAAAATTATTACGCTTATTGAAGAAGTACGCGCAAAAGCCGGAAAGCCAAAACGCTCCCCGGAAATTATACCGGCCACTGATGAAGCTATAAAACTCAAAGAAGAAAATCGCCGCGCAGTTGAAGAAACACAGAAATTTCTGGAGTCAAAGCGCGATATGCTATTTGCTGAGCCCCATGCCAGCAAAATTGAGCGACGCGCGGTCAAAGATCAACTCTATCTCCTCATTGAAGAACATCTTGCCGCCCTTGACTTGTCAAAAGACGCGCGCAAAACCGGTCTGTCCTCAGTAGAAGATGGCGTTGAAAAATTAGTCACGCAGGCAATACTTAGGGAAGGAAAGCGCGTAGACGGCCGAGGACTTACTGATGTCCGACCGCTTAAAGTGGAGGTGGCTGTTCCGCCGCGCACCCATGGTTCAGCGCTATTTTCCCGCGGCGATACTCAAGTGCTTTCAACCGTTACCCTTGGCGCCCCAGGACTTGAGCAAACCCTGGAGGGCATGGATGTTTCAGGCAAGCGCCGTTTTTTCCATCATTACAATTTCCCCCCCTACTCGGTTGGTGAAACTGGACGCATGTTTGGTCCAGGCCGTCGCGAGGTTGGACATGGCGCGCTTGCCGAGCGCGCGCTTTGGCCAATGTTGCCAACAGATAAAGAGACTTTTCCTTATACAATTCGGGTGGTTTCTGAGGTGCTGGCTTCAAACGGATCTTCATCAATGGGCTCAACCTGTGCCTCTTCCCTCGCGCTTATGGATGCCGGCGTGCCGATTAAAAAACAAGTGGCCGGCATTGCTATGGGTTTAGCTTCAACAGAGGATGGTCAATACAAAATTATTACTGACCTGCAAGATTTGGAAGATGGCAAAGGCGGGATGGATTTCAAAGTAGCTGGCACGCGCGATGGCGTGACTGCAATTCAGCTTGATACAAAAACCAAAGGACTTACCCAAAAGGTGGTGCGCGAGACATTTGCACAGGCAAAAGAGGCGCGCATGAAAATTTTGGACGCGATGGACGCGGTCATTGCCACTCCGCGAGCTGAGCTTAGTAAGTGGGCGCCGCGTATTATCTCATTCCGTATTCCGGTAGACCGGATCCGCGATGTGATTGGTCCGGGTGGAAAAATGATTAACGAAATTATTGACGCAACCGGCGTAACTATTGACATTGAAGATGACGGATTAGTGATGATTACTTCCACTTCTCCCGAAGCTTCGGATAAAGCCGTAACCTGGATTAAAAACTTGACCCGCGAAGTAAAAGCCGGTGAAATATTTGAAGGCAAAGTAACGCGCATTATGGATTTTGGCGCGTTTGTGGAAGTTCTGCCCAAACAAGAAGGATTGGTGCATATTTCGGAATTGGCGCACTACCGCGTAAACAAAGTTACGGACGTTCTTAACATCGGCGATACTGTAAAAGTCAAAGTAAATGAAATTGACGAAATGGGACGGATTAATTTGTCGCGCAAAGCATTGATTGATCCGGGCGCGGAAACTCCGCCTCCGGGATATGGTGAAGGCGGCGGAGACCGTGGCGGATTTTCAAGCGGACGCGGCGGCCGGCCGCCACACCGAGGCTTTGGCTTTGGCGGACGCAGTCGCCGAGATCACTAACATATGTGGATAAGTTGTTGTATCTGGGGATAAGTCCTTGTACACAAAATTTGTCCAGAGTACTTAAAATAGCTCTCAAACTGCTAAATTTTGGCTTATTTAAGGCAAATTGTTGACAATTTGTTGATAATCTGATATTATAAAGAGTGGAAGTTGGTCTTTAACAACCTCCTCCTTTCTACTCTTCTTCCTAATCCCGCATTGCGGGACTACAAAAACAAAAGTGCTAATTGGGAGATCTCGCGGTTGCGAGTATCACCCAAGAAAGGTAGAAAGGCACAGTCCTTTCACCCTAAAAGTGCGAAATCTTCAAACTTACACTCATCAGTGTGAGTGCGAAGAACACTTAAGGGTTTGGGCGTTGTTAGGTCTCGGAATACTTTGACTTTCCACTTTACAGGGAAACAAACCGGGGCGCCTAACGGCGCCCTGTTTCATTCTAAAAGGGATTGACACAAAATGTCACTATTGATATACTCCATGTTACCTTTATCTAGTATGGTTATCTCCACCTACCCTATCTATATGGACACCACTACGCTTAAAAAAATTGAATCACAACTTATTACAGAAAAAGAGAAACTGGAAACACAGCTTGCTCAGTTTTCCGCCAAAAACATTCATAATCCGGATGATTACAATGCGGTTTTTCCACAATTTGGAGAAAAAGAAGAAGACAATGCTACCGAGGTTGCTCAATATAGCGACAACTTAACTCTGGAGCGAACGCTTGAGTCAGCACTACGCGATGTAAAAAACGCGCTGGAAGCAATGAAAAAGGGAACCTACGGCATTTGCAAATACTGTAAAAATCCAATTGATGAACGGCGACTTTTAGCTCGTCCGACTTCCTCCTCATGTATCAACTGCAAAAAACAGCTCACCAGCTGATCATTGCGCTTGCAATAATCGGGTTCATCTTGGATCGCATCCTCAAGTTTGTTGTTTCGCACCTTCCGCTGGGGAAGGTGTTTGCGTTTGTGCCGAGACTGGATCTTGGCTATTACCTTAATCCAGCGCTTTTCTTTTTCCCGGCTTGGAGATTCATTCCCTATCTTGCCCTTGTGATTCTTGTTGTTATTACTACTTACTACATGCTACATGCTAAGTCCTTGCCCTTCTTAGTCCCTGTTCTCCTCGGCGGCGCCTCCAATGTCTTTGACCGTTTCGCATACGGCGGTGTGATTGACTATGTGCATATCATGGGTCTTGCCACAATCAATATCGCTGATATACTAATCTTTGCAGGATTAATACTCATTATGTTAAAAACATATGGCCAAAGGAGTTAAATTATTTTGGGGACTAGTAGTCCTTGCCATAATTATTGTGATTGTAGCGCTTGCGCGCACGCCTTCAGTACAAAAACCTTCCGCTTCAGAGACTGGACCAATAAAAATTGGAGCGGTTGTACCTCTTACCGGGGACAGCGCCGCGTATGGTTTGCCAATTCAGCGCGCCGGATTGCTCGCGGTTGAGGAAATCAATGCTGCCGGAGGAGTAAATGGCCGGCCGTTTGAGGTAGTTTGGGAAGATGGCAAATGTGACGCCAAAGAGGCAAGCGTAGCCGCGCAAAAACTCATTAATATTGATGATACAAAAATGATATTTGGCGGGGTATGCTCATCTGAAACTCTAGCAATGGCGCCGCTTGCTGAAACGGCAAAAGTGCTGATCGTCTCACCCTCAGCCACGAGCCCGGACATCACCGGCGCAGGAGATTTTATCTTCCGCACCGCCCCATCTGATGCCACCGCGGGAGATGTAGCGGCGCAGTACGCTATGAGTAAAGTGGGGGCACGCAAAGCCGCGGTCATCTCTGAAACCAAAGATTACGCTCAAGGATTACGCCGTGTATTTACTGAAAAATTCAAGGCGAGTGGCGGTGAGGTGGTAGCAGATGAAACTTACAATAGTGGCGATACAGATTTTCGTACCCAAATTCTAAAGATAAAGTCCGCAAATCCAGATGTAGTATATATTTTGCCGCAAACTTCTTCTCCGGGCATCCTTATCTTAAAACAGCTTGCCGCAAACGGCGTTTCTGCGTCGCGGCTTACTGCGGAGGTGCTGATCGGCCGCAACATCGTTGCAGAAAACAAAAAAGAAATGGAGGGTGTAGTTGGCATTGAAAATTGGTTTGATGAAAAAGGAGATCTGGCGGCAAAAATGCTCACCACCTATAAACAGAAATATAATGAGGACGCGCCGTTTCCTTCGTTTATGGCAAACATGTACAGCCAGTTTTATCTTATCAAAGATGCCATTGAAAAGGTGGGGCTTGATACGGAAAAATTGCGCGATTATCTTTATGAACTCAAAGAGTGGAAACATGCGCTGGGCTCGCTCACCTTTGATAAAAATGGCGATCCGGTCGGACTGCCTTATAGCGTAAAGAAAGTAGAAAATGGCGAGCTTAAAGAGCTTGAAATCTACCGGCCGGAAGTGAAATAAACATACAGAACCTACCAAAGACGGGGCCTTGTGCCCCGTCTTTATTTATGATATTATTGTTACATGTTTTATGCTTCATGATACATGAAAAATATGATCATCACTTGGCTTGGACAATCCTGTTTCAAAATTGACATTAAATCGCAAAATGAAGAGGTGACGATTATCACTGATCCTTTTGATCCCGCGGTTGTGGGACTTAAATTGCCGCGAACTCTTACGGCAGATATTGTGCTCAAAAGCGATCCGGAGGTGAAATATCCGATTGAAGGGCGCGAGGGTAAAAAGCCTTTTGTTATTGAAACCCCGGGCGAATATGAGGTGAGAGGCGTGTTTGTATATGCTATCCCCTTTTCCAATCAAAATAGCCCCCCGGAATTTGTATTTTGGATTGAAGCCGAAGGAATAGTAATTTTGCACACCGGGAGTCTCACCCGCGTCCTAAGCGAAACTGAACTGCAGGCAATTGAAGGAGTGGATCTGCTTATGGTACCGGTTGGCGGAGGCACTGCGTTGGACGCCAAAAAGGCGGCGGAATTAGCATCGGAGCTGGAGGCGCGAGTGGTAATGCCAATGCTGTACAAAGTGGAAGGATTAAAATTGAAAGCCGAGGGAGTAGAACCATTCTTAAAAATAGTTGGCGCAAAATCAGAGCAGATGCCAAAGTTCAAAGTCACGCGAAAAGATTTGCCGGCCGATGAAATGAAGGTAGTGGTGTTGGAAAAAGCATAAATGTGTGGCGAAGTATGGAAGAGGAAGAAAAAATAGCCAAAGCCAGACGCCAATTATTAGTAGTTGGCGTGGTGTGCGTGGCCGCCGTTGTATTCACCATCTGGCTTGTATCCTTGCGCACGACCTTTTCGCTTAATCAAAAAAAATATCCTTCCCCGCTATCCGCCTTAAAACAAACTCAGAAACAACTTGGAGGAAGCTGGGATGATTTCAAACAACAACTTGATCGCCTAAAATAGTATGGTATGCCGAATGAAAAAATAAATCGCGTAGGAAAACTGGAAGCCCGCCCTATTGTGGATGAAATGCAGGAGTCCTATTTGGATTACGCAATGTCGGTTATTGTCGCCCGCGCGCTGCCTGACGTGCGCGATGGATTAAAGCCCGTGCACCGCAGGATTTTGTACGCGATGTGGAACGTCGGGCTTAAACCTGGCGCGAAATTCCGCAAATCCGCAACGGTGGTTGGTGAAGTGCTTGGCAAATATCATCCGCACGGCGATGTGGCCGTTTACGATTCCATGGTGCGCATGGCACAGGATTTTTCTTTACGCTACCCGCTTATCTGGGGACAGGGCAACTTTGGTTCCATGGATGGGGATGCTGCGGCGGCTATGAGGTATACCGAGGCAAAGCTGGCAGGAATTTCCGAAGAACTTTTGCAAGATATTGAAAAAGAAACAGTTGCTTTTGTCCCCAACTATGACGGCACTCATAAAGAACCGCGCGTGCTTCCCGCGAAACTTCCTAACTTGCTTTTAAATGGCACTTTAGGCATCGCGGTTGGCATGGCTACAAATATCCCGCCGCATAATGTAGGCGAGATTTGTCAGGCCACCGCGCATCTTATTGAAAATCCGGAGTGTACAGTTGAAGATCTTATAAAATTCGTGCCCGGGCCGGATTTTCCAACCGGCGGCATCATCTATAACAAAGAAGATATTAAGCAGGCCTACGCAACTGGCAAAGGATCCATTGTCATGCGCGGGCGAGCGGAAATTGTTGATGTTTCCAAAATTATCGTGACTGAAGTTCCTTATGGCGTAAATAAAGCCGATCTTCTAACGCACATCGCGGATCTTGTGCGTGATAAAAAATTGGAGGGCATCCGCGACTTGCGGGATGAGAGCAACAATAAAGAAGGCGTGCGCATTGTTGTTGAACTTAAAAAAGACGCTTATCCCAAAAAGGTTCTTAATCAATTATTTGATTCTACCTCGCTCCAAACCACTTTTCATGTCAACATGCTTGCGCTGGTTGATGGAATTCAACCGCGCGTATTGAATCTTAAAAGTATTTTGGAAGAATATCTAAAACATCGTCAAGATGTCATCCGCAAGCGCACCTCTTACGATCTTGCGCGCGCCAAAGAACGGGCGCATATCCTTGAAGGTCTTAAAATCGCAATCCTTCACATTGATCAAGTAATTTCCACCATCAAAAAATCTGAGGATCGCGATGAGGCCAAGGAAAACTTAATTAAAAAATTTAAACTCATGGAAATCCAAGCCATTGCTATTTTAGAGATGCGCCTGCAGCAGCTTGCCAATCTTGAACGACTCAAAGTTGAAACCGAACTTAAGGAAAAACTTGAACTTATTAAAGAATTAGAATCTATTCTGGCTTCCTCAAAAAAAATCCTGAGCATTATCAAAAATGAAATTGAGGAGCTCACAAAAAAATATAGCGACAAGCGACGCACGGAGATTGTCGCCCATGCGGTTAAAGAATTCCGCGCTGAGGATCTTATCCCGGATGAGGCCACCATTGTTATGATTACTGCTGACGGCTATATCAAGCGCCTGCCGCCGGAAACTTTTAAACGACAAGGGCGTGGTGGCAAAGGAGTAATCGGGGTGACCACCAAAGAAGAAGATGTGGTAGAACATCTTTTTACCACCACAACTCATGCGGATCTGCTTTTCTTTACCAGCCGCGGCCGGGTATTTAAGCTTAAGGCCTATGAAGTTCCACAAGCCACCAGAACTGCAAAAGGTCAGGCGGTTGTAAATTTCTTAGAACTTGCGCCGGGTGAAAAAGTATCGGATGTGCTTTCCTTGAAAGAGCTTGGCGATTATAAATATCTGGTCATGGTTACCAGCAAGGGTTTAATTAAAAAAGTGGATTTGGAAGATTTTGAAGTAGTACGCCGTTCAGGACTCATTGCTATTAAACTTAAACCGGAAGACAATCTGGAATGGGTAAAACCGTCGTCCGGCAAAGATGAAGTGATGTTGATTACTTCACTGGGACAATCTATCCGCTTTAAGGAAGCGGATGTGCGACCAATGGGAAGGGTGGCCTCCGGCGTGCGCGGCGCGCGCCTTAAGGGAAAAGATCGGGTAATTGGCATGGATGTGCTGGATAGCAAACTTGTTGAAAAAGGCATGATGGAACTTTTTGTACTGATGGAAAATGGGTTTGGCAAACGCACCGATGTAAAATCTTATAAAATACAACGTCGTGGCGGATCAGGCATTAAAACGGCAAAAGTAACTGAGAAAACCGGCGATGTTATTGGCGCCTTTATTGCCAACGCTAAAGATGAACGCGATCTGATTGTAATTTCCAAAAAAGGACAAGTTCTGCGCACTGCCTTCCGCACCATTTCACTGCAGGGTCGCGCTACCCAAGGTGTCAGGGTGATGAGATTTAAAGAAGTGAACGACAGAGTTGCCAGCGTAACGTTTGTGTGATATAGTAGGATACGAATCAGCGAATATCTGACGAATCTCCGAATATACGAATTATTCGTGGATTCGTATATTAGTTGATTCGTATAATAATTTGTAGATTCGTATCATATTTATATGGGTTTACCTGGACATCGAAGGACCTCTTCTCATAAACGCCGCCGCGCGGCGCATTTTGCGCTTGCTGGAGCAGGAACTACCAAGTGCCCGCACTGCGGCAAAGCAGTCTTGCCTCACCACGTCTGCCCGCACTGCGGCTATTACAAGGGCCGACAAGTTATTGCTATTCCCCTCAAGGGAAAGAAAAAATAGTATGGCCAACCGCCACTTAGGGCGCACGATCATCATGCAATCCCTTTACCAATGGGATTTTCGTGGCAAGGATGTTGAGGAATTGCAACGATCGCTTGAAGGCAATCTTAAAGAATTCGCGCCTGAGTTTGATGATGTGCAGTTTGTAGAAACCACAGTAAACGGAATTCTCACAAATCTTGACGCAATTGAAGGACTGATTACCAAGTACGCGCCGCAATGGCCGCTTGAGCAAATTACCCTGGTTGACCGCAATGTCTTGCGCATCGGCGTCTACGAGCTTAGGTTTAACCCTGAAATTCCAGCGCGAGTGGCAATTAACGAAGCTATTGAGCTGGCTAAGACTTTTGGCGGCGAATCCTCGGGAAAATTTATAAACGGGGTACTTGGCGCAATCTATCGGGATATGACCGCGCAGGGAGAAATTAAAGAAGTGGACAAACGTAGTTCACAGACATCAGTTCACGGTTCGCAGTAATTAAATTTCAATGCTGTGAACTGCTGACTGATAACTGACGACTCAATATGAAAGATTGGTCAAAACTTGAACACACCCTTGGTGTCACATTTAAAAATCAGGACCTTTTAAAGCAAGCGCTTGTCCATCGCTCTTATCTTAATGAGAATCCCGCATTCCATCTTCCGCAAAACGAACGGCTGGAATTTCTGGGCGACGCGGTTCTGGAGCTTGCCGTTACCGAACACCTATACAATCACTACCCCAATCCCGAAGGAGAGCTTACCAACTGGCGCGCGGCGCTGGTTAACGCGAAAATGATGGCGGAAATTGCTAAGGACATTGGTTTGGATGATTATTTATTTTTGTCGCGCGGAGAAGCCAAAGACACCGGATCCAAAGCGCGTCAGATTATTTTGGCCAACGCGATTGAAGCGGTCATTGGCGCGATTTATCTTGATCAGGGGATGGAAGTTGCCACAACTTTTACCAAACGCGAAGTTCTTACAAAACTTCCGCATATTATTGAGTACGGATTATATGTGGACGCCAAGAGCCATTTTCAAGAACTAGTGCAGGAAAAAATGGCAATGACTCCTTCTTACCGCGTACTCTCCGAGATTGGTCCGGATCATGCCAAACAATTTAAAATCGGGGTTTACATCGGCGACATTATGATTGCCGAGGGCTTTGGCACTTCCAAACAAGAAGCGCAGATGTCCGCGGCTGAAGCGGCTCTCAAAAGCAAGTGGGAAGAGAAAATTTAAAAAACATTGTAACGCGCCCGTGGTGAAATGGATATCATAACAGGCTTCGAACCTGTTGGTGGGGGTTCGATTCCCTCCGGGCGCAATTAGGAAAAAACATCGGCTTGCCGCTCAGAAATCTGAGCGAGCCTCGCTCAAATAAGATTTGAGCGGGAACCATATTTTAATTTTGGGGGAAGAAAATTTTTTAATCCTACTGATTCTTTCCAAGAAGCGGCCAAACGCCGCTTCTTGACGTATTAGACTGGATATGCTATGATTGCTTTCAAATCTAGGCATGGTGCTTAGGTTAAAACGTACCTTGATAGGAGGACAGAACGTTGAATGCAGAAACGCTTGGCGTCGATATCGGCGGCGTCATCATCAACCGAGTGAACGACGGAACCGATACCTCGTTCTTCACTGACAATTACCTGCGGACTACGGCAGTGCCGGGCGTCTTCGACGCTCTGCGCCAGCTCGTGGAGAAGCGGTTCGGCGACAAGGTATTCCTTGTCTCGAAGTGCGGTCAGCGCGTGCAGGACAAAACCCTGCAATGGCTCGACCATCACCGCTTCTACGACCTCACCGGAATCGGACGCGAGCGTGTTCGCTTCTGCCGTGAGAGACACGAGAAGGCCAGTATCTGCGAGGAGTTGGGCATCACCCACTTCGTTGACGACCGATTGGAAATCTTGGGCAACCTCGCCACGGTGAGCACGCTCTATCTCTTTCAGCCACGTCCCGATGAAGTGCGGCGATACGCTCGCTTCCTCAACCGGGTCAAGCAGGTGAACTCGTGGCAGGAAATCCTGAACGGAGAACTGCCGTGAGAAACCACAACCAACAGGCCAGCGTTCGTAAGAGCGTTCGGCCTGTTTCTCTTTTCTCATTGTCGTTGTTGTCATCATTTTTAAAATCCTATATTCTTTAAATATTCGCTTCGCGAATTCTTGGATTGAATGCCGCCAAACCTGCCTGCCGGCAGGCAGGGAAAAACTTGTTCCCGTTTTGTCTGAGCGAAGCGAAGTTACAAAACGCAATCCCGCCTTCCAAAAGTTTAAAATATGTGGCGGGAAAATTGTCAGCGGTGCGGCTCCGCCGCACGAATCAAAACCGCAAAAGAACCCGTAGAAAAACACTCGCCTTGCCGAAGCCTCGGCGAAGCGCAGGTCGGCTCGCCGCTCAGAAATCTGAGCGAGCCTCGCTCAAATAAGATTTGAGCGGGAACCATATTTTGTAGAAGCAGAAAAGAAAAATTTTTCAAATACTCCCAAGAGGCGGCACTTGCCGCCTCTTGACTTTTATGGCGTAGTATGCTAACATTGAACATTATCGGAATCATAGACCGATAGTCGTTGCCTGCACGTTGCGGCGACGAAACCTGAACCTTGAGAGGAGGCAAAACGCCATGCAGTTTCCGATGAGAGACACAATGACGGCAGACCATGTCGTCGCCAACAACGCGGCGCAGCAGAAACTGGTTCGTGGGAAGTATTATCGCTTCGACCCCCCAGTCAAGGCGACGGCAGTTCCCACCGGAGGCCCCAACACCTGTGCACTGAAGGAGTGCGAGTTCGACCGCGGCTGGTACATCGGCCTCACAGACGGAAACCACGTCTTCCATGGCAAGCCGGTGAACGATCAGCGGGTCATTCTGACGCCGCAGGGCTACGAGGACGCGCCGAATCTGGACGAAATCAAGGAAGCGCTCCGCGACAGCTACTTCCACGCTCTGTTCATCGGCGGAAGCCAAGCGGTCCTCGACGCCGACCAGAGTCATCGCTGACTCATAACCGCGGCGGTACGAAGATGGCAACCGCACAATCACGGGCGTGGCACGATAAGTGTCCCGCCCGCTTTCTTTTTTAATTTTTGAATTAAGAATTTTCATAAAAGAATTTGCCACCAAAGAAAAACTTGTTCCCGTTTTGTCTGAGCGAAGCGAAGTTACAAAACGCAATCCCGCCTTCCAAAAGTTTAAAATATGTGGCGGGAAAATTGTCAGCGGTGCGGCTCCGCCGCACGAATCAAAACCGCAAAAGAACCCGTAGAAAAACACTCGCCTTGCCGAAGCCTCGGCGAAGCGCAGGTCGGCTCGCCGCTCAGAAATCTGAGCGAGCCTCGCTCAAATAAGATTTGAGCGGGAACCATATTTTGTAGAAGCAGAAAAGAAAAATTTTTCAAATACTCCCAAGAGGCGGCACTTGCCGCCTCTTGACTTTTATGGCGTAGTATGCTAACATTGAACATTATCGGAATCATAGACCGATAGTCGTTGCCTGCACGTTGCGGCGACGAAACCTGAACCTTGAGAGGAGGCAAAACGCCATGCAGTTTCCGATGAGAGACACAATGACGGCAGACCATGTCGTCGCCAACAACGCGGCGCAGCAGAAACTGGTTCGTGGGAAGTATTATCGCTTCGACCCCCCAGTCAAGGCGACGGCAGTTCCCACCGGAGGCCCCAACACCTGTGCACTGAAGGAGTGCGAGTTCGACCGCGGCTGGTACATCGGCCTCACAGACGGAAACCACGTCTTCCATGGCAAGCCGGTGAACGATCAGCGGGTCATTCTGACGCCGCAGGGCTACGAGGACGCGCCGAATCTGGACGAAATCAAGGAAGCGCTCCGCGACAGCTACTTCCACGCTCTGTTCATCGGCGGAAGCCAAGCGGTCCTCGACGCCGACCAGAGTCATCGCTGACTCATAACCGCGGCGGTACGAAGATGGCAACCGCACAATCACGGGCGTGGCACGATAAGTGTCCCGCCCGCTTTCTTTTTTAATTTTTGAATTAAGAATTTTCATAAAAGAATTTGCCACCAAAGAAAAACTTGTTCCCGTTTTGTCTGAGCGAAGCGAAGTTACAAAACGCAATCCCGCCTTCCAAAAGTTTAAAATATGTGGCGGGAAAATTGTCAGCGGTGCGGCGGAGCCGAGATTTCGGAATTTCGCGAGGGGACTCCCTCGCCGCCGCAGGCGGCGAAATGCGTTCGGACTAATTCAAGAATACTGCATTTGAACGAAGTGAAAATGCAGTAAATTATCTTTTCGGTTTGGGCAATTTTGAAAAGAGAGGTCGGTACATATCTTCCTGAATGTCGATATGCAATTCCTTGCGGTGAATTTTATCACAAAATTCAATCGGTGCCTTTTCAATAATTGCCAAAGGTTGCTGTTCGTTTCCTTCGCCCATGACGCAAGTTGCGGCTGTTGCGAGACTATCGGCAACATCGGTGCGAGAAAATTTGAATTTTCTCCCGAAAATATCCGGCGTTCCGCGATAGTCTTTCACACCACGAAAACCAGCATATCCGAGAGCGAAGCCGGTCACGCCGACGCGAAGCGGTATTATACGGCTGTCGGTAATCAGAACGCCGAGATGTTTCACGTCATAATGCTCTCGCAATTTATTGCGCAGAAAGCGAGAAGTTTTAAAACTGTCTTTTGGCAGAAGAATGAGCTTGCCGTTTGCGTTTGACTCGTCAATTCCAGCAGAAGCCATGACCATTCCATCCTTAACTGTGAGCCAAACGTATTTAGTGGGAATGGCAAACTCGCTTTCTGCGCGGATCAGTTTCTCTTTCATCTGCGCATTTTCTGCGATAGCCGTTCGTCTTTCCGCAAGGGCGACGATTTTGGAAGTAATGACAACTACGGATTTTTCTGGAAGCTTTTTGAAGTAGTCCGTAATGAAAGCAAACAAATCGTCACCCTCTTGAAAAACATGCGTTTTAATTGGTCGGATGATCATAGTTGTTGATGGTTAATCTGATAGTGAAGCAAGAGCGTGCCGGCGCGATTGAGCCGTTTTACAGACAGCAAACTAACTCGTGTTGTTACAGTGCCGCCGACAAACATCTCCTTTCCGTGACCGAAGATGAGCGGCTCAACAGTAATAAAAATCTCGTCCAGAAGTCCACTTTCCAACATGAAGCGGTATACCGTTCCACCACCGAGTACGGCCACTGTCTTATATTTTGCAAGCAAGGAGGCTAGATCAACGTTCGCTGGATTAACGAATGTTACACTTCCCCTGCGCGCCATCGCTTTCAAGCGGTTTGAGAGAACAAACGTATTTCGTTTGCGTAATCGCTTCGCGGCCGCTGCGTAGGTATTACGGCCGACAACAACGGCATCCGCGCGCGAAAGTGAACGTTCCAAAAATCGCCAATCTTCCTTACTCGTCCATCGCGGCAAAGTCTTTTCTGACAGTGAAATGCGTCCATCAATGCTTGCGGCAACGAACGCGATAAAACGCGTTTTACGTTGTAGAAGATGTTGGGGGCGCATTTTGTTAACGGCGAAGAATGGGAGCGAGATATTTCTGATCAATGTAAAAGCCGATGTTTAGAAGATGTTTTTTTTCTAAGAAACCAAGAAGGTTATTTACGAGAATAAACGATCCGCTGATGCCAAGCGCAAAGAGCAGCCGTTCTGTGATAACGACGGGAATAAGGGAATTCCAAACCGGGGCCGGAAGCGCAAAAACCCAAATCCACAACGCGCCTCCAACCGCGTGCGCGGTGAATGTGGCCCCGAGCGCGCGGACAAGGAGAAACCGGTCGCGGAAGAAATGCGCGGCAATGGGGATAAGCCAGAAAATCGAGAAGTACCAGACCGTCCGACCGATTGGATGCGCGATGAATGCCGCGATGGCGAGCACGGGTATGATGATATTTACTTTTCCTTTCTTTGCGAAATAAAGCACGGCAAAAAGCAGGGGGAAGAAGCGAATAACCGTTCCTGCGTCTTCAATTTGCGCTCCGTGAACCAAAAAATTAAAAAACTGCATAAGAAAGACGGCTATTGCGCCTGGAATACTTCCGATAAACGAGCCTGCGACAGGCGCAAACGCGTCATAGATGGTAAACTTGACCTTCGATCCCGCCAGTTGCGCTACTGGAATCTGTAAAGCGATAAATCCAAGAATCACAAAAATGGTTATAAAGAGCACATTTTTCTTTGTTATGAATTGATGAAAGTATTTCATAATGATTAGATTAGATAGGTTAGTGGTGGCAAAATAATGCTGACTAGAAAAGTATCCTAATCAAATATAGCCGGACCAAGTTTTTATTTTATAATTGTGGCGCATATCCTTGATGCTTATCAAAATCATTATACCACAGGAACTTAGGAAAGAGAAAAGCCGAAGCGAAAATGCTTCGGCTTGAGGATGTGGGGTCATCTCCTTGGTATTGGATTTTGGGGGCAAAAACGAATTCACGATTTCGCATTTTGGGGGAAAGAAAATTTTTAATCTTGCAATTCCCTGTAGCTTGCTACAGGGTTACCTTATAGTTCCCTCCCCCTTGATGGGGGAGGGTTAGGGTGGGGGTGATAGAATGTTGTTTTCACCCTCCCCTGAAACATCCATTAAGGATGTTTCAGTCCCCTCCCGTCAAGGGAGGGGAGATTTTAGGATACCCCGCAGCTTGCTGCGGGGAGGTTCATTTAAAAACAACGCGGATTTTCACCGCGTTGTTTTGTTTGTATGTGTTAATAATTACTATTGCGGCAGCATTGTTGTCATATCCGCCTTAGCGCAAGTACTGCAATGGATTCACTGGCCGGCCATTTACATAGATCGTAAGGTGCAGGTGTGGCCCGGTAGAACGCCCAGTTGATCCCACAGATGCGATGGTTTGCCCTTTTGTCACTTGCTGACCGGCCTTGACCAGCACTTTTGAGGCGTGCGCGTAACGCGTCTTCATGCCATTGCCATGATTCACCAGTACCATATTACCCCAACCGCCGCGGCCCCACCCTGCCGCTTCAACTACGCCGTCCTCTATCGCATAGATTGGGGCACCGGTCTTATCGCCAATGTCAAGTCCAGCATGACGCCAGGTGAAATACTGAGTAATTCGCTTTGAAATAATCGGCCAAAGCAGTTTTCCTCCTAGCGTTGCAACACGCGATGGAGGCGTGATCACCTCGCGCCGCGGCAAAACTGGCAGTGGCGCGCTATATGGACGGCCGCCTGGAATCACTAATTTCATACCGGGAGTAAGCGCTGCTGTCGCATCCGCAAGCTGATTGAGTTCAACAACTTCATCAAGTGCTGTGCTGTATCGCTTTGAAATTGCGCCAAGCGTTTCTCCCTTGCGTACAATATGTGAGACTCCGGAGATCGGAAGAATTGCCAGCTTTTGTCCAGGCCTGATCGTACTGTAGAGGGTGAGTTTATTTTCCCAAAGAACAGTTGCGACCGAAAGGCCAAACTGCTCGGCAATAGCCCATAGTGTGTCGCCCTCCCGCACCTCATACTCAACAATATCTGTACGCGTGGGAAGAATGCGCGTGCCGGGCAATTCTTTACGCAAAAGCGCGCCATCGTCAAGACTGAGTGGTAAATCTTCCTCTATTTTCTCCATTTTCAAAGGGGGCTGATCCTGGAAAAACGCCTCCAAATAACTTTCAAGTTCTTCCGCTGGAAGCGTATCGTCTATCAAGCTTTCTCCTTCATCTTCATCTGGCACAAGCATGCGCAAGGGTATTTCTTCACTGCGATTTCCTACTGAGGCATCCGCAACTCTAAATGAAGGGAAGGCGGCAACTGCTACGATAAGTACAACCAGGGCGTGTATAAAATAACGATGTCCAAATAGATATATAAGGCGTCCCTTAATTGGCGCGATGAATTGAAAAAATCGTGCTTTAAGTTTGCGCGCGCGTAGATAGAAAAACAGCACAACCGGCAATGTATAATGTAAACCCCTGCGCAAAATTCTTCCGCCAGCACGGCCAAATATATTTATCCATTTGCCAAGGATTACAAAAAAGGCCAATAATTTGATGCAGAATCGGATGGTTAGGCGAAATAAAGATGCTTTCATGACAGGCTATAAGATACCATAAATAAGCTAAAATGTCAAGGGTAGATACCCACACCTTGTGGACATGCTATCCTTGATCAATATATAAGATTCTGGTATCATAATTCAACTTCATAACCCCGATGCCTTTTGTGGATCGGGGCTCCGACCAAAGCGTCGGAGTTCATAATTCCTTAAGTATTCACTATGTTTCTTTTCATACTCGGCTCTGCGAGCCTTGCAATTATTTGGGGACTGGTTCTGGCTTCGCGCATCATGAAACTCTCGGGAGGAGAAGGCAAGATGATCGGCATTGCGCGAGCGATTCAAGAAGGCGCCAAGGCCTATTTAATAAGACAATATAAAGCTGTGGCGCCTATCGGGCTGGCGCTGTTTTTAATTCTGGGATTTGGACTGAATTTCAAAATCGCGCTGGGATTTTTGGTCGGCGCCGTATTTTCCGCGCTGGCGGGAATTATCGGTATGCTTATATCCGTGCGCGCCAATGTCCGCACAACGCAGGCGGCAAAAACCGGACTGAAGGAGGCCATGAATGTCGCGGTTCAGGGTGGTACTGTTACCGGACTTTTGGTTGTTGGCCTTGCACTTCTCGCCGTGGCTGGTTATTACTACCTCACCCGCGATCTGAACGCGCTGGTGGGGCTTGGCTTTGGCGGTTCGCTTATCTCAGTATTTGCGCGGCTTGGCGGCGGCATCTACACTAAGGCGGCGGATGTAGGCGCTGATCTTGTTGGAAAATTAGAAGCTGGCATTCCCGAAGATGATCCGCGCAATCCCGCGGTCATTGCGGACAACGTCGGGGATAATGTTGGCGACTGCGCCGGCATGGCTGCTGATCTTTTTGAAACCTATGCCGTTACCGCGGTGGCGGCAATGCTTTTGGGGTCGCTCACTTTTGGTGCTTCAGCCGTAATGCTCCCCTTGATAATGGGCGGACTGGCAATAATCGCTTCCATTGCCGGGACTTTGTTTATCCGCCTTTCCGGAAATAAAATTATGAGCGCGCTGTATAAAGGACTGGCGGTTGCCGGTATTCTTGCGGCGCTGTCATTTTATTTTGTTATTCCGCGCGTTGCGCCAACCGGAGCAAATGCGACCAATCTATTTTTAAGCGCGCTTGTCGGTTTGGTTGTTACAGCGCTGATGATCTGGATTACCGATTACTACACCGGAACAAATCATAAGCCAGTGCAATCTATTGCCAAAGCCTCGGAAACCGGACATGGAACCAACATAATTCAGGGCTTGGCGATTTCCATGAAATCAACCGCGCTTCCGGTACTTGTGATTGCCGCAGGCATGCTTGGCGCCTATGAACTGGCCGGTCTTTACGGCGTGGCAATCGCGGCTATGTCCATGCTCTCGCTTACCGGTATTATTGTAACAATTGACGCCTTTGGCCCGATTACCGACAATGCCGGCGGCATTGCGGAAATGGCAGAACTTCCTTCTGAGGTACGCGCGGTGACAGATCCGCTTGATGCCGTTGGCAACACAACAAAAGCAGTCACCAAAGCCTACGCGATTGCCTCTGCCGGTCTTGCCGCGCTGGTGCTTTTTGCCGCCTACACAGAAGAGTTTGCCGCTCGGGGAGTACGCATTGTATTTGAACTTGGAGATCCGAAGGTTTTAGTAGGACTCTTTATTGGCGGGCTTTTACCTTATTGGTTTGGCGCGCTGGGGATGGAGGCAGTGGGTAAAGCAGCCGGAGCAGTGGTTAATGAAGTGCGCCGACAATTCAAAGAAATCAAAGGCATTATGACCGGGGAAGGCAAACCGAATTATAGCGCGGCAGTTGATATTGTTACGCGCGCGGCTATTGCGCACATGATTGTTCCGGCGCTTATTCCGGTTGTCGCGCCAATTGCGGTGGGATTTTTACTGGGACCAAAAGCGCTCGGCGGATTGCTCGTTGGATCTATCATTACCGGGTTATTTGTGGCGATCTCCATGACCACCGGCGGCGCGGCCTGGGATAATGCCAAAAAATACATTGAAGCCGGACATCATGGCGGCAAAGGTGGAGATGCGCATAAAGCCGCGGTTACCGGCGACACGGTCGGCGATCCGTATAAAGATACTGCTGGCCCAGCGATCAATCCGATGATTAAAATAATGAACATTGTCGCACTTCTTATTGTCGGGTTTCTTATAAGATAGTTGACATTTTTTCTCTAAAGAGTAAGGTGAGACAAGGAGGAAGACCATGAAAATGGCCATTGCTCTTTTTGTATGTTTGCTGGGATGCAGAACTGCCGCCACGCCCAAGCCATCCTCTTCTGCCGTCGTGTACGCGTCAGGTCCACTTTTCACCCTGATGGGTTCACGAGCCTTTGTGGTGGAAGAATACCACCGCTCCTCACTGGCCTTAACAATGCTGGAGAGAAATAATCGGCTCGGTCAGCGGAAAACCCCCATGAAGTGCGCAGGATATTTGTGGCATTCATTTACATCAATTTCCTACGACTCAGTGGCGGTTATCCGGGTATGCGACGGAATATCGTTTGGACAAAACCGGGAAATCCGCTTTGCAATCGGGGAGTACCTCACGCTGAGTACGAAGTTTGAAAAGATGCTCAAGCACGCACAAGAGATCAGCCGCCCGATTGAACACGCGGCGTTCTACATCAATGTGAGACGGACGGATGATGCCTCCCCATGGTCAATAACGCTCGTCGCTCTTCTGTTTGACGACAATATGCACGAAACCGACATGGAGCGAATGGACGGCAGCTTTTCCGCAGGCAATACTCTGCAAGTTCTATATGACATCTTTGATATCTGGGAGCCCTATTCGGCTCCAGGAGAACGACATTCTACGCCACCAAGGTAATTCTTGGCGGCGTGTTTTTAATGCAGACCCTTGTCATACTTAGGAAATTATGATAAACTTTTACCACTATGAAACACACCCTCAAATCCTTACCCAAAAGTGCTGTAGAGATTACCATTGAACTTGCGCCGGAGGACATGCAATCGTATTTGCAGAAAGCGGCCGCGCAAATGAGCAGTGAGTCCTCTATTCCGGGATTTCGTCCGGGTAAAGCGCCCTATGAACAAGTCGTGGCCCGCTTTGGAGCACAGCGTGTTTGGGAAGAAGCCGCGCAACTTGCGGTGCCGCGCTCCTTTACTGAGACGGTAAAAAAAGAAAATCTGGAAACTATTGGCTCTCCGGAAATTGCAGTCATTAAACTCGCCGCGGATAACCCATTTATTTTTAAAGCCACTATTGCGCTTTTGCCAGAGGTAACCCTGGGTGATTATTCATCAATAAAATTGGAAAGAAAAACTACAACAGTTGAAGCTGCAAAAGTAGATAAAGTCCTTAAAGATTTGCGCAAAATGCAAACCAAAGAAGTGGTGGCAAGCCGCCCCGCCTTGGCGGAGGACAAAGTTGTATTGGATATGGCGATGTCGCTGGACAGCGTGCCACTTGATGGCGGAGTGACCAAAGATCACGCGGTTTATATGGATGAGGAATATTATGTGCCGGGCCTTAAAGAACAACTGGTTGGACTGAAAAAAGGCGACACTAAGGAATTTCAACTTAAATTCCCTAAAGAACATTATCAGAAAATGATTGCGGGCAAGGATGTGGATTTTAAAATTGAAATCAAAGATGTGTTTGAACTGACGCGGCCGGAACTTACGGATGAATTTGCGCAAGAGCTTGGTCAAAAAACCATTGCTGATCTTAAAACCATTATTCACGGTAATTTAGAGCACGAGGCCAAGCAAAAAGACGAGGAGCGCGGCGAAATTGAGCTTTTGGAAAAGGCCATTGAAAAAACTAAATTTTCCGATGTGCCGGATATTTTAGTAAATGAAGAAACACACAAAATGCTGGCTGAGCTGGAAGACGGTATTGCGCGGCAAGGTCTGGAATTCAACGACTACTTGCAAAAAATTGGCAAAACACGCGATCAACTGCGGCTGGACTTTGCGCCGCAAGCGATAAAGCGAGTTAAAACAGCGCTCTTAATGCGCAAATTGGCGCACACCCAAAACATCTCCGCAACCGAAGAAGAAATTGACGCGGAAGTCGCGCGTGTTTTGGAATTATACAAAGACGCGCCAGAACAGCATGAACAAATCCGCTCTGTCGGCGCTCGACAATATCTAACCAACATACTTATGAATCGAAAAGTGATTAACTGGCTAAAACAGGTAGCCGCAGGTCTTTAGCCTGCGCAATCATCGAAACAACTCATACACGAACAGCACCACCTCAATCAAAATCAACGCCACAATTATAATTTCAAGGCGCTCTGATCGTCTAGTTTGCAAAATGGACAAGAGCGCTTTTGAATTATCTTGAATGGAATCCAACTTAAACTCCACAGCCCGAAAACGATCATCCAGTTCGTACATTTTGCGCATGTGCCCAAACAGCGTTTCCAATTCCGGCGAATCCCAAGTAATATCCGGCTTGTCCAACAGAGAAAGACGCGAAAGAATCTGCTGTAAAATCAAATTGGTCGTACCCAGAATCTTAATCAGATCACTACCGCGCACGCGCAGTTTGCTTTCGCGTTCCAAATTCAAATTAATGCGCTCAAATTTATGCAGTACGGTTTCCACCACATTTTCAATGTGCTCTACTGATACTGATTGAGCCAGCACTGTGGCAATCAAAATCAATTTATCCAAAGAAAATTCCTTAATACGCACCTCGTCAAAAGTTACCGCGTCAGTTTCATTGCCAATGGCCACACTGTAATCTTCGCGAATCAGTTTTGGAATTACCGCGTGCGCGTATTTACGGAAACTGCCTGCTACTTTCTTTTCGTTTTTGACATTGAAAAAGACCAAAGCGCCAAATGAAAACGCAAAAATATACGATTCTCCACCCGGTTGTAATACTACCAAATTGCGCTCTTTCTCCGCCACCGGAAACGGCGGCTTTTTCAACATCCGCGTCAAATCCATCCCCCTGCCAATTGCAAAGGCATTGATTGAATATGTTTGTGGCATATTGCTTTTACTTAACACACTAATTATACCGCTTCCCCCTATTCATGTCGAAGTATTGACAAAACACGCTTTTTTTGTTTTAATCAATCTAGTTCTTCAAAAATGCCCTGGACGGGCTGCTTGCATGGTGCAAGATGGCCGGCCTTGGCACTTCCGCTCGTGGGACAAGGGCCTATGAGCTAGGAGGTTCGGCATGATGACAACGAAATACAAGAGGTGTGAGGAGTGTCTTCAGGATAAAACCGTGGGCCCGATGCTCTGGCGCGAGTCCATGTATATTCTGCTCTACGTGCTGTTCGTCGTCCTCCTGGGCTCCACGTTCTACTGGTTAGTAGTCGATTTCCAGGCGCATCACTACTGGTCCGTGGCCTTTCTGACGGTGGTCGTATTCCTGGTCCTCATCCTCATCTTCCTGATTATGACGACTGGGCTGTGGCTGTTCGTCGGGCGCAACATCATCGGTCGAATCCTCTATCTCTTTCTCGGCCAAGACGGGACCGAGCACATCCACACGGCTCTGCCCTATCCGCAGCCCGCGGTCTACATCCAAGTCCGCCACGGCGGCTGGTTTCGCAAGCCGGGCAAGGTCGTGGGCATGGCGCCCGCCTGCTTCTGGACCGTGTCACACGCCTGGAACGGACTGGAGGTCGTGTGGATTCGCGATAAGTGGGGACATGGGCTTGCGCTTCCGGTCCTGCGGCTACTGCCGATCGTGGCGCGTTTCTCAAGCGTGGCCGACTTTGAAAGCATGGTGCTGGGACTTGACCACTTGGGCGTCGGCGTCTACGAGACGATTGACTGGCTCAAGGAGTCGCGTGATCGCACCAAGTCCAAGATCGGGCAGGAAGCGCGCGAGCGGCTCGAGCAGATCAGCGCCTTTGCCCCGCCAAGCCTGCGCGAGCGTTGGCTCCAAGGGCTGCGCGTCCGCCGCGCCGCTGCGCAGACTCATCCACAGGACGCATAGTTCACTAAAAACAAATCATCCTTCCACGTTCCTTCCGTGCGCCGGGCACGTTTCAATCCCGGCTTTTTCTTTTCTCCACCCATTAAAAACAAACGACTCAAGTATTTGCGATCGCAAAATATTGAGCCGTTATCATTTTATTACTAAACATCCGCCATGGCAGGCGGATTTCTTGTTTATTATTTTGTTAAAATGCTAGGCGGGAAATGAATTCATTAAATATGTTCTCGCGCGATGAGTTCTGGAATTCCCTTAAAATCATGGATATTTTTAGTAATAAGCGGTGCATGCATCTCAAGCGCAGTTGCCGCAATGAGAAGATCTGGGAGTTTTGTTGCCCTTGTTCTCCCAAGTTCGGCGGCACGGCGCGCAATCAACAAGTCAATATCAAAAGTCACCATAATATCAAGAAGATCACTAATAATTTTGAGATCATTATCTCCCAATCCCGGATATCGAAGGGCTTCCGCAACAGTGATCACTGATACACAAAGCTCCATCTCTGGAGGAACCCTTTTAAGAATGCCCTCCTTAAGATGGAGCAAAAGAATATTAGTATCAAGTAAAATACGCATATCATCTTACGCATCCCATTCTGACCGAATCCTTTTTTGCCATGCCACTACATCATCCATAACTTTATGCTTAAGAGCCCCGGCAGTGCGTTGAAGCACTTGGGCGCGTTTATTTTGCGTATCTCCTTCAAGTAGGACAAGATGCCCGCGAATATCCGCGAGCTGATGCTCTATTTTCTTTAATTGTGTGTTAAGTTGCTGGGCGGTGGTGGTAGCCATAATGATAATTCTACTTTATCTAATTCTGCTTCCTTTGTCAAATCCATCCCCCTGCCAATCGCGAAGGCATTAATAGTATACGTCTGCGGCATAGTTAAGTTTGTCATTGCGAGGCCAAAGGCCGCGGCAATCTCCTCTTAGTATTCCCCGAGCTTAGTCGAGGGGCTACACCATTATATCACAATCGCTTCCACAATTGTTGCCAAGCAACCCTAAGCAGAAAACCTCAAGATGCATCATCACCTACAAGGATTGCGGGCAGTGTGGCCATATCATTGGTGATTGGGATCGCTTCTGCCTGAAGTGCGGCAAGCCCCGCGAAACTGCTCAAAAGAAACTGCTCGCACTTCTACCATAACCATCCTTCCGTGCGCCGGGCACGTTCCCCCCGGCCCTTTCTTTTTATCCACCCATTAAAAACAAACGACTCAAGTATTTGCGATCGCAAAATATTGAGCCGTTATCATTTTATTACAAAAAATCCGCCATGGCAGGCGGATTTTTTGCTTGCAAATTATAATGGTCATCTATACCGGCACTGGCTCACCAATCGTCTTAAGCGTAAGCTGAACACTGGGATTGTCTGATGGAAGTATCTTAATGCGTTTTCCATATTGTGCGTGCAACATAGTAAGAAACTCATCTGCCCATGAAGGTGTTAAAACCAATACTTTCCCAAAATCTAATTCAATAAGCTCTCCCTCCTTAAGATCGCGCAATACATTTGCTTGCAATGCCAAAGCGGCCTCCCGTCCGGCAGGTCTTGAAAGTAAAGATTCCCCAAATTTACTGATATCAACTCGCATAGATTATTTTAATGCACTTCATTGGCGGTATTACTGCTTCTTTTGCCTTGGCCCATTCAAATGCGTTCATAGTATTGGTATTATAGCATGTTTCATAAACCCCTCTAGCTCTTCCTTATCTCCGACGCTGCGGTACGGAGTCCGACTGGAACGTCGGACCTAAGGGGAGGAAAATGGAGAAAGCTCTCCCCAATTTTTGCCTGTTTTGAGTTCTACAAGGATTGGGACTTTGAAAGTGTGCACGGTTTCCATGATGGATTTAATTTTTGGTGCAATTTCTGTCACTTGATCTTCTTTAATTTCAAAGACCAATTCATCATGCACTTGGAGAAGCATGCGTGCATTAGTATGTAGTATGTAGGAAGTAGCACGTAGTTCTTGATGAATTTTAATCATGGCCATTTTCATCAAATCTGCTGCGGTGCCTTGAACCGGCATATTAATGGCCATGCGCTCGGCCGCGGCGCGGACTTGTTGCACACCGGAATTTATTTCCGGAAGATATCGCCGGCGGCCAAAAAGCGTTTCTACATATCCTTTGGTGCGGGCTTTCTCTTTTAACCCTTCCAAATAATCGCGCAAGCCATTAAACACTTCAAAATAACGCGCGATAAATTGTTCGGCTTCATAGCGCGGCATACCGGTTGATTGCGCAAGCGCAGTGGCACCCATGCCATAAATAATTCCAAAATTAATGGCTTTGGCATTGCGCCGCATCTCCTTGGTTACTTTATCCTCAGCTACACCAAACATCAATGAGGCGGTATGGGCATGAAAATCATGTCCACTTTTAAATGCCTTAATAAGTTCAGGATCGCCGGAAAGCGAAGCCGCTACGCGCAATTCAATTTGCGAATAATCCGCAGACAAAAGCACATATCCTTTTTCAGCCACAAAGGCTTTGCGAATCAGGCGTCCGGTTTCAGTGCGAATCGGAATATTTTGCAAATTAGGACTTGATGAGGAGAGTCGACCCGTAGCAGTTACAGCTTGATTAAAAGTAGTGTGCACCCGGCCGTCTTTTTTATCAACTAATTCTATAAGAGCGTCAGTATAGGTGGATTGCAATTTGGCAATCTCGCGATAATCAAAAATTAAATCCACAATGGGGTGTAGTCCGCGCAATTTTTCAAGCTCGCCCGCGGCAGTGGAGGCAACTTTGCCTTTGGCGGTTTTTTTAATGCGACCAGTTTCCGGAGCTAGTTTCATTTTTTCAAACAGCACCTCGCGTAACTGCATTGGTGAGGCAATATTAAATTCCTCGCCCGCGAGTTTGTGGATTTTTTTCTGAAATCCGTCTAACTCTTTGGCAAATTGCACAGATAATTTTTTTAAATAGGGCGTATCCACTTTAATGCCAATCCCCTCCATTTTCGCAAGCACTGGAATAAGCGGCATTTCAATACTTTCAAATACTGGCGTGAGATTCTCTTTTGCCAGCTCCCCTTGAAGTTTTTGTGCAAGCAATACCACTGCTTGACCATTCAGCTCCATATTGTGCTCACGCAAAACACTTTCAAAGTCATGCATGCCTCTTCCCGGATGCAAAAGATAAGAGGCAATCATGGTGTCAAAAAATGGAGGAGGTAGTGCGTAGGGGGTAGTATGTAGTATTGATTTTAGATCGTGGCCGATGATGGTGTTGCCTTCACGAACATAAAGGGGTGACATCCCACCCTCACCCTTCCCTCTCCCTGATGGAGAGGATGACTGAAGGTCAGGTGAGGGGTTACCCAACAACGATCCTTGTGCTTTTTGCGCAGGCTGAAGACCTGCGGCTACATCTTTTTTTTCCAATCGCGCCAACAAATTCCTGAATTCAAATTTTTCAAAAATCTCTTTCAACTTATTCTTATCTGGTTCGCTTAGTTTACAATCTTTGAGCGATACTGAAAGCGGCACATCTTTTACCAATTCCACCAGCTTCTTGCCAAGCATTGCGTCTTCTCGATATTGTTTTAACAGCTCCAACACTTTGGGCCGTATTGTTTTAGCGCGTACACTTTCTTTATCAATTTCTTTGTATAGTTTTTCTACTGAGCTAAACTCCTTCAATAATTCCACAGCAGTTTTTTCGCCAATACCGCGCACACCCGGAATATTGTCAGATGGGTCGCCGCGCAAGGCCTTGTAATCCACCATTTGCTCCGGCGTGAGTCCATAGCGCTCTTGCACTGCTTGTGCATCATAGATAAATGTATCGGAAAATCCTTTGCGAAAACTGTAAATTTTGGTATTCTCATCCACAAGTTGCAATGTGTCCATGTCTCCAGTTACAATAATCGTTTCGATTTGTGATTTGGTGCTTGGGATTTGGGATTTTCGCGACAAAGTCGCGATTACATCATCAGCTTCAAATCCCTCTTTCTCCACTACCGGAATATCAAACGCGCGCACCACTTCTTTAACCAGTGGCAGTTGATCATATAATTCTTGCGGCTGTTTTATACGTTGCGCTTTATATTCTTTGTATAACTTGTGCCGAAAAGTCGGCGCGGCTAAATCAAAAGTTACCGCCGCGTATTCCGGCTTGAGCTCCTTCAATGCCTTCATCAAAACTGTTGTAAATCCATATACGGCATTGACTATTTTACCGTCTTTGGTGGAAAGCGGCGGAAGCGCATGAAATGCCCGGTGCACCAGGGCATTGCCGTCAATTATCATAAAGCGTTCTTTGGACATAGTATGCTTATCTTATCACAAAATTAAAAGACCGGCCCGTGCGCTTGCGCGTCGGTGCCGGCGGAAACTCTCAGACCAAGACCAGCTTGGCCTGGAATTCACTCGTACTGATGTACTTGGAAGGTGCTCCCTACCAACTCACGGGCAGGGCTTGTCGCCGTCGCTGGCGACTAGAGCGGAGCCGAAGCCGAGACGAGCGCGGCGCCTGCCTTGCCGAAGAGCTCCGGCAGATCAGCCGTCGGAACCTGCCAGGTCCCGGGTTCCAGCGTCTTGGCCCCGACGCCCACCTCGATGATCGCGACCTCGTGGCTCGCGAAGCAGCGGAAGACGATGCTGTTGACATCGCCCTCGCGCGCGACGCTCGTGATCTGACTGCTTCCGATGCTCGACAGGTTGAGCGTGTCGCTGCACTGCCGATCGCCTTCGAGCGTCGAGCAGAGCACCGCGCGGTTGTTCTGGATCCGCGGCGGTAGCGACATGATCGCCGAGACGCCGGGTAGCGCGTTGCTCATGTTCCAGGCGACCCGCCCGGCCGTGCCCGTCTTGGCGGTTGCGAATGGCAGGAACCACAGGCAGTTGCTCCTTGCCTCGCGAGCCACGTAGCCACGGGGCTTGGGCAGGAACACCACCTCGGTGAAGTCCAGGTCCTGCGTCGTGAGGTCGATCGGCTCCGCCGTCGGGCTCGAGTAGAGGTAGTAGCCGATCACGCCCGTGGGCTTGCTGCACACGAGCACGTTCTTGTCCTCGCGCACGAACAGCCCCTTCAGGCCCTTGACGATGCTCGCGCGCGCGGGGTTGTTCTGGATGCCCGGAGTGCCGGAGAGCAACTGCACGCCCTCCACCTCGGTGAACGTGTCGACGGCGTGGTCCTTGCCGTACTCGTACACGCCGAGCGCGCGCTTCTCGCCGATCCGCTGGCCCGCCTCCGTCGTGAAGAGGGCGATGTTCTGGCCGTCGGGCGCCACGCAGACCCCGCGAATCTGCTCGATCCGCAGGTTCGGGTCGATCGCCGCAAGCACGGCGAACTTGTCGGGGTGAAACTCTGTCCGCTTGACCGTGTTCAAGGTCTTTTCTCCTGTTGTTCTGGCTCTTCCCCTGGACCAAGACCTTCTGCTTTGAGCCATAGCAGTGTCTTGTGGTAGCGAGTTTTCTAGGGTCTACCTAGGCCTCGCTTCCGATTTGCCCGGAAAGTTCGGGCGCTTTTCCCACTTTCGTGGGTTATGCTCCATCCTGTGGAGCCCAGAAGAATGTACCTCTTCTGTTATAGGTTCAGGCGCTCATGCAGTGCCAGGTACATGGCTTACTCCACATGAGCTTTATTCCGACATGTTGCCGGTTTCCTCCTTTTCTTCCGTGCAGTGACGAAAGCTGGCAATAGTATAATGGAGGGCCAAAAATCTGTCAAGTCTTGCCCTTGCGAGGTCTTTTCTTTTTTCCTCCATTGGCCAAAGTAAGCTTTTCTGCAAGATCATGTAGTTTTGGCCAGTCTTCTTTTCGATTCACAGTTTTAATCATAACCATTTCTTTCCAAATTTTGAAGGCTTCTGCTTTTTTACCTTCCAAAGGGTAATCCAAAAAATGCCACACCAGCTTCATCAACTCATCCATACGAAAAACCTTTAAGTTTACTAATTCTCCGGAAGTATATGTGAAACCGTTCATAGTATATGTTCGCGCAGGACTATGGTATATCTCTCCACAACCAAAAAATTCTTTAATTTTTTCAAGTAAAGGCAGATCTTTTACATTAAGCTTGATGGCAAAATAGGGATAAACCCTTCCTCCATTTTTTGTATAGGTGAAGGTTCCCTCACCATCGATTAAACCACTAATATAGTGTGGATTGATCATATTCGCTTATTAGTGAGGCGGATCATTTTTAGCAAATTATCACACTTCCTGATTCAGAACCGCGCGCTTTCATTCACGCCACGCGGAGCGTGGCGAATCCTTGCAAAATCCTTTCTGGCGGAGGGGGTGGGAGTCGAACCCACATGCCCTTGCGAGCGCCGGTTTTCGAAATCCCGCACGAGAGAGCGGAGGGTGCAGGATTCGAACCTGCAAGGGCTTGCGCCCGCTGGTTTTCGAGACCAGTGCCTTAGCCGTTCGGCACAACCCTCCGCTCTCCATACGGGACACCGCCGGTTCCCATGCCCCGCATCGAGCTCTGCTCTGGTGCGGGGTTAGCCATTCGGAGCACCCCTCCATTATTATATAAGCGATTTCGATAAGAACGGTTTAATATCTTCTGGACGGAGCAATCGCACATCATTGGCAACTTTCGTCAAGCCAAAGGATTGTCCTTTTGCAATCCCGACATACTGAACCTTTTTACCAAATGATTTTACTTCTTCAACCGCCGCCACTAAGTCCGTGTCCGAGCTGAGTAAATACGCAATGTCATATTTATTTTCGCGAGCAAAACGGATCATCTCTACGGCAAGCCGTACATCAACGCCTTTTTCATGGAATGTTTTATCCGGATGTTGAATAAGTTGTCCCAGTGTTATGAATATTTTTTGTTGTTGTAATTTTGCAATTAGTTTTTGTTGATTCGCATACATTTTTTCAGCTTTCTCGTTATTACGTTGACGACGTATTGCGCCAACATAGTAGTGTGCTTCCATTAGGGTATCAGGTTGTACAATCCATTCCGCAAGCCCGCGAAAATTGAAATTAAGCAAGCTGTACTTTCCGTTGACTTGTTCCGATAAATCTCTTAATCGGAAGTAAAAATTGCTTCCATCAATAAATACGAATGCTTTTGTCATACTATAATCAAAACTGCCGTCCCCCGCCGAAGCGAGAGAAGGCAGTGGGATTAACAATCCTAGTATATCACGTCCTTATCTGTTGTCAAGAGGGGTTGCGAAAGCGTTGATTTTGAAAGTTCCATTCCCAAAGCATACACGATCCAGAACAAAATAGCAAGATCGTTTTTGAAGTATGGAACGTCAACGAGGCCGTGGATCAATACGACGACCATACTGGTCATGACCGCGATGGTATACGGTTCATAACCCACCCTACCCTCCCTTATCTCCGACGCCCTGCTGGGTCGGAGTCCGACTGAAGCGTCGGACCTAAGGGAGGGGAATGTTGTGCGAAAGAAAATTATGATAAGCCACACAAAGGCGAAGAGGCCCAGTAGTCCGGTTTCTGACCAGAAATTGAGCACGATATTGTGTGGATATTCAAAAATCTCAAGGTAGGTTGCTTTGTGGTATGGCGCAAGCGTTTCTTTATAGCCCGCTAGGCCAGCGCCAAGGATTGGGCGACCTGCACCGAGTGGCGTGGAGGTGTCTTTAAGCATTTGCCAAGTTTCCGTCCACTGCGTGCGCCGCACATGGCCGGACCAGTCGCGCAATAATAGCTCGTCCTTTATACTTGGCATAACCCGCAGTAAAAGTATAGTCAGTCCGGCGATCGCAAGTATGTAGTATGTAGTATGTAGTATGTAGAATTTCGTTGCGGTCAATTTACTACGATCGTAGGTTTTTGACCGCACGAACCAAAGTGCATATATTAATAAAAGTCCGGCCGCAATCCCCACCATCGCGCCGGTGGATTTTGCAAAGACAATCGCAACAATTGTCGCAATTGTGACTAACAACCAATAACCAATAACAAATAACTGCCGCGCATTCGCGCGAGATTCTTCGCTACGCTCAGAATGACGAAATTTAGTGAGAAGTTGTGCAATAAACAATGGCACAAGCGGAGCAAGGAAAAGCGCAAGCGCGTTGGGGTAGGGGAAAATGCTGGTCACGCGCAACTCTGTATCCCAGGGTGGTGGAATTCCAAAGCCCGTGAAGCGTTGGTAAATGGCGTAGAGGGAGAGTGCTAGAGCAGTAAGGGAAAGGGCGGCTATGATTTGCGTAACGTGTAACGTGTAACGTGTAACGTGGTTTCGAATAAGATCGCGGAGCACAAAGAAAAATAATATTGGTTCTACAAAATATGCTTTCCAAATCCCGGAAGCGGCACGCAAGTCCGGAGAAACAAACATAGAAAGAGTGGAGGCAAGGAGAAAAAGTAACAGCGGAATGTAAAATGATAACCCTACCCTGCCTCCCCTTAAGTTAAGGGGAGGTGAGGAGGGGTTATGAATTCGCGAATTTCGTTTGACGAACCAGACAGCAAAAATTATGAGAATCATTCCCTCCAGTACAGTCATCGGAATCGGGCCAACGCGGAAGCGAATTAGATAAGACGGAAGTGCGGCAATTACAAAAAGTACAGCCCAGTTTAGGCGTTTCCACGCAAGAACTGTAAATAGTATGTAGAACGTAGTAAGTAGTATGTAGTAGTAATTCATAACCCACCCTGCCCTCCCTTATCTTAAGGGAGGGAACGTATTGAAAGGATTTCTCGAATCATTTCTTTTTTAATACCGCCCAACGCAAACAGCGCTATGCCATAGATTAATGTGCCGCCAAATAAAAGTACAAGGAAATGATAGGTGGAGAAAATGTAAAGGGTATAGCCCATGATGGCGGAAGCCAAAATACTTCGCCAGAGCACAAAGTTATTAGGTTTTAATTTAGTCACGCGGGAGACCACCATAAAGGTGATGAGCATAATCAAAAACTCTGTTCCCACTGTTGTCCAAGCCGCGCCAAACATTCCATAATGCGGAATAACCAGCGCGTAGGCCGTGAGGCCAAGCACGGCAGTTGCGGCATATCCCAAAATCATCGGTTTTTGCTTGTTCAATACTACAATTACATGTCCAAACAGCGTGGAAAAAAATATCGCCACCATGCCCAGCATTAAAATTCCCAGCACTGTACCGGAAGCGGCAAAATTAGCACCGGCAACAAAAGCCATAAGTTTTGTGCCAAGCATTAGCGCGCCAACCATCAAGGGAAAAGCGATAATTGTGTAGGCATCAAAGGCACCTTGGTATATTCTTGTAAATCTTTCGCGATTGCCAGCCACCCATGCGGCAGTAAGTGGTGGGAGAACAAGTCCGATAAACATGGTCGCTACAGCGGTAAATTGATCAATGACCCGATAGGCCGCGCCGTAAAATCCCACCTCAGCTTGCGGCCGCAAAACCGAGAGGATTATAGTGTCAGCTTTAAGATAAATTAAATTGAAAATTATTGACACGCCAATAGGCCAGGAAGTCCGAATAATTTTTTTCCATATTTCGCGGTCAAAGGCAAAGCGCAGTTTGATAAATTTGGAAGCCGCCTTACGAGTGGCAATATATTGTGCAATACTGCCGGCCACAACCGCGGCCATAAACCAAAGCAGTCCCGCACTAAAATAGGCAGCCAATGTTACGCCGGCCAGAAGCACCACGCGGCCAATCAACTCTGCCACAACTACATAACCCATGCGCAATTCTTTTTGAAAAATCGGCGTGAGCGTTTGCCCCATGATCACGGCTAGAAAGGAAAAACTTGTCAGGAGAATTCCCTGTTTTACTTCAGGTGGATAAGGAAAGAAGAGCGCGACAAGTGGCGCAAGACCGAGAAAGACGATTGCTGACACGAAACGGAGGGTCATTAAGTTGGACATCAGGCGGGATGCATCGTTCATAACCCCTCCTGCACCTCCCCTTATCTTAAGGGGAGGGTTTGAATTGTCTCCCCCTCTTAAGGTAAGAGGGGGTTGGGGGGAGTTATGTATTTCACTCAACATCCGATTAGCCGTGAGGGTCAGTCCAAAATCAACCGTGATGCCGAAGAATTGCAAAAAAGCAATGATAATGGAGTAGCCGCCAAAGCCATCCGGCCCTAAGGCGCGGGTCATTATTGCCACTACAATCAGCGCGAGCGCAATGGATATAACGCGGCCAATAAGTTGAACAAAAGTATTTCTGGCCACCGCGCGAGTAAGCGACATAGTTTATATAGTGTACTTCCCTCAGGTTTATTTGACAAACTCAATGTTGTGTGATACTATAAATAACTAACTTTTGATATTTTTATATGGCACGCAATGCTGAAGCACGGAAACCTGTTCCGGAATCGGAAAAACCCTATGCGGTTACTCCTGATACTGCAGGCGGAAAAACCGTCTCTGGAGAGATAGGTGCAGAATCTAAAAAACCCAAACTAACCATTATTGAAGGAGGCAAAGGAAAAGGAGAAGTTGTGGAGACAGAAGCAGAGCGTGAATTTTTCAAAAATGGAGAACGCATGGAAAAAGAATCAGCTGCTGCTCAACAATTAGAAGCAAACCGGCAAGAATTAAAAAATGAAAAAGCAAGTATTTTTAACCGCATGAGACGGAGTATGGATTCGCTTAAAGGATTATTTAATTCTTTGGCTGAGGCAAAAGTCGTAGCGCCGGAAACCGCAAAAAAATTAACAGAGCAAGCTGATGAAATAGAGGATCTGACTGAGTTTGCAACTGAGATAAGCGAAGAGCAAGGACAAGTAGAAGGGGCAATGGTTGCAATTGGAAGCGACAAAGATTTTGATGCTTTGATCAGCGCGCGCGTACAAGAGATGCAAGCCGAAAATTTTACGCAAAAGCAGCGCGAGCGAGCGGAAGAGATGCTTAATGTTTTACGCCAAACAGTGGCGGAGCGTCGTCTGGAACGCGAGAAGGCGAAAACTGAAGCCGAAGCCAAGGCACAATTTGAGAAGCAAACAGAAGAAATTTTGGAAGGGACTGAGTTAGAGATTCCCGGTCAAAAAGATGTTATTAAGAAATGGCTTGAGGGCCATTCTCAAGATTTAATGGATGCGGCAATTGACGCAGCAGAAGGACGAGAAAGATTAAAAGAGATACCGCGCATAGAAGATGATTCGGAAATGAATGCTTGGCTTATGCCTGATTACGATGTGCCATCTGACGCGTCAGATGAGGAAAAAGAACAAGCCGCTGCTAAGTTCGAAGCTCGTCAAGCGCGCCGCCAAGACGCGATTGCGAAAGGAGAATTATTTGCAACACCACAGGCCAAAGCAGAAGCAGAAGCCAGAAAAAAGACGCCGGAAGAGCGGTTGAAAAATAATGAAGCAGATCTTAAAAAAGCGGAAACAAAAAGAAATCAATTGATCCAGGATGTGGAAACATTATTTGAAGCAAAGTTTAAAATTAAGAATTTTGACATGGAAGAAGTGGCGAGTGATCAGTCCGCCAGAGATAAGTTGATCAAACAGCTTAGTAAGGAGTTGCGCGGTTTTGGCAAGCGGGCAGAACGTGCGAGTTTACGAGAATGGATGAAGGATTGGGTTGAAAACGAAAAAGAGATTAGAGCTCTTCAAGGCGCAATTCAGCTTGGAAGCGAAAATATCAGTAATCCTGAAGGTGCGGAAATTCGTGCCTTGCGCCGTGGTCTGGAAGCCACGATACGCTCAGCTACACCTGAAAGGAAAGAAAGAATTGCCGGCATGGTAAAAGCGGCATAAAATTCAATAAAAAAGCGGCCTGAAAAGGCCGCTTTTAGTATGGTTTGGGTGGCCTTGACAATGGGAAATAGGCATGATATACTAGGGCGTTGACAATTAAAAAGCGGGGAGGAACCCCGTTTTTGCATATTCACTCCTGGATACTCGCGCTCACGACAAGCATGGAGGTTAATTTCTAGGGTAGCTTGGTCTCCGACTCGGCTTCCCCTAATACTAATCTTCTTGAGCGCGAATACTTGGGAGTGATTTTAATTTTGCACAACGATTGGCGGCGCGGTATCGGGCGTAAGCGGCACTTCTTCCGGCAACGGCTCTGGCGCAGTAAGTTTTTCAACGCCGAGCAAGCAGACTTCCTGCCATGGCCGATAGCGGCTAAAAAATTCTTTTTCTTTTACCGTGCCGTCAGCGTAAGTAACAATGTAGGTGAAGCGCGCGTCTGAGCCAATATGCGCTTTTTCCGTGCATTTGGTTTTTCCCGGTGGAAGCTCGGTAGTTTCAATAATTTTTTTCTCCGGAGGTTTTTTAATGTTGGAAATTTCCGGTTCCGTTGTTTTCGCAATACGGCCATCCTTGGTTCCCCAAAGATCAAAGGTCAGTGTTGATCCGCTGACATGAGTGGTAAGTAAAAGCCAATTGCCGGTGTCATTGATAAACTTAAAATCCGGAGCCGGATCATAAATTGTGGCATCCATGCCAACAGGCGGTTCGTAGTAGGAAACCCGGTAAGAGTGATTGGCGCGCGCAGTTACCGGAAGTCCGGCATTTAGCACCACACGAAACATGGTTGTTCCAATCTGGCAAAGCCCGCCGCCGATCTCTGGCGTAGTGCGTCCTTCGGACGCTTTGATAACCAGTTCTGGCAAATAGCCGTTTTCTTCAGTAAAAGGGCGCAGATGTTCAAGCAAAGAAAATTCTTCGCCTGGCGCGATAAGCGTGCCGTCCAAAATTGCCGCTCCGCGTTTGATATTTTTAACGCGGTTTACCGGACTACCTTTAAAGCTCGTTGTGCCGCGTCCGACCAGTTCTTTAATTCCAAAATCCGCCGCGCCTTTTTGAGGGGTAACGCGTGGAGCCAACTCTTTAACCGCAAGGGCAATGGGTTTTTGCGCAAGAATCGCGCTTGCGATTGCTGCGGCATTTTCTTCGCGCGGCAATTCTATGCCGGGCGTGCCAAGATCAAATTCTATAACTTTTTTACCATCCTCGCTTAGTTCAAAGATCGCATTTATCGGTTTTCGCTCCACTTCTTTTACGATTGTATCAAGCCAGGTCGCGATTTTTACTTCATCAAGCGCTACAGCGATTTTGTCCCCATCTTTTTTTGCAGTTAACCAGTCCGCAAGAGTTTCATAGGAAATCATCCATTTTTTATCTTGCAGTGTTACCTCAGGCGCGCCGTGCTTAAAAAGCGTCTCTGCCTCATCTACCTGCTTTAGAAGATCATCAGTCATTATTTCCGCAGATATAGGTTGCAGAGCAAGCTCAAGAGGAGCAAGGGTGAGCGTGCTGGCATATTCTGTGAGTTTTTTCGCTACGCTTTCCATGTCAATCATGTTTCCTGACACATCCGGCGTGATTGTAACTGTGGCTTTACCATCTTGAAAGGTAACTGCAAAGGCGGCGTTTTTAGGGTCGCTTTCAATGCTGGCAAACGCCTCATGCAGGGTTTTGCTCAGCACTTCTTCATTGAGATCAACAACTGGCGCGATCGTAATTCCTGAGACGCGCGCGGTCAGTCGTTCATTAAAACGTTTAAGTGATGAGCCGGAATTTCCGATTGTCTGTGCTTGACTGATAGTTGCATCTACATCAAAGGAAACAATATCCGCAAGCGGCACAGCGGCCCGCGTAGAGTCCGCAATAAAAGTAAGCGGAGTATTGCTGAATTCTTCAAATCGCGCTTGCAACTCTTTACGCGCACTCGCAGTACTTTGCCCACCGATCTCAACAGCGGCAACGCGGACATGCGGATAAATTTCCCCGCGCGTGGCAAAGGCGTCAAATAGCGGTGCGCCAATAATAAGTACACCAAAAACGGCCGCTACGAAAAGCCGCCGTTTTTTTGGTTGTGGTGCTCCCGGCGCGGGGATAAACCCGTTCATACTTCAGTATTCAAAATTTCGTTCAAAATTGATTTGGCCAGTTTTTCCCGTGCTTCTTCTTCCGAGGCGCTTTGGGAAATCATGAGAAAGAGCGCCGCGCCTTCCTTGGCTTCTTTGGGGAGCTCTTCTTTTGGCATAACTAACTCCTGTCCGCCTTCAATACGCAGAATCGCAGAACTTCCCTCAAATCGATCCAATATGGCCTTCATAACTAATCTTCCTCCACCTTCAACTTTATATTTCCACCCTTGGTTTTGGGAAGTTTTATAGAAAGTATGCCGCCGCGAAATATTGCTTCAGCTTTTGTGACATTTATCTCTGCAGGTAAAATTATCGTGCGGCTAAATGCACCCCAATGGCATTCTTGGCATAAGTAGTTTCGCTTTTCAGTCTCTTCATCATACCGTTTGCCTTTGATGGTAAGCATATCATGGGTGAGCGAAAGCGAAAGATTTTCAGGTTTTACCCCCGCGATCGCGGTTTTTACAAAAATCGCTTTGTCAGTTTCATACACATCAACCGCAAGTTCACCCTCATCGCTACGGGTGAGCCAAGGGATTTCACTATGGCTTTCGGGACGGAGAAATTCTAAAGAGTAGTCAGGCATATTTGATATAGTGTAGCGCAGCACGATAGAAAAGGCAAATTATTCTTGCAAATGGGAAAGATAATCTTCTACATCATCAAAGCCAGCATCTTTGGCTTCAACTGCCCACTTTGCTCGGGCTTGTGCTTTGGGAGTTTTGGCATCCTGTTGACGGACACGATTTTGATAGGTTTGCGCCAGCGCCGCAATGCCTTCTTTGTGAAAAAGTTCTCGGATTCTTGTATAATATTCCCTGCGCAATTCAGGATCATTAGTAGCTCTGTCTACTATATAATTAATAGCTTCTCGTTCACCATCTCCGCGATTAAAAATACGCCAGGCCGCTTTTATCGCAAGATCCATCATTTTATTCGCCTGTTCAAGATCGCGATTGTCCGGAGGTTCTTGCTCGAGTTCGATTTTAATAAGTCCAGATTCTCGTCTTTCCGGCATAGGATTGACTGAATTCAAAAAATAGTTTATCCTTAGATTAATCTTATACGATTATGGCGCCATCGTCTAGTCTGGTCTAGGACACAAGCTTTTCAAGCTTGGTACCCGGGTTCGAATCCCGGTGGCGCTATTTGTGAAATTATGCGTATTACAAAGTACGGACACTCATGCCTTTATATTGAGGAAGGCGAAGCGCGGATTTTGATTGATCCGGGAAATTATGTGTTTAAGGATTCCTTGGTCAAGCCGGAAGATTTGCCGGAGTGTAATGTACTACTTTTGACGCACGAACATCCAGACCATACCTATCCCGAAGCGCTTAAAATTATTCTCAAAAATAAGCATTCCGAAAACGGCGCGATCGCGCCAATCTCGGAATTGGTTATTTTGACAAACACAGCAGTGCGGAAAGTGTTGGAACAAAATGGAATCACTGGCAGTGCAGTGTTAGGCCGCGGAGAAGAGCGCATAGTACACGGAGTGACCATTCGCGGCATTGCCTGCGATCACGGCCATATTGCTGATCACATTCCACACTGTGAAAATGTAGGATTTTTTATTGGTGAACGGTTACTGCATCCAGGGGATTGCGTCGCGCCTTCGGAAGAAGTGCATGCCGAAATTCTTGCGGTGCCGGTGGTTGCCCCATGGATGGCAGTGCGGGAGGGATTGGAATTTGTGAAAAAATTAAAGCCGAAATTTGCAATTCCGATCCACGATGCCATCCTTCGTTGGCCTGAGATGCCGTGGTATATGATTTTCCAAACCGGCCTCAAAGACACCGGCATTGAATTCGTCCCGCTCAAAATTGGAGAGGCAAGGGAGTTTTGATTATGCGAATTTTAGGAATTGAAACATCGTGTGATGAAACTGCGGCGGCCGTAGTTGAAGTTCACAGACAACAGTTCACAGTTCACAGTAACATTGTGGCATCGCAGATTAAGATCCATGCCAAGACCGGCGGGGTGGTGCCAGAGGTGGCCGCAAGAGCGCATGTGGAGAAGATTATTCCAGTGGTAGAGCAAGCTTTGAAAGGGGTTCATCCCCTCCTCAATCCTCCCCCATCAAGGGGGAGGAAGAAAAAAGAAGTTCCCCTCCCTCGGTGGGAGGGGCTAGGGGAGGGGGAGATTGATGCTATCGCGGTAACGGCTGGGCCGGGACTGGCGACTTCACTCCTTGTCGGTGTGGAAGTGGCGCGTACGTTTTCGTATCTTTGGCGCAAGCCGGTGGTGGCAGTAAATCATCTTGCAGGGCATGTGTATGCGAATTGGCTTCCCTCACCTGGCCTACGGCCACCCTCTCCCACATGGGGAGAGGGAAAACCGCCACAATTTTCCTCTCCCTCTGGGAGAGGGCAGGGTGAGGGTGTACAATTTCCACTCCTGTGTTTGATTGTGAGTGGTGGCCACACTGAACTGGTGCTTATGAAAAAGCACTTGGATTTCAAGATTATTGGCGCAACGCGCGATGATGCGGCAGGAGAAGCGTTTGATAAAGTGGCCAAGATGTTGGGGTTGGGCTATCCGGGAGGACCAGCCATTTCAAGATTGGCCGAGAAATTCCACCCAAGGCAACCACCCTCACCCCAACCCTCTCCCATCAAGGGAGAGGGAATAAAAGAAAATCCCCCTCCCCTTGTGGGAGGGGTTAGGGGAGGGGGCATTCACTTCCCTCGCCCCATGATTGATTCGCCGGACTTTGATTTTTCATTTTCCGGACTCAAAACCGCGGTTTTGTATTATGTCAGAGATTTTCTTGCGAAAAATAAAGTGGGTAAAAATTCTGCGGCCGCATCAAATCTCCCGCAGGATGCTTTAGTACGTATTTGTGCTTCATTTGAACAAGCCGTGGTGGATGTGCTGGTAGCCAAAACTGTGCGCGCGGCGAAAAAGTACAAGGTGAAAACAGTTCTTCTTGGTGGTGGGGTGGCGGCAAACAAACGCCTGCGCGAGCAATTGGCCAATACGATTAAATCCGAACTACCTACTACGTCCTACATACTACCATCTCTTGCCTACACAACAGATAACGCCGCCATGATTGCCGCGGCTGGGTATTTCATGGCCCGCGCCAAACAATTCACTCCCTGGCAAAAACTTGATGTTGATCCTAATTGGGAACTTGGACAAAAATTCAGACCACTCTCGCGATAAATAATAAATCAAAAATTCCTGATTCATATTGTATAGCGCTTTAACGCAAAACAGCCCTTGTGGGCTGCTTAGTGACTCCTCGTAGGAGTGTGATTCCTCGAATTGATAACCACTGTAAGCATACCACATTCATATAGTTTGTCAATGTAGGGTGTGGATAGATGTGGTTGACTTACCAAGGTGTTTTTCTTATGTGGAGTCATCATAATTGTAGTCGCCGCTCTTTAGGTGGCGCAATTGAACGCAGGCTAAAGACCTGCGGCTACATTTTTGCATAAAAAGAAGAACGCCAGAGGTCGGGGAGACATGGCGTTGCTTGCGGTGGGTGTGAAGAGCGGGTGCGTGGTGGAAGGTGGGAAGGTGCGGCTAGGCGAAGCGCGGGTCGTGGCCGTTGCTGGCTTCGTCGCGCGCGGAATCGCCGCGGTTGTAGCCCATTGTGAATACCCTGTGGAAGGGCTGGGGTTGACACATTTTAAGGGATATGGCATACTAGCAGGTGCAAGATACAGACGGTAAGGAGGCTGAATTTTAAGCTTAAATATGCGAAAAGTTCTGAAATTAACTTGTCCTAGCGGGTAGCCGTCTTTTTTCGGTGTAATTTACGGGTCCCGCGTACGCGGGATCTTTTATTTTCGCTTCAGAGATGAGGTTGACCATCTGATCTGTGGTGCGAACTGGAGAACTTTGACAATTTAATTAGTAGAGAGTAATCGCATCAAAACGAGTTGCTAGTTTCGACTAGTCAACTATTATCAAAAGAATCTAAATTTGTGCTTCAGTGTCAAGGGCGTATGGTGGATGCCTTGGGATGGAGAGGCGATGAAGGACGTAGCAGCCTGCGATAAGCGTCGGGGAGCTGGCAAGCAAGCTTTGATCCGGCGATGTCCGAATGGGGCAACCCTATGCAGTGTTGAACTGCATAATCTCCCACAGCAATGTGGGCGAAGTAAACCTGGTGAAGTGAAACATCTCAGTAACCAGAGGAAAAGAAAATAAAGACCACGAAAATTGAAACACGAAAAGACACGAAATTATTTCGTGAGTTTCGTGCCCGATTTTTTGTGGATATTCCCCTAGTAGTGGCGAGCGAACGGGGAAAAGCCTAGATCTTCTACTTTTAAGTAGCGAGGCGAGTGTTGCATCGAAAGGTGTGACGCTACGTGCGTTGCGGAAGGCTCAAGGGCTACATAAGTAGAAGAAGTTGTAAGTTTGTCATGATCGCTGCCTTGAAAGGCGAGGTAGGGTGTACAAAGCATAGCTTCCCTAGTAGAATCCGCTGGAATGCGGAACCAAAGAGGGTGACAGTCCCGTACGCGAAAGGGGTTATCGCCTTACTATGACTATACTTGAGTACCGCGGGACACGTGAAATCCCGTGGGAAACCGGCGCGACTATGCGCCAAGGCTAAATACTCCTCCATCACCGATAGTGAACAAGTACCATGAGGGAAAGGTGAAAAGTAGGCCGGTGAGGCCGATGAAATAAAACCTGAAACCATACGCTTACAAGGAATCAACGCCGATGCGTAGCATCGGGAATGACGAAACCAGAATGACGAATGACGAATTAAATTTCGACATTCGGATTTCGAAATTCGGATTTCCGCTGCTACGTAGCGGTTATGGTGTTCCTATTGAAGAATGAGCCAACGAGTTTGTTGCGCGTTGCAAAGTCTAAGTCCTACGGGACGAAGGCGCAGGGAAACCAAGTCTGAAAGGGCGACCCCGCTGATTTTTTGGCGCTGATTTCGCTGATTTGTATCAGCGTTATCTGCGTCGATAAATCTGCGGACAAGCAGCGTGCACAAGACCCGAAACCCAGTGAGCTAACCATGGACAGGGTGAAGTTTGTCGAAAGACAGATGGAGGCCCGAACCCGTAAGCTGTGCAACACTTTGGGATGATCTGTGGTTAGAGGTGAAATGCCAATCGAACTGGGTAATAGCTGGTTCTCCCCGAAATATACTGTGGTATAGCCTCAAGGATTGTCTGCGGAGGTAGAGCACTGAATCGATCGTGGCGGAGCAATCCGTCGCATCGAATCAAACTCCGAATGCCGTATGATGTACCTTGGGAGTCAGAGCATGGGGGCTAAGCTCCATCGCTCAAAAGGGATACAGCCCTGATCTTCGTCTAAGGTCCCAAAATCGTGCCGACGTGAAGTCGGCATCCCGTATCCCGCAAGGGCATCGGGACCGCTCAGTGTGAAAGGAAGTGGTGCGGCTCAAACAACCAGGAGGTTGGCTTAGAAGCAGCCACCCTTTAAAGAAAGCGTAACAGCTCACTGGTCGAGCCGTGCCGCGCCGAAAATGTACCGGGGCTTAAGCGGCGTACCGAAGACAAGAGTCGATGCTTCGCATCGGGAAATGTCTAATTCACCTAATTCACCTAATTCACCTAATAAAATCCAAAAGTACCAATACCTAATAACCAAACTTGGAAATTAAACATTGGGCATTGGAAATTTTATTAGAAATTAGGTCAATTAGAAATTAGAAATTCCGACGCGGAGCGTCGGCGGTAGGGGAGCATTCTTGCTGCGTTGAAGTGGTAGGCGTGAGCCGCCATGGAGCGGCAAGAAGAGAGAATGTTGGCATAAGTAGCACAAATGAAGGTGAGAACCCTTCACACCGTAAGGGGAAGGTTTCCTGGGCAACGCAAATCGTCCCAGGGTTAGTCGGTCCTAAGGCGAGGCCGAAAGGCGTAGTCGATGGACAGCAGGTTAATATTCCTGCACTGCCGAAAGAGTCATTTCAAGGTGCGCGTTCTCGGAGTTCCCGCGTGTTTTTGGATACGCACGTCCCTGCAAAGGGTAATGTGAAGCCGCAAGGTGGATCAGATGAGAGTAAAGAGTACGCCTAGAAAAGCTTTGAAGCCCTGTCTTTTGGCAACCGTACCGTAAACCGACACAGGTCCCCGGGCACAATTGTGCCAAGGTGAACGAGAGAACCCTCGTTTAGGAACTCGGCAAAAAAGTGGCCGTAACTTAGGGATAAGGCCTGCCCCGCGCAAGCGGGGCTGCAACAAGCGTCTCTCAAGTGACTGTTTACCAAAAACATAGGTCCCTGCGAAGTCGTAAGACAATGTATAGGGGCTGATGCCTGGCCAGTGTCAGAACGTTAAGGAGAGAAGTCATGTGCGCCGCAAGGCGCGCGGCAGCTTTGAACCGAAGCGCTGATGAACGCCGGCGATAACTATAATCGTCCTAAGGTGGAATTGCTGCCTTAGTGGGGTGAAAGACCCCCTTCGAACTTCGCAATGCCTGCGAAGATGTAGAAGAAAATCTGACTATATCGGTGAACATCTCGATAAGCATCGAGACAATACCGAGGCAACCTTAACACGAAAGTGTTGAGAGAGTCCGTAGAGACTATATGCCAGACTCCCGTATCAAATACGTGGAGAAGATAGAGTCCGATCTGCATGGCGACATGCAGAGCATGGCAGAAATGACCATGCCCATCCTTAATAGGATGAGTAACACGATAAGCGAAATCCCTTGTCGGGTGAACAATGTTTCCGGTCGGGAACACTCGCCCGAATGCTGTGGCGACATGGCATTAGTACGCCGACTCATAACGGTGGATATCCTATGATACAATAGGACAATACCGTGGGAAGTCGTCCCGCCTAGGCGGACTGACCCCGTAACGACTGATCCGAAAGGAGAGGGTTGTCCCGATATCTATCGGGATGGCCAACACGTCGGCTCTGGCTGAAAAAGCATTCCATGGAGATTATATCTCCTAATGATTGTAGCCAGATGAAAGTATAGTCTAAACATCATGGTAACATGATGAAGTAAATGGAGTTCCGACCTGCACGAATGGCATAACAACTTGAGAACTGTCTTAACGAGGGACTCGGCGAAATTGCAAGACTCGTGAAGATGCGAGTTACCCGCGGCTAGACGAAAAGACCCCGTGAAGCTTTACTGTAGCTTGGTCTTGGGGTAGGGCATGGAATGTTTAGCGTAGGTGGGAGTCCCGCGCAAGCGGGACGACAATGAAACACCACCCTTTCTATATTTTACTCCTTACCTTTGCGCCTGAATCGACGCAGAGGAACAGGGCCTGGTAGGCAGTTTATCTGGGGCGGATGCCTCAACAAGGATTCAATTCCGTTACGCCTCCGATGGACATCGGAGGACGAATCCTTAGGGGCGGTTCTGCAGTAATGCAGAACGCAATATTGAGTCCCGATGCCCGTAAAGGGATCGGGATCCCGACTTCGCCAAAGGCGAACGTCGGGACTATATGCTGGAACATCCGGAGTATGTCCGATTACCGCACTTAAAAGTGTGGTGAAAATATCGGACTGCGGACAATCAGCAGGGAAGCCGTTTGCTCAGATTTTTGGACTTATTTCAAATAAAAAAAGAAGAACCCACCTGCGTCTTCGACACAGGTGAGTTGGCAGAGCGATCGCGGTTGCGCTCAGCGAAAGTACATTGAGTAGCACCCGCGGGCGATGGCGGAGAACATCACCATCAAGCACGTTCCGAAAAAACCGTAGATCAGCAAACCGTAGAGTAGGTGCGTGTTGCGAGCCTTCTGCGACATGGGAACCTCCTTGGTGAGCAATATAGCACAAAGTATAAAGTAAGTCAAGTCCAAAAATCTGGGCAAATTGGCCCCTCAACGACTACACGCTCGACTCCTCCGAAGTCCTTCGGAGGAGATGATATAGTCTGAACTCTATGGCGACATAGAGAGTTCGAATAATTCGAACACCAAATCTATGCATAGTAATGCAATAGCAACATATAAGAATAAACTCAAGTTGACTTCGCGTCAGCAAGAGATTCTTGTAGGAACACTTCTTGGAGATGGACATTTAGAAACGCAGGATCATGGGCGAACCTATCGGCTAAAGATTGAGCACACACTCAAGCAGAAAGAATATGTGGATTGGATCCACAACGAATTTCGGGAGTGGGTGTTGACTTTACCAAAGGTTCGCGAACGATTTGTGCGACTTCGAAGCGTCTCGGGAATATATCCAAAGTATTACTTCAATACATTAAGCTCAGGTTCATTCCGATTCTGTGCTCAGCAATTCTACCGCAAAGGAAACAAGGTAGTGCCACAATTGATCCATAGATGGCTTACACCACTTGTGCTCGCAGTATGGTATATGGATGACGGATCAATTAAATCGAAGCATCATCGCACTGTATTTCTGAATACGCAAGGATTCGATCTGCAGAGTATGGAACGACTTCAGAGTGCACTACTTAAAAAGTTTGGAATTAAAACCAATACACGAAAGGATCGAGATGGGATGCAATTGTATGTGATAGGAGAAACCATCGAACGATTTCTTACTCTCATCGAACCATTCGTGATTCCTTCAATGCGGTATAAGTTGCCCAAGGTTTGGCTAACACAATTGCCTAAAAGGTAACGGAGGCGTTTACAAAGGTAGGCTTAGCTCGGATGGAAATCGAGCATGACGTGCAAACGCAAAAGCCTGCTTGACTGCGAGTCATACAAGACGAGCAGATACGAAAGTAGAAGTTAGTGATCCGACGCTCGGTCATAGGACCGGCGAAGCTCAACGGATAAAAGCTACTCCGGGGATAACAGGCTGATCTTGCCCAAGCGCCCATAGCGACGGCAAGGTTTGGCACCTTAACATATCGGGGTGCATACAAAGTGATTTGTTTCCAGTCTTTTCGTCAAAACCATTTAGTTTAGATAGAGACAATAAAATCGGCTTATAACGGTGGACCCGTCAGTAGCGCGCCCGCGCTACCCGGCGATACCGTGGGAAGTCAGCACTGCAAAGCAGTGAATATCTAATTAACCTAATTAACCTAATTCCTAAAATTTAGAAATTAGAACAATTAGAAATTAGTAATTTAGCGCATAGCGCTCATGACCCCGTAACGACTGACCCGAAAGGGAAGACTTGGCGCGCCAGAAAGTGGCGCCCGGGTAAAACGCCGACTCTTGCTATAATCAAACTGAGATTATGTCCCGCGTCCGCGGGACTACGATCCGGAGCAAGATGAAGATATAGTCTGCACCACGCGAAATCGTGGATTAATGTACGATGTCGGCTCATCGCATCCTGGGGCTGGAGAAAACATAACCTTCTCTCTCCGACGGAAACGTCGGAGTAATAAACGAGCTCAAAACGGTGAAGGCCTTCATAATTTGAATTATATCGACTTGTGTAAATCGCAGGTCCCAGGTATAATTTGAATGTATGAAGGTTAACCCCGTGGGAAAGCGATTGTCTGAAGTCGAGCGAGCATATATTGCTGGTTTTCTTGATGCCGACGGCGCCATAATGGCGACGATCGAACGGCACAAGGAGAAAAAATTTGGTTTCCGTATTCGGGTTGTTTTAAAAGCAACCCAAGCCAATCCCAAAATTCTGCATTGGTTGCAAAATAAATGCCATTGCGGACTAGTGCGTAAAAATCGCACTACGTATGATTGGCTTTTACGGAAGCAAAGTGAAATTAAGGAACTGTTGACTATATTGAAACCTTATTTCAAGATTAAGAATCAGCAAACCACAAAAGCATTACGATTGCTAAGTGGCACGATCAATTCTCCTAAGGAATTGATGGTGGCGGCTCGTTTGGCGGATACATTGGCGCGATTGAATGTGCGATCAAAAAATCGCCGCATCAATCATGCGACAATGATCAAAGACAAGCGCTCCCGTAACGACTGATCTCCGATGCAAGATCGTAGTGAGATAGATGGCTTTGGATATTATTATGAATTATGCCACTATCATACGGTTCGCACCTACGGTTCAATCGGTGACGATTGCAACTATGGTGATGGTATAGTCTGGTACTCCGCGTAAGCGGAGATAACAAGAAATGAGGTCCCAAGGGTTTGGCTGTTCGCCAATTAAAGCGGTACGCGAGCTGGGTTCAGAACGTCCTCCCAATCTGGGAGCATGGCGTTTGGCGGCAGTAATGCCGTTCTAGCACCAACTGTATCGGTGAAGCCCTCCTTGAATTTCGAACTGTTCAAGAGGGTAATACCGAGGCAACCTGCGAAAGCAGAGAGTCCGTAGAGACTACACGTTGGCTCCCGATGTATAATCGGGATGAAGATATAGTCCATGCCATTAGAAATAATGAATATACATGCGTGAGACAGTTCGGTCTCCTATCTGTCGCGGGCGCAAAGACTTGAGAGGGCTCTTTCCTAGTACGAGAGGACCGGAAAGAACGAACCTCCTGTGTATGAGTTGTTCTACCAAGGGCATTGCTCAGTAGCAGCGTTCGGCACGGATAAGCGCTGAAAGCATCTAAGCGCGAAGCCGTCCTCAAGATTAGGTCTTATTTGACTCCTTAGAGATTATGAGGTTGATAGGGCGCAGGTGAAAGATCCGTAAGGATTTGAGCCGAGCGTTACTAATCGGTCAAAAACACTGAAGCACAAATTTGGATTTCTTTGGATGCGGTTACTCTCAAAAAATAAAACAAGTTCACTTTTTTGGTGGCTTAGCGGTGTGGAACCACCTCTTCCCATTCCGAACAGAGAAGTTAAACACACCAGCGCTGATGATACTTGGACCCAATCCGGTCCTGGGAAAGTAGGCCGCCGCCAGTAAAGTGGACTTGTTTTTGTTTAATACAATTAAAAGATCGGCGTGTCAGCTACGGCACGCCGATTTGTTGTCCCCCTTGTTGTTAGTGGCTTCATTTGGAAACTGGAGTGTATCCGTCTGGCGGCGTTGCTCCGCTGTGATAGTGATCCGCGGCTTCACGCACCCAGGGCTTTCGCTCTGCCGAGGGCGGAATTCCATCCCACGGTCGCGGTGCCTCACCTTCGAAGGCGATTTTTTTTGCACAGATCCGTGTCGCAAGCTCAAGTGCCGGAGCAAGCTTGATCCGATGTCCGCGGAGCCAAAGGTAGTAGGTCAGCACCGCAAGATGAACATCTCCTGCGCCAGTTGTGTTGCATATGGTATCAACCGGAAACGCTGACTGTCTGAGGATGTCGTTTTGCTGACTGTCGTAGATTACGCTCCCTTTATCACCGCATGTCACACACACGAGTTTTGCTTCCACTTTTTTCATGATCGTAATGAGTTCGTGCTTATCTTCTGGAATTGCCCAGTCATTTCCTCCCAGACGCAGAAGGCGCGCGAACTCAAATTGATTGAGGTGGAACAGATCTGCCTTTTTTGCAAGCTCCAGGCACGACCTGCGGCCGGTCTCGGTATCGAAGCAGTTGACATGCGGCGAGAGCACTCTTGCTTCTGGGACATGCTCGGCATCGCAAAGCGCGTTGATCAGGTTAAGCTCATATTCCAAAAATCCGCTGCAGATGAGCACTCGCGGGCTCGCGTGAGTTGTAAGGTAGGCGAGGATTTCTGGACTGACTTCGTAGGGCGGTTTTTTTGCGAATGCAATGGTCTCGCCCGTGGGAGCTCTAAGGAAAAGACTTTGAGCGCTTCCTCCAGTACGCCGAACTAGGAGCAGATCGCGAAATCCGCGGCGCTCAAGACTCGTCACGAGCGCATCACCTCCGCCGCCCTTTCCAATCGCACCGATAATGCCGATATCCTGGACTCCGAGCTCGCGAATGGTATTCGCGATGTTGGCAGAGCTGCCTGCGGCGATTCCCTCGGAAACTCGATGACCAAGCGGAATTGTTTGGCTGTATCCGGTAATCAGCGTCACCACGTCCGCGGCCTTGCCACCCATGGGTGCGTCATAGATGGTGAGCTCTTTAACTGTGTGTTTCTGCCCAGGCACGATGAGGAAACCGTCCGTATTTTTGACAAGTTCCTCAAACAGCTTAGCGGAGATTGACGCGGTAGTCTCGATGTTGAGCGATGGAGCAACGACAACGGTTCGCGTTGCAGCCTTGTTTGACCAGCTTACAGTTTCAGTTGTTGGAATAGTCAAGGTACGCCCCCTTGCAAATAGTTCATTTAGAGCATCTGTATCTTAACAAAGGGTGCAGTTAAGTCAATAAACAAGTTATGCACTGTGCGAGGAAATAAATTGCATGAGTTGTGCGTACGCATTTTCATGTTTTGGAAAATCACACGCCAGCGGCGCCATGTAGTCAAAAAAATCTTTAGTGGGAAGAAGTAAATTTGTATCGTACATATTAGGATCAAGCGGACGATGTTTTTTATCCGCAATAATTGCAAGCGGCACATTATCAACGGCCAGATCCAGAGTTTGAGCAGAAGGGCGAGTAATGCAGGGCATGCGTCCGATCTCACCGCGTTCAAGAAGTTCAACTGCTTTTTTGCCAAGTGCGATGGCAAGATCGCGATCAAGCGGAATTGGTTTTCCGGTTTCTACATAATTTCCCGGATAAAGCGCTTTTGCTTCAATCCCCAGTTCCGCCTTTAGTTTGTCGCGAAGCGTCAGACAAATATAACTTTGACGCACATGGTCGTGCTGTTCTCCTAGTTGTGTTTCACTGATTCCATGCAATGGTTCATCAAAATGTGCTTCTTGCGATACTACGACAGTTGCGAAATTTCCATTTTTTTTGTAACGTTCAGAAAGCAGTTCCAGCGTTTGTTTCCAAGAAATTTTCCACTCTGGTGGAAGAACTAGGTCCGCACCGCCAAGTGCTCCAGCGGCTGTTAGCCAGCCGGCTTTGAAACCCATGGCCTCAATAATATAAATGCGCGAGAGCGCGTAAGCGGCATCACGTTTAATTTCCTGCGCAAAAGTGGCAAGATAGTATGCTGCAGAAGGAAATCCGGGAGTAAAGTAAGTTCCGGGCAAATCATTATCCACGGTTTTGGGAATGCCAACAATTGAGATACCTTCTAAGGCAAGTTTTGCCGCGGCGCCAAGCGTATCATCGCCCCCAATTGCCACGACCGCGTCGACGCCAAGCGTTTTGAGAGCTTCTTTTACTTGAGTTATACCATCTGAAGTTGCATACGGATTTGCGCGTGAGGAACGCAAAATTGTCCCGCCATTTTCTTTCAGCGATTCAATATCCATGGCGGTAAGATCAATATGCCCGCCGCCGCGCAAAAGCGAGGCCCAGCCGTAAAGTCCTCCGAGTACACGCCAGCCTTTTTTGCGCGCCTCAGTAATAACGCCGTAAAGCGTGGAATTAAGCGCTGGCGCAAGCCCGCCGCCGGTAAATACTAAAAGGGTTTTCATAATGAAGTTATACCCTAATATATATAAGCTGTCCAGAGTGTCATGTGCATTATTGACACTAAAATACGCATATTATCTATAATTTAAGGCAGTTTTTGACTTATCCACATATTGTGCAGAGAAAAAGTTGACAGCTAGACGTGTAACTTGTAACCTGTAGCGTATAGCGCAAGATTGGAATAAATGGTTCTTGAGTTACACGTTATACGTTACACGCTACACGCATATGGATGTAGTTCAAATTCTCAAAAAATTAGGTTTTGATGAAAAAGAGATCCGCGTGTATTTGATTTTGCTTAGTCTTGGCCCTGCGTCAGTACGTAAAATAGCGCAATCAGCCGGAATAAACCGCGGCACGACTTATGATATTTTAAAACACCTGATGAAACAAGGTCTTGTGGTTTACTATCATAAAGAAAAGAAACAATATTTTGTGGCGGAAGATCCAATGAAACTTGAGCGCCATTTGGATGGACGGCTTGAAGAAATGAGTCGGTTGCGCGAAAAAATTCAAAGTATTATCCCGGAGCTTCAATCCATGTATAATCGCGGCGGCGATAAGCCAGTTGCACGGTATTACGAGGGACTTTCCGGAGTAAAAAATATTCTGCAAGATGTGCTGGCAACACTTGGCGGCGAGCGGCAAAAGGAATACTATGTTTACTCTTCTTCAAATTTACGAGACGTATTGCATAAAAGTTTTCCGCAATTCACCAAGGAACGAATTAAACGAGGTATTGAGGTAAAAGTTATTGCACTTGGAGAAGGAGGAAAAGAAGATATGCTTTCGCAACGCAAATGGCTGACTAAAGACGCGGGATCGCCGGCCTATACTTTAATTTACGGCACGAAGACCGCGCACATCGCGATTGACCGCGCGTCGATGCCGCTTGGCGTTGTAGTTGAGGATCATAATATCGCACGCACCCAGCAGTTGATTTTTGAAAAGCTATGGTCAACCCTTTAAAAAATATCGGCATTGTCATCCTTGCCGCCGGCAAGGGCAAGCGCATGCACGCCAACACGCAGCAGCCCAAAGTGCTGACTCCGCTGTTAGGCCGTCCGCTCCTTACCCATCTTTTGGAAAACATCAAAGGGAGTGTGGTACAATCAAAGCCGATAATCGTTATCGCGCCGGATCTTTATATTATTCGGGACCGCATTGGCGCAGGGTGCGATTATGCTATACAAGAATCGCAGCTTGGGACCGGTCATGCGGTGCTGGCGGCTAAAGAAAAACTCATGCGCTATGATCATGTGCTCGTGCTCTATGGCGATCATCCGTTGGTTTCCGCGCGCACCATTGACGCGCTGGTTGCGCATCACTTGTCCGCGCGCGCCGATATCACCCTTACCACTTTACGGCTCTCGCATTTTGAAGATTGGTTTACGTTTTTTGAAGCGTACGGCCGTATCGTGCGCAATGGGCACGGCCGCATTGCGCACATTGTGGAAAGCCGCGACGCAAGTGCGCAGGAGCGTGCCATTACCACGGTTAACCCCGGCTACTATCTGTTCAAGACCGCCTGGCTATGGGCTACTCTTCCGCAACTCAAGCGCACTAATGCGCAAGGAGAATACTATCTGACCGATGTGGTGGCCCTTGCGCTTGCGGAGGGAAAAACCGTGGAGGAGGTCCTGCTGGATGATCCTCAAGAAGGGCTGGGTATCAACACGCTGGAACAACTTCAGTTTGTGGAAAAGATTTTACAGCAACGGTTAGATGGGACTGCGCGCTTCCACACCATGCCCTTGCCTCTTTAATCTATCTTGTAATTGTCGCAGGATGAATTAAGGAGGTGTACAACATGAGAGTAGTGCTTGGTCATGAACCAATGCATAGTACGTTCAGTTCCTTGCTCAATAACCAGCCAGTCTTGCTTGAAGACGCAGAGATACTTGACTGCCCAGTGTGTCCTCAAGTATTCCGACGCAACTGTTTGATGAAGGTAGCCCGAATACACGTGCAAATGCACAGGTGGCCGCTGAGTACGGAAATTCGCTTCTGGGTCTGCACGAGTATGCACCCGGAAGTCGCGGTGGAGTGCGGATTCGTAGTTCCGGTAAGTTTTAGCGATGAAGAACGCGCAGAGCTTGCCGCGCAACGAGTCGCATATCTTAAAGAGTGGAAGAAGCGCCACTAGAGCTATGAGAGTCGGCTCATTGAAAGAAAGGTGAAACCTATGGAACCCAAGGTCGTTACGATCGGCGGCGGAACTGGTCATTACGAGTTTCTCCGCGCATTGCGTCGGCTCGAACTTGAGCCGACAGCGCTCGTTTCCATGGCGGACGACGGCGAGAGCTCTGGCGAGATGCGCGACAAGTACGGAGCGCTTCCGCCGGGAGATCTGCTGCAGTGTCTTACGGCGCTCACGACTCTGCCGCGCGAAGTGGTGCGTCACATCCTGCGCACGCGCATGACGCGCGGGGCACTTGGAGGACACAATATCGGGAATCTGGTGCTCACCTTCGCCGCTTCGCACGGCGGCAGTTTCTTGGATGCCGTGGCCGAGCTTGAAGACATTCTCAAGGTGCGCGGCCATGTGCTTCCCATCACGGTCGGCCAAGTGCGGCTTCACGGCGTCTCGGAGCGCGGCGTGGAAGTCCATGGAGAAGCAAGATTTGACCAGCTTGGAAAATTGCTTCGGCCCGGTGACCGCATCACAAGAGTCTGGCTTGATCCGAATGAGCCAGCAGTGGAGGAAGCGCTTGAGGTAATCAGGAGAGCGCAGTTCCTCTTCCTCATGCCCGGCGATCTGTGGTCTTCCATCGCTCCGGTACTGCTGGTTCAGGGAGTATACGAAGCGATCGCGGCCTCGCGCGCGCAGATCATCTACACTTGCAATCTGGTGACCACGCGCGGACAGACGGACAACTTCACCGTCGTGGACTTCGTGACAACTCTTGATCACCTTTTGCCGCGCCCGGTTGATACCGTGCTTTACCACAGCCACGGGATTGACGCGGATCGCTCAGTCCGGTATGCGGCAAAGGATCAGGCCTATTCGGTCGAGTTCGGTGATCTTTCACGGCTTTCAGGCAGGAAGCTTTTGGGAAGCGATTACCTTGCCCCGGGAGAACTCGTACGGCACAATCATGCGCAACTCGCGCTCGTGCTCGGGATTCTCTTGGGCAAGTTGCCGCCGCACTCGATGCAGGGAGCATGGCAGAGTGCGGTAGGATAGGAGAAGTTCTTCAGTGCAGTATCGGCGTGAGATGGTACAATACCGTCACACGCCGTATTTTAATTTTCAAAATAGTATGATACGCTAGCGATATTATGTCCCGTTTTATAGCCGATTTACATACTCATTCCAAATACGCGCGGGCGTGTTCGCCGCAACTCACGCTGGAGAATATGGACGCCTGGGCGCGCGTCAAAGGCGTGGATATTTTATCCACCGGAGATTTTACTCACCCAAAATGGTTTGAGGAGATAAAAGCGAAATTAGTGCCTGCGCGGGAAATATTCGGAAGCCGAGCTTCCGTAAACACGGAAGCTCGGCTTCCCGCTATGTATGATGGTTTGTATGTATTGCGTCCCGGGCTCACACCCACCGTACCACCCCAGATTTCACTGCCCCAAAAACCCACGCTTTTTATGCTCGGCACTGAATTGGCTTGCATCTATTCGCAAGGCGCGAAAAAAATGCGGCGGGTGCATCATTTAATTTATGCTCCAACCATCGAAGTGGCCGCGCAAATAAATGCCGCTTTGACTGCGCGCGGATGCAAACTGGGATCTGATGGTCGGGCCATTATTGGCATGAATTCTAAAGAGCTTTTGAAAATTATTTTGGAAATTGATCCGCGCAATGTGTTAATTCCGGCGCATGCCTGGACGCCGTGGTTTGCGATTTTTGGATCCAATTCCGGATTCAACTCCATTGCAGAATGTTTTGAAGAATTAACCCCGCATATTTTTGCCATTGAAACCGGATTGTCCAGCGATCCGCTGATGAATTGGCGCGTAAAAGAACTGGATCAAGTGGCGCTGGTCTCCAGTGCCGATGCGCACTCTTTGCCGAATTTAGGAAGGGAAGCAACGGTGTTTGAAGGAAATATGGGTGACTTGTCATACGATTCCATAATGCAAGCTATACGAGAAGCCGCACCAGCCAGATTAGCTAATAGCAAATTGCTAATAGCTAATAGCAGATTTAAAATGCTCGGCACCATTGAATTCATCCCTGATGAAGGCCGGTACCACTATGACGGTCATCGCGCGTGCAAAGTGTGTTTGCATCCGCGGGAAACCAAAAAACTCGGTGGAATTTGCCCAAAATGCAAAAAAGCCATGACGATTGGCGTACTTTCGCGCGTGGAAGAGTTAGCAAATCAGCCCGAAGGCCGCAGGCCAGAATATTGTCCGCAGTTTTGGTCCCTTGTGGAGTTGGATAAAATTATTGCGGAAGCCAATGGAGTAAAAGGGCGCAGCTCCAAAAGCGTGGAAAAAGTGTATTGGGATTTAGTGGCCAAGGCCGGGACTGAAGCCAACATTTTGCTCAATATGTCTTATGATGAACTGGCCGCGATTTCCCCGCATCAGCGGTTTGTAGAAGCCATCCGCCGCGTGCGCGAAGGCCGCGTTAAGATCAATCCGCCGGGCTATGATGGCGAGTATGGAGTAGTCAACATTTTCAATGCCGAAGAAAAACTAGAAGCCAAAAAACAGAGCCGTTTGCTCTGATTGACATAAAAAGACGGTTTGAATATAATGTAGATATATGCCAGCTATAGACATGACAGAAATTTATAAAAAATATCGCGGGCTTTGGGTTGCGATGACCAAAGATCGTCAGGTGGTTGCCTCAGGAGAAGATGGGAAAAAAGTATTTGAGGAAGCGCGCGCCAAAGGGGTGGAAGTGCCGCTTCTTTATCACGTACCCAAGAGTCAGGACTTCTATATCGGCGGCGCATATCTATGAAATTTCGCTATGAGCGTGTAGCCGTGGCGCCTTGTCCCGCATTTCCGGATGGTAAAACTGCCCTGCGTCCGCTCATCGCGCTCACTATTGAACATCAAGGCATCAAAGCAGAATACGCTGCGCTTGTTGATTCGGGCGCAGATTTTTGTATTTTTCATAGTTTAGTTGGAGATATTTTGGGGATTGATGTGGAAAGTGGGAAGGAGGCAAAGTTTGGAGGTGTTGGCGGCGCTGGCATGCATGCGTATTTTCATACGATCAAAGTTCAGGTAGGAGATTACTCGTATGATTTGTACTGTGGATTTTCTCGCGATATTCCGGCTGATGGCTATGGTATTCTTGGACAAGTTGGCTTTTTTGATCATTTCAAAGTGATTTTTGATAATCAGGCAGAAGAAATAGAGGTAATGCCAAAATAATTTTAAGATTTTTAGCGCAGAAGAAAAATTAGAAGCCAAAAAACAGAGTTTGTTTTGAAATTTGACATAGCAGTGATTTGCTGGTATAGTAATAATACTATGCAATCTGAGGAAATTTTAACTTACACTGCGATTTTTGAGAAAGCACCAGAAGGCGGCTATGTTGTTTCTGTGCCAGTACTTCCTGGTTGCATGACGCAAGGTGAAACATTCGAAGAGGCCAAAGCAAATATTCAAGATGCTATTGTGGGGTATATTGAAGTGCTGAAGGAAGATGGCGATGAAGTCCCGATAGAAAGCGCCGAACATATTGCCGCAACTATTCAAGTGCCAGTAGCAGTATAAGATTATTTTGTGCTTGATCGTTTACCGCAACTCAAACCGCAAGAATTAATCCGAGCATTTTAAAAGCTCTGATTTTTGCAACGCCGGCAAACTGGAAGTCATGTGATTATGCGGCATCCTGAAACAAAGCGCATTGCCTCAATCCCATTTCACGCGCGTGACATTAAACGTGGATTATTATTTGGTATTTTGAAACAAGCAGGTGTTTCCAAAGAACAATTACTGGAAGTTTTATAGCCAACTATTGACAAAATCGTAAATTTGTAGTATCATATTTTGTTGTTCTTTAAATAGTTGAAAGCGGCGTTTTGTGGCTTAAATTAGGCCAAAGAATGCCGTTTTCAACCAATCCAAAACATATTAAGGCAGTCAGATGACTGTCTGGAAAGGACAACCATGTTTAGTGCGTGGAAAGGCTCTGATGGGCAGATTCACCTTGGGGATTTCCCCAAGAGCATCAGAACGGTTCCGCCTTCGGAAGGGGTTCGCTTGGCCCGCGAACTTCTGGGTGCGTACATGCAGTGGCAAGCAGACTCTGACTCTGCCACGACAACAGCTGCGATCGCGGCTGAACACGAGCTAAAAGTGAACCTCAAGACCGACTGCGTGCGCGCAGTCGGTCAGGCGAACCTTCCCAGCAAGTCAGGAGAGGAGTGGGATCTGGATCCCGAATCTCCGCTGCCGGAGGGAGTCTCGATCGTGGCCCCCGCAGACGAGCAGTCCCCCTACTGCTTGAGCATGGACTTGTCCAAGCAGGCGGAAGAGGGGCAGTGGTCAGCAGGACCTCTGCCAGATTTCGAGGTCATCTGCAGGTGCAGGGCGCGCAAGAGCGGCAAAGAGGCAATCTCTTTGCATCGCGTGCGCGTGCAACCCAAGGTGCAGCTCGATTTCAAGATGTTCAGTAAGCGGGTAATGGGGATCATGAACCGAGTCGGCGGGCTGCCCCCTCTTCCCGGGCTTGACCTTCAGCAGCGGCTCAACGTCTTCGCGGAGCTGACGCGCTCCGCCAAAACGCTCGAGGAATTGTGCGACGCCGCCACCGACGCCCTGCTCGAACCCATCGCGTGCGGCCTCATGGCGGACTACGACTCCGCGACGATCTTTGTCTCGGCTGGCTCGACCCCGGGTCGCCAGGGCCACGAGCGAGTCTACGTCGCCCTCCGGAGTATCCTGCGCGAGGTCGCGACGGCCCTCGCACAGCCGATCCCGGAGCTTCCGGACTTGGACAAGCCGGTGGACAGCACCAGCACGGTCGTCGCCAACGGAGGACTGGCTCGTCTCCGAGCCGCGATTCAGGGCCCGCGGACGGGTGACCGCGTTTTCTGGACCATCCGCGCCGGCAAGCGCGATGCGCTGCAGCGGGTCGTGAAGCCGGCCGAGATCGTCGTGTGGGGGACGTGATCGTCTGGTAGTCGGCTGGATTGGTCTGACCTATCGATCCTTCCCAATGTCCCGTCTTCCAACCTATGGCGGGAAAATCCGTTGATCCTTCAACGGGTGCGGCACGTGTCAAAACGGGCCGCTTTTCTTTTTAAGGTCGTCGCTTGACGCTTTGTTTGTTTCATGGTAGTATAGGGAATCCCTTGCGGGGGATTTTAATTTTGATAAGGCAATCCTGATGTTACGGATGACCATCCGGATTTACTGATAATCAAATCCGTAGATTAGGATGCATCCGTAAATCAGGATTACACATATGCAGTCGATCAGAAACATTGCAATTATTGCCCACGTTGACCACGGGAAAACTACGCTCGTGGATTCTTTGCTTAAGCAATCTGATACTTTCAAGGAAAAAGAGTTGCAGGGCTCTACCATCATGGACTCCAATGAGCTGGAGCGCGAGCGGGGCATTACGATTTTTTCCAAAAACGCGGCGGTTATGTACCGGGGTGTGAAGATTAATATTGTGGATACTCCCGGGCACGCGGATTTTGGCGGGGAGGTGGAGCGCATTATGAATTTGGTGGACGGCGTGCTATTGCTGGTAGATGCCAAAGAAGGGCCCATGCCGCAGACCAAATTTGTGCTGAAAAAAGCCATTGCCGCCGGGCACCGCGCCATTGTGGTGATTAACAAAATTGATAAAAAAGACGCGCGGCCGGATTATGTGTTGAACAAAACTTTTGATTTGTTTGTGGAGTTGGGCGCTTCAGATCGCCAAACCGATTTTCCCGTGCTTTATGCTTCAGCCAAACAAGGCAAAGCCGGATTTGAAAATAATCTGGAGGCCATGCAAAATGTGGCGCCGCTTTTTGAAACCATTGTTAAAGAAATTCCAGCTCCTTCCGCAGATGTTGCAGGGCCGCTTCAAGTATCAGTGGCTAATGTCAGCTATGACAATTACAAAGGACGCATCGCAATCGGACGTGTAGTGCGCGGCACTTTTAAGCCGGGCCAAGTAGCGTGGATTAATCGT